>DATNLS010000114.1:0-8444 GCA_035602775.1 Candidatus Acidiferrales bacterium | reverse complement strand
GACGGCGATGCCGGCGACGGTGTACCAATTGAAGAACCATCGATTGCGTTCGATCAGTTTTCGTACGCGGTCAGTCACCGAGCCGCGGAGAATTTCCTGAGAAAGTTGCGCCCAACCGTCGCGCAAGCATGAGTATGCGCCAATCATCAACAGCGGCAGCGCGAATCCCAGCAGTCCCTTCGTGAGCGATGTCGCCGCCATGATCAGCCACAGGCCGACGACCCACATTCCGCCGCCGCGCTCCTCGTTGTGACTGAAGAGCAGCAGTGCGGCGAGTTCGCCGGTGATCGTCTCGACGTCGGCGCTCGCGTCGCGCGAAAAAAATACGAAGCTGAAGCTGGTCGCGAGGATGACGCCCGAGAGTATTGCGGTACGAGCGTCGTAGAGGCGTCGCGTCAGCAGCATGAGCAGCCACACGGCGAGCAGCCCAGCGATAGCGCAGGGCAGTCGCGTGGCCGCTTCGTTGAGGCCGCCTGTGAACGGTGCCGAAAAAATTACCAGCCAATACGATCCAAGCGGCTTGTCGTAATAAACGTGACCGTTGATCGTCGGCCAGAAGTAGTTGTGCGTCACCAGCATCTCGCGCGCAATTTCGGCCCATCGGAATTCCGACGACCACAACGCGCGCGCGCCGAGGCGAGCGAAGAAGAGAATCGCGGCGAGAATCAGGACGACAGCGGCGCGCAGGCCGAATCGCGAATCGTCGCCGGCCGCGTGCTGCGATGCGGCCGAGTCGCGCGGTACGGAAGCAGATGTCATAGAAGCGAATTGTAACTGGCGCACTCGATGCTCTGCCATACGGTCGCATCCGCGGAATGACAGAGCGCGGCGAGGCAGATAGGATGATGCGAGATTCATGAGCCAGTCGAAAAATCCCGAAACTCATTCCGGCGCCAAGCCGAACCGGTTGATCAACGAGCAGAGCCCGTACCTGCGCCAGCATGCGTACAATCCGGTCGACTGGTATGCGTGGGGTCCCGACGCCCTGTCGCGCGCGAAAGCCGAGAACAAGCCGATCATGCTGTCGATTGGCTACTCGGCCTGCCACTGGTGCCACGTGATGGAGCGCGAGTCGTTCGAGAACGATGCGATCGCGCGGCTGATCAATGAGAACTTCGTCCCGATCAAAGTCGATCGCGAGGAGCGCCCCGACCTCGATCAGATCTACATGGATGCGGTGCAGCTGATCACGGGGCGCGGCGGATGGCCGTTGACGATGTTCCTCGCGCCCGACGGGCGCCCGTTTTTCGGCGGCACCTACTATCCGCCCGAGGATCGGAATGGGATGCCCGGCTTCCCGCGAATCCTCGTGGCGGTCTCGCAGGCCTATCGCGACAAGGCGAAGGAAGTCACCAACAATCTCGAGAAGCTGACTGAAGCGCTCGGCGCGCTGACCAACTACGTTCCAACCGACGGCGACCTAAAGCCTGGCTTGGCGGTAGAGGCGGCGCGCGCGCTCGCCACGCACTACGACAGTATCAACGGCGGACTAGGGCAGGCGCCGAAATTTCCCAACACGTTCGTCTTCTCGCTGTTTCTTCGCGTGCATGCGGCCGACGGCGACGAATCGATGGCCGAGATGGTTCGGCACACGCTGTCGAAGATGGCGCGCGGCGGAATCTACGATCAAATCGGCGGCGGATTCCATCGCTACAGCGTCGACGAGCGCTGGCTGGTGCCGCACTTCGAAAAAATGCTTTACGACAACGCGCTGCTCGCGCGTCTGTACCTCGACGCCGGACGCGCGCTGAATGAACCGGAGTTTCTCGGCGTCGCGCGCGAAATTTTCAATTACGTTTTGCGCGAGATGACGAGTCCCGAGGGCGGTTTCTACGCGGCGCAGGATGCCGACAGCGAAGGTGTGGAGGGGAAATTCTTCGTCTGGACGCCCGAGCAGGTCGACGCAGTTGTCGGTCCCGAGCTCGGCGCGGTAGCGGAACGCTATTTCGACATTTCGATCGACGGCAACTTCGAGGACGCGAACATTCCGCATCGCACGATCGAGCTGGCCGACGCGGCGCGGATGTTTAAAATTTCCGAAGACGACATGGCGTCGAAGATCCGCGAGATTCGCGAGAAGCTGTTCGCAGCGCGCGAACAAAGGGTGAAGCCGGGGCGCGACGAAAAAATCCTGGTGGCGTGGAATGCGATGATGATTGGCGCGTTCGCGGAGGGATATCGCGCGTTGCACGAGCGCCGGTATCTCGAGGCGGCCCAGCGTGCGGCCGATTTCATCATGACGACGATGTGGGATGGGCGCGCGCTTCGCCGCTCGTTCAAGGACGGCGTCGCGCGGCACAACGCCTACCTCGAGGATTATGCGCAGTTGGCGGGCGCGATGCTCGACGTGTACGAAGCGTCGCTCGACCCGAAGTACCTCGCGCATGCGCGCACGCTTGCCGACGTGATCCTCGAGCGGTTCATCGACCGGGAAAAGGGCGGCTTCTATTTCACCTCCGACGATCACGAGGCGCTGATCATGCGCTCGAAGGCGGCGTTCGACGGCTCCACCCCGTCGGGCAACAGCGCTGCCGCGATGGCGCTGCTGCGGCTGTACGGCTACACCGGCGACGAGCGTTACCGGATCGAGGCGGAGCGCACGCTCAAGCTGTTCCGCGAGTTCATCGAGAAGCAGCCCTTCGGATTCTCGCACATGCTCGAGGCGGTGGACCTCTATCAGCGCAGTCCTACAGAAATCGTGCTCGTCGGCAGCCGCAACTCGTCCGAACTGCTCGAATGGATCGAGCGGCTCGGCCTCATCTACGTTCCGAATCTTGCGATCTTCGTCGCCGATCCGGCGGACACTCAAGCCGGGTTCATCCCCGAACAGGTGCGCGACAAGCGCCAGCTCGACGGTCACGTGACTGCCTACGTCTGCCGCGATCGTACATGCACGCCGCCGCTTACGACGTTCAAGGATCTGCAAAAGGAATTGACCGACTAGCTCCTGCCGATGCATCGCGACGCGCTCGAATTTACCGCGGCTGGTGCCCGGCCGACGCCGCTTTTTCCGCCTGTCATCGTGAATCGATCGGGGCGCCACGCGGGCTCGCGGCTGCGCGTTGTGCTGCTCAACGCCGCTGGCGGCCGGCGCTTCCGCGAAATCCTTGCGTGTCTCCAGCGCAAGCCGCTCGCGGGCGCCGACGTGATCCTGCTGTGCGAGGTTAATGCCGGACTGAGGCGGCGAGCGGTGGGTCGCGACGTAGCGGAAGAGCTCGGCGCGGCGCTCGGGATGAGCTGCGCGTACGTTCGTGAGTTCGCACTTAGACTCACGGGCAGCGAAATCGAAACGTACATGGGCAATGCGATTCTGAGTTCGGCGCCGTTCGAGGACGTAGCGGCGATCGCGATGTACAATCCGCGTCCGCCACGGGTGTTGCCCAGGCGCGACCGCGGCGTGACGCGCGTCGGCGGCCCGACCGGGTTGATCACCCGGGTGAAATTCGGCGCAGCGGAAATTTCAATCGGCGTCGCGCATCTGCATAGCCGCTGCACGCCCGCCGCGCGCGCACGCCAGATGGCGGATTACCTGGAGTCGTTTCCGACGGCCGGCCGCATGATTTTCGGCGGCGACTTGAACACCACCACCACCGAGCTATCCGACCGCGCGTCGATGATGACGACGGTGTGGCAAATGATCACCAACCCGCAGCGGTTCCGCGCGCCCCAGGCCTACGAGCCTCTGTTCGATCACCTGCGCGAGCACGGTCTCGAGCTCGACGGCGTCAACGTCGCCAATCGCCCGACCTTTACCTTTTCCGGATTGATTCCGCGATCGATGAGACCAAAACTCGATTGGCTGGCCGTCCGCGATCTTCGTCCAATCGCAGGAACGGCGTCGGTGCTCACGCCGCGGTCGCCGATTCTGAAGCGCCGCGTATCCGATCACGATTTCGTCACCGTCGATCTCGAATTGTAAGCGTCTCCAATCCTTCCGCATTTTCACGCGGTCTGACTAGAATTGCGCGGCTCGCATTAAGGAGGCGCTCGCGATGGCATCGTTCAACGGACTCGGCATGCACATGGGTAATCTCGCGATTCTGTCGAACGCGGAGAGCCGCTCGATAAGTCCCGAAAACCCGACGGGCGAAAAGGGTAAGGGCGCGATAGCGCTGCCCGACCCGGCCAAAAGTCCGGCGCGCAAACTTGGCCGCGGATGGAAGGTCGCGCCCTATGTCGTCATCGAGCCGGGCGAAGTGAAAGTGCTCGCCGATATCGCGGGCGCGGGCGCGATCGCGCAAATCTGGATGACTCCGACCGGGCCGTGGCGTTCGAGCATCCTGAGGATTTACTGGGACGGCTCGCCGGATCCGTCCGTGGAATGCCCGGTCGGCGATTTTTTCGCCTGCGGATGGAACAAATATGCGCAGGTGTCGTCGCTGGCGGTTTGTGTGAATCCCGGCAGCGCCTTCAATTGCTATTGGGAAATGCCATTTCGCAATCGCTGCCTGATTACCATGACCAATACTGCGGACGCGGCAATGATACTATTCTACCAGATCAACTATGTACTCACTGAAATACCTACTGATGCTGCCTACTTCCATGCTCAGTTCCGGCGCGTCAATCCGCTGCCGTACAAAGAGGTATACACAATTCTCGATGGCGTGACGGGGCGTGGGCAATACGTGGGCACCTACATGGCGTGGGGAGTTCACAACAGCGGATGGTGGGGCGAAGGTGAGATAAAGTTTTTCATCGACGGCGACGCCGAGTTTCCGACCATCTGCGGCACCGGCACCGAGGATTATTTCTGCGGCTCCTACAACTTCGATGTGGGCAAGGAAAACGGCGGCTATCGCGAGTTCACCACCCCCTACGCGGGATTGCCGCAAGTGATTCGGCCCGACGGGCTGTACGCCTCGCAGCAGCGATTCGGAATGTACCGCTGGCATATCGCGGACCCAATCAGGTTCAAGCGCGACCTGCGCGTGACGATCCAGGCGCTCGGATGGATGGGCGATCCGCGCAAGGGCGCGGAGTTCCTGCCGCTGCAAGACGACATCGCAAGTGTTGCCTACTGGTACCAGACGATCCCGGCGGCAAAATTCCCGCCCCTGCCCTCGCCGGATTATCTACGGATCGTTTAGTGCGTGTATTCGACTGACTCACCCTCCTGGTGCTTTACCCGCCGCGGCAGACCAACCAGCCGGAAGGTGATCGCATCCATCCAACGGTCGGGAAGGTTGCGCTTGAGGAACGCGAAGAGCTTCGCGTCCGTCCCGATCAGGTAACGGGTTCGGGGACGGGGCGCCGTCACCGCCCGAAGGATCGTCAGCGATGCCTTCGCCGGAGAGGTTGAAAATCTTTGGGCGGACGCGACAGTCTTCGCGAACGCGCGGAGGGTATCCGCATAGACGGGCTGAAGGCTTTTCGGCAGGGCATCCGCGATCCTGTTGAGCTGGTCGGAGGACCGGTTGAGCATCGGCGTGGAAATGGCCCCGGGAGCTATGGCGGAGACATGAACGCCGAATGGCGAGAACTCCATTCGCATCGAGTCGCTCACCGCCTCGAACGCGGCCTTCGCCGCCTGGTAGGCTGCAATCATCGGACCCGGCATTATCCCGCCGATTGAGGTCACGTTGATAACTCGCCCGCGCGAGGCGCGAAGTTGCGGAAGGAGCTGCTGGGTAAGAGCAATCGGGCCGAAGAAAAGCAGGTCGAACTGGGACCGCCACTCAGTCAGCGGCATTGTCTCGATCGGCCCGGCCAATTGCGCGCCCGCGTTGTGAACGATTGCGTGGAGCCTGCCTCCGGCCGCGATTCTGGCCCTGACAATTTCCACTACCTCCGCGATCTGACCGGCATCCGTCACATCCAGAATGATCGGCTCGACGGATCCCACAACCCGGCGCGTCCCCGCCTCGGCCAGGAGCGATTCGATGTCTTCCTGCTTCCGCACCGCGGCCAGGACGCAGTAACCGTTTTCCGCCAGGGTAAAGGTTGCCGCGCGGCCGATTCCACTCGAAGTGCCGGTGACCAGGATCCAGTTGGCGGAGTCTGTTGACTCCATGAAGGTTGACCTCCTCTGGTTTACGATCAATCTCGCGATTCACGCACGGATTCACAATTCCAGTTTGCGCGCGGATTCGACTATCAAGTCTCGTACGCGCAGCGGCTCTTCCAGCGCGAGCAGCTTGTAGCTTTCGGCCCCGAGCCACTCCGGCGCAATCGAAGGGTTGGTGAACGGCACATAACCCGGTTGATACTGCTCAGTGGGGGTGCGCAATTCTATATGTCGATGGATGCGCCGGACGCGGAGCTGCGGAGTGTTCAGCCGGTCGAGCAGGACGCCGACGGCCTCCGGCTCCCACAATCCGGACACGATGATGACGCGTTGGTCGGTGACGCCGTAGAACGTATTCGAAAGATAGGTGTGGAACACGATCGCTTCGGCGATCAAAACCCCGACGATGACTGCGAGCAGAATCGAGTTCGCGTCGGCGCGGTCGGCCAGACTCGAGTCGAGCGGCAATGAACGCATCGCGAGCGCCGCGATTCCGACCGCGATAATCACGCCGGCGCGCCAGCGAAGCGCCGCCGTGTCATGCGGGCGTCCGCACCACAGCAGTTCCTCGCGCGCCAATAGATGCGGCTTGATGACGGCGGCGGCTTCGGGATCCATCGATCACTTGACGATGCCGGCCGCGCGCAGTGCGGCAATTTGGCCGGTCGAGTAGCCCAGGTATTCGCGCAGGATCTCGTCGGTATGCTCGCCCAGCAGGGGAGCTGCGCGGTCGATCGTGCCGGGAGTCGCGAACAACTTTGTCAGCATCCCGGTTTGATTCACGCGGCCCCACTGCGAATGCGACAATTCAACTGTCAGTTCGTTGGCGACGACCTGAGGATCGTCGAACAACTCACGGGAATGATTTATCTGCGTCGCCGGCACCCCGGATGATTTCAACGCCGCAAGTGCGTTGTCGCGCTCGAGCTTCGCAAATTGTGTTGCGAGTGCTTCCGCGAGCGAACCCTCGTTCGGCTCGGTAGAGGCCGTCTCCCAGTTGCTATTCGGCAGCCCGGGCAGAATAGTCAGTAGCGCGGCCCACTGAGTTTCATCGGATAGCGAGATGAATAGCCAGTCGCCGTCGCGACATTGGTATGCGCGCGAAAGGGCCGAGCGGCCGCGATTCTCGGGGCTGCCGTTTTCCATGTCGGGCCTGCCGGGATAGAACGCGAATTCGCCGGCCTGAAACGCCATCGCCGATTGCAGCAGCGAGGTCTCGCAGAATTGCCCGCGACCCGTCAGTTCGCGCGCACGCAGCGCGAGCACGCATCCAAACGCGGAGAGCATCGCAGCGCCGTAATCGCAAATCGCGCACGTCAGGTACACCGGATGCCCGTGGTGGCCGCCCTGCGCCGCCATCACGCCCGAACGCGCTTGCAGCAGCGGATCGAAGCCCGGCTGATTGTGCTCGGGCCCGCGATTTCCGAACGCATTGACCGACATATAGATGATGCGCGGGTTGCGCGCCGCCAGACTTTCGTAATCGAAGCCAAATTTGCGCATCCGGCCCGGCCGCAGATTCTCGACCACGATGTCCGCCTTGTCGGCGAGGCCGTGAATTATTTCGCGGCCTTCCGCGCTCGCAAGATTGAGCGAGATGCCGCGCTTTCCCTGGTTCCAGCCGAGAAAGCCGAAACCGAAATGGCGAAACGAATCGCCCTCGAGGCTTTCGATCTTGATTACTTTGGCGCCGAGTTGCGCGAGGATCATCGGCCCGTACGAACCCGCGATGTAACTGGCGAAGTCAAGCACGGTGACGCCGTCGAGCGGAGGCTTTTCGCTGACGCGCCGATCGTCCTTCACCGAAGCGTAGCGCGCTGGCTCCTGGAGCCATTGCAGCGCTGCTCGATCGTCGCCGGGATCGGCAGCGGGACCAGTGATTTCGCCCGGAGTTTCGTTGAGAAACACCGGGATTCCCATCTGAATCATGCGGCCGAGCGTCGGGTCGTCGATCTCTCGTCGCATGTCGAGCGCCCGCGTCTGCGGATGCTCGATAAACTCCTGCCGCGTCATCACCGGGGCGCATGGAACGTCGGACTCGCGCAAGATGCTCAGCCATTCTTCGCGCGGACGCGTGCGGATGATCGGTTCGACGATGTCCTTGAGCGGCTGCCAGTGCTCGGCCGCGATTCCCCACGGCGCATTTTCGAACCTCGGATCGCCGACCAGTTCCGGACGCTCGATCGCAATCGCGAACTTGCCCCAGAAGGTCGCGTTGCCGCAGGCGGCGAACAAATATTTGCCGTCGGCGGCCTCGAACAGGCGATAGACAGGAATCGGGCCGAGAGGATCCTGCGGGCCGTGATAGAGCGCTGTCATTTTCTCGTGCCGCAGGATTCCGCCGGTGTGGAGCGAGAACGCGCCGGCCAGCAGCGAGACCTCGACCTGTTGCCCCGCGCCGCTCGCGCCGCGCGCGAGGATCGCCGCGACGGCCGCA
>DATNLS010000046.1:0-10123 GCA_035602775.1 Candidatus Acidiferrales bacterium | reverse complement strand
GTGATTCGGAAAGCCGTTGACGTAGAGCATGCCGCCGAGCGCGCTCAGCACGGTGTCGTCGGCGACGAAATCGCGATACGGCCCGGTCTGGCCGAACGGCGCAATCGAGCAAAGCACGAGCGCAGGATTCTCGCGATGGAGAATGTCCCAGCCGAGCCCGAGCTGATCCATCGTGCCGGCGGCGAAGCTCTCGATTACGACATCGGCGGAACGTGCGAGCTGCAAAAAAATGTCTGCGCCGCGCGAACGTTTGAGGTCGAGCGTCAGCGAGCGCTTGTTGAGATTGTAGAACCAGAAAAACAGGCTGCGATCGTGATGCGGCAGATCGTCGAGGAACGGGCCGATGCGCCGAGCGTCGTCGCCCGCGGGCGGTTCGATCTTGATTACGTCGGCGCCCATGTCGCCCAGCAGCCGCGCGCAAAATTGTGCGCGATGACCCGTAAGGTCGAGGACGCGCAGGCCCGCGAGCGCGCCCGGGCCGAGTTCGGTCACGGCTTGTCCGCCGGCTTCGGCGTGACCGGCGCGTCAAGCTCCTTGAGCTCTTCCTTGACCTTGGGCGGCGGCAGGTCCTCGATTGCGAACGCGCTGGTGTCGAGCGTCGGAGGGATTTCCATCAGCACTTCGTTCTTCGGCCCGGTGCGTTTGCCGCCAACGACACGAATCGTTTCGAACGTGTCGGGATTGACCCATCGCACGCCCATCACGGCCGGCTTCGCCTGACCGTCGTCGTCCACGTTCACGAGCGTGGTCCCTTCCTTATCGAAAAAAGTAACTTTTCTAAGTGCCATAATTTCTTTCTATGATACTGCGATCAAATGATGAGCAAGAAATGATATGGAGGCCAGCCTCATGATTCAAACGGACGCGAAGGAGCGCGCACTCGTTTTTATCCTCCGGTTCCCCTTCCCGCGCGGGAAGCGTTGGGGCTTAGGTTTTGCGCCGTCGGAGCGCGTCGGGCATCCCGTCATGCGGTCCCAAGGGGTGCTTCGGAACATCCTCCCACCATTCGCTCGCCGGCATGTCAGCGCGGCGTTGAGGATGGAGCGGATAGTAGATGCGATTGTCGCGCCTTGAAGCCTCTCCTCCTACCAGCAGCAGCACTTCAAGCTCGCTGTTGTTTATGAAGCAATGGCTGATACCGGTCCCTGCCGGAAAGCCCGCGAAGTCCCCGGGCCGCATGGCGTGAATATCGCCGTCGATCCAGGCGTCAACCTCGCCCTCGAGGACGTAAACGAACTCCTCCTCCTTCTCCTCGGCATGAGGCCACGAGCTGCGCTCCCCAGGCGACAGCCGCATCAGGTTCACGCCAATCTTCTGCAATCCGGCCGCTCTGCCGATGCTCCGTTGATGACCGGTGTATTCGTCGCTGTTCGGATACTGATGACTCGTCTCCGGACATGACTCGGCGGCGATAATGCAGGGCGGTCTTTTGGCGCGCTTCGTCATTCGGCCCATGTAACACAAGTGGACCCCGAATGCATTTCTTCCCCTCTCCCTGTAAGGGAGAGGATCAAGGTGAGGGTCCGATTACAGCGCGCATTTTTCGCGCGCGATTCAAGATTCTGCTCCTATCCTAAAACTGCCAACTATACTTGCTATCGGGGGAATTTCTTGCGTTGCGGCGGGACGCGAACTACCATTTTTTCTGGCCGTCAGGCGGCCACCTGTCCGCGGAGAGGGCCAAGCCCACCCTGATTGCTCGATCAACATAAACCTTTTCCTGCCCGTTAGCGGACGCCGGGCAAAAGGAAGGGGTTCGTCATGGGCACGTCGCACGGGCCGCGCAAGCGGCTGCCGCAAAATCCGTCCGAGGAAAATCTCCGCAAACAGGCCAAGCGGTTGGCGAAGGAAGAGGGCCTGCAACTCGCGGCCGCTCAGCGCCGTCTCGCGACCGAGTATGGCTACCCGAACTGGGCCGAGTTGATGCGGACTGTCGCTCCGCGCCTCGTCCCGCTGGTGCCGCTGCGAGGACTAGTCGCGTTTCCGCACGAGGTTTACCCCATCTATATCGGGCGTCCGAAGTCGATCGGCGCACTCGAGGCAGTTGCAGCAGGCGCTCTCGTTTTGCTTGTAGCCCAACGTGACGTGACGGTCGCGGAGCCTGGTGCCACAGACATGTACGAGGTCGGCACCTTGTGCACTGTAGTCCGCCGAGCACGCTTTGCTGCGAAACACGAGCGCTTGACTGAGGGCGCGGCGAAAATCATGGTCGAAGGCTTGACGCGTGCGAGAGTCACTCGGTTCGTGTTCGATCAGCAGTTCTATAGGGCGGAAGTTGAAGAGGTCGCGGACACCGAGCGCCTTAAAATGCACTCTGTAGGCATTGGCCTCTCCGACAGCGACCAAGCCAAGAGAGAGCGCGCGCTAATTCGCTCGATCTTCTCGGTGCTTGGTTCGTATGTAGCTCGCAAAAGGAACATCTTCCTCTTTCGGACAGAAATCGAAGATCCTGCCGTCCTTCCCTACGTGATTGCGCGCCGTTTGAAGATCGACTTGGCGCAGCAGCAAGCATTACTCGAATGCGTCAGCCCAGTTGAAAGGCTTGAGAAGATCCTCGGCTACCTGAAGGCGGCGACTTGAGACTCGATACTCGCGAAGGATTGCGGCGTGCGTTAATCTGATCTGACGCATCTTAATACTGGAAAAACTAGTGGCTGAGACCGATTACAAATCTACCCTGAAACTTCCCAGGACCGACTTTCCGATGAAGGCGAATCTGCCCAAGCGGGAGCCGGAGATGCTCAAGCATTGGGACGATCTCGACCTCTACGCGCGCCTGATGGACGCGCGTAAAGATGCGGAATCGTGGGTGCTGCACGACGGGCCGCCGTATGCCAACGGGCGCGTGCATCTGGGGACCGCGCTCAACAAAATTCTCAAGGACTTCGTCGTGCGATCGCGCTCGATGCTGGGATTTCGCACGCCGTTCGTGCCGGGATGGGACTGTCACGGCATGCCGATCGAATACAAAGTGCAGCGCGATCTCGGCGGCGACAAGATGCGCACGACACCCAAGCTCGAGCTGCGCAAGCTGTGCCGCGCCGAAGCCGAGAAGTGGGTCGATTTGCAGCGATCGGACTTTCGGCGGCTGGGATGTATCGGCGACTGGTTCAAGCCCTACCTCACAATGGCGCCCGAGTACGACGCGGCGGAAATCCGCGTGCTGCGCAAGATGGTCGAGAACGGCTACGTGTATCGCGGCCTGCGTCCCGTGCATTGGTGTTTCGACTGCCGATCGGCGCTGGCGGAGGCCGAAGTCGAGTATCGCGATCACGTTTCGCCGTCGATTTACGTCGCGTTCCCGTTCAACTCCAATTTAAAGAATGCAGGCGCGCTGGCTGCTGAAGCCAGCGACCGCGCCGAGCTCGAATCGGCGCACCAGTCCGGCAAACTGTCGGCGGTTATCTGGACGACGACGCCGTGGACGTTGCCGGCGAATCTCGGAATATCGCTCAACGAGACGTTCGACTACGTGGCGCTGAAGGTTGCCGATCACTACTACGTGGTGGCGTCGCGACTGGCGGACCAGGTCGAGAAGGAATGCGGGCTGACCGTTGAAAAACGAATTCCGCTGGATCGTGCCGCGCTCAAGGCGCACGACGGCCAGGATATTTTCCGGCATCCCTTTCTCACGCGCGACGTGAAGCTGATGTACGCCGAGCACGTCACCGCGGACGCCGGCACCGGCCTCGTGCATACCGCGCCGGGGCACGGCTACGAGGATTTCGTGGTGAGCAGACTGTATGGGCTCACACCGTTCGTCCCGGTCGACGGCAGCGGGGTGTTCACGAGGGACGGCGGCGAGTGGGAGGGGCAGAACGTCTTCAAGGCGAACCGGTCGATCGTCGAGAGATTGCGCGAGAAGGGCGCGCTGCTGCATGCGCAAAATTTCTCGCACAGCTATCCTCATTGCTGGCGATGCCACAATCCGCTGATTTTTCTCGCGACCGATCAGTGGTTCGTGAGCGTCGATCATCATGGTTTGCGCGGCAAGGTGATCGACGCGATCGACAATGTGAAGTGGTATCCCGCGTGGTCGCGCGATCGAATCCGCAACATGACCGAGACGCGGCCCGACTGGACCATCTCGCGCCAGCGCGCGTGGGGCGTGCCGATCCCCGCGGTCAGATGCGCAGAGTGCGACGAGGTCGCGCCGCTGCTCGCGACGATGGATCGGGTCGAGGAAATTTTCGCGCGCGAGGGCTCCGACGCGTGGTACAGCCGGCCGGCGGCGGACTTCGTCGCTCCTGACGTTAAATGCGCGAAGTGCGGTGGCTCGGTCTTTCTCAAGGAAGAAGACATCCTCGACGTGTGGTTCGATTCCGGATCGTCGCAAGCCGCCGTGCTGGCCGTGCGGCCCGAACTGAAGTGGCCGGCGGACGCGTACCTCGAGGCGGTCGAGCAGGCGCGCGGATGGTTCAGCTCGTCGTTGTTTTGCGCCGTGTCGGATCGCGGTACCGCGCCGTTCAAAAACATTATCAGCCACGGCCTGACGATCGACGAGAAAGGTCGCAAGATGTCCAAGTCTCTGGGCAACTCGGAGGACGCGGTCGATGCGGCCGGGCGGATGGGCGCCGACGTGCTGCGGCTGGTGTACGCGTCGCTCGACTACACGGGCGACATCACGCTCGGACAGACGATTTTCAATGCGGTGTCGGAGTCGTATCGCAAGATTCGCAACACCTGCCGCTTCGTGCTCGGCAACCTGGCGGACTTCGATCCCGCGCGCGACGCGGTTGAACTGAAGGACATGCTCGAGTTCGATCGTTTCATCCTGGCGCGCACGGAGAAACTCAAGAGCGAAGTGCGCCGCGCTTACGAAGCGTTCGAGTTCCAGACCGCGTTCCAGGTGATGCAGAATTTTATCGTGGTCGATTTGAGCTCGCTCTATATCGATGTAGCGCGCGACCGCCTCTACTGCGCGGCGGAGAAATCGCGCGAGCGGCGATCGGCGCAAACCGCGCTGTTCCATATTCTCGACGCGCTCGTCAGGATGCTCGCGCCGTTGATCCCGTTCACTGCCGAGGAAGTTTACTCGTATCTGCCGGGGGATCGGCTCGACAGCGTGCATCTAACGACGATGCATCCGGCGAATCCGTCGTGGCGCGACGACGAGCAGGAACTGCGATGGGAGCGGCTGCTGAAGGTTCGCGACGAAGCGCTGAAGCTGCTCGAGGCGATGCGCAAATCGGGGACGATCGGCGCACCGCTCGACGCGGCGATCAGTCTCGGAGCTGACGGTGGCTCCGAGAGCGGCCTGGCCGAGACGCTAAAGCGGTATCGCGAAGAGCTGAAAGATTTGTTCATCGTCTCGGACGTCGCGATTTTAGGCGACGCCGAAGCGGCCGAAATCAGGCAACAGGCGAACGGCCGCGAGGATTTTGCCCTCGATGGCAACGGCAGTTTCGCGCGCGCCGCCAGCTATCCCGCGGTCACGCTGGTCGGGCGTCATGCGTCGGGCGCGAAGTGCGCGCGATGCTGGAAATACTTCGACGACTCCGGCGGCGAGACCCTGGACGCGAGATGCCGCGCGGTGGTGGGAGCCTAGCCGATGCCCGAGCAATCGAGCGCGAAGCCACTGCCCGGGGTGCTCTCCGGACGCGAAGCGGGGAGCGAATCGACCGCGGCGGCGCCGCCGCGAAGGCCGTTTCTGTTTTTGCTCGGCGCGATCACGATTCCCGTGATCCTGCTCGACCAGGCCACCAAGCTGTTCGTGCAGGCGCACATGGCGCTGTACGAGAGTATCGCGATCGTCCCCAACTACCTCGACATCACCTACACGCTGAATCCTGGCGCCGCGTTCAGCATGCTGGCCGACGCGCCGCCGTGGGTGCGCACAGCGTTTCTGCTGTCGATGGCGATTGCCGCGATAATCGTGCTGACCGTCATGCTGGTGCGAGCCGAGCGCGTGTCGATCAATTCGGTGGCGTTCGCGTTGATCCTCGGCGGCGCCGCGGGAAACCTGATCGATCGCGCGATTCGCGGCCGCGTGATCGATTTCATGCGCGCGCATTACTACGACTTGAACTACCCCGTGTTCAACGTTGCCGACAGCGCAATCTCGATTGGGGTCGTCCTGATCATCCTGGCGTCCTTGTTCGGCCACGACGACGAGCCCAAGCCGGGGCAGGTTTAGCAGAGAGAAGAATCCTTACGATGTCGGTAGAAAATCGGCGCCGGCATTTTGGCGATTAGCGTGCCGGCGCGATTTTCATCAAGCCAGGTCATCCGATCACTTCGAACTCATCCGTTGTCGCTGGCGCCAGTGGTCCTGCCAGACTCCACCGACGCGCGCCACTTGTCGATCGCCTCGACCGTGAAACGCCAGTCGCTGCCGACCCGGAACGCGGGCAACATATTCTTCTTGAGCATGCGGTAGATGGTGGACGGATGCACCCGCAGGTAGTTGGACACATCCTGCACCGTCAGGACCTTACCTTTCATTTCATCGAATCGATCCATGTGGCTCCTTCGCGTTACGCATGTCTAGCCGGTTCTTCACAGCTCTTGACGGTGTACGGGCCGGGACAGCCCTGCGTACGCTGCTTAGTACATACTAAACACTCCGTTGACAGGCCAAGCAGCCAGTCAATATTTTCGTAACAATTTGTCACCAGCAGAACACTTTTAGTGCTTGATTTCGGAAATTCAACCCGAAGCTTAACTCAGAGGTGACACGATGTCGTCAAGGGACAGACTTTTTGTCAACGAGTGACCGAGGCGGTCGAGCAGCACGAACTCTACTCCGCCCGCAGCGCGCTTCTTGTCGAGGCCGAGCGCGCGGAGGAAGTCGTCGCTGCGCCATCCGGGGGGCATCGCGGTCGGCAGGCCGGCGCGCTCGATCAGGCGCTGGAGCCGCGACGCTTCGTCGGCTGAGAAGCCGGCGTACTTGCTCGACAGCCGCGACGCCGCGACCATCCCGATCGCGACCGCCTCGCCGTGATAATAGTTGCCGTAACCGGCGCTCGCTTCGATGGCGTGACCGACGGTGTGCCCGAAGTTCAGGGTTTTGCGCAGCCCGCTCTCACGCTCGTCGGCGCCGACGACATAGGCTTTGTGCGACAGCGATCGCGCGACCACTTGTTCGAGCAGGTCGGGCCGGCGCGCGATGATCGCGTCGAGGTCGCGCTCGAGGTCCGCGATCATCGGCGCGTCCATGATCGCGCCATACTTGATCACCTCGGCCAGACCCTCGCGAAACTCGCGGTCCGGCAGCGTCGCGAGCGTGGCCACGTCGGCGAGGATCAGCCGCGGCTGGTAAAACGCGCCGATCAGGTTCTTTGCGAGACGATTGTTGATAGCGGTTTTGCCGCCGAGCGCGGAATCCACCTGCGCGACCACCGTCGTCGGCACTTGCACGATCGGCACGCCGCGCAGAAAAGTCGCCGCGGCAAATCCCGCGAGATCGCCAACCACGCCGCCGCCGAGTGCGAACACCGCACTGTTGCGGTCAAGCGTGGCCGCCGTCATGCGATCGTATAGCAGCTCGAGCGTCGCGAGAGACTTCGACGCTTCGCCCGGCGGCACCGAAATTACAGTGGGTTGGAAACCGCTCTTGCGCAGCGCGTCGTTGACGCGCGCGGCATAAAGCTTCTCGACCGTCGCGTCGGTGACGACCGCGCATGCGCCGGGCCTCAGGCCCGCGCCGCGCGCGAGTTCGCCCAGCCGGTCGAGGATGTTCGCGCCGACGTGGGCGTCATGCGACGACGCCCCGAGTTCTACGTGGATTGTACGCATCGCTACGCTGGAGGCAGAACCCTTCGCGCGGCGCGCGCGCCGAAAGCCGCGATAACATGATCGGCCAGTTGCTCGACCGTGAGATCGGAGCTGTCGATTTGAACGTCGGCGCGGGCGTAGGCGCCGGCCCGCTCGGCCATCAGCTCTTTCACCCGTTCCAGCGTGGATTTGCCGCCCTCAGTCAGTTTCGGCCGTTTCGTCTTCGACCGTTCGACGCGCGCCGCGATAACTTCGGGCCGCCCCGTCAGGCACACGATCACGCCGATGCGCTTGAGCGCCGCGCAATTCGATTCGTCAACCAGCGCGCCGCCTCCGGTCGCGATCACTTCGGGAAACGGCCCGTGGCAATGGGGGCATCGCCGGGGATCGCCGGCAAGATGTGCGACCACTTCGCGTTCGAGCTGGCGGAAGTGCGCCTCGCCATGATCGGTGAAAATCTGCGCGATCGGTTTTCCAGCGCGTGCGACGATCACTGAATCCACGTCCACGAATTCCCATCCGAGCCACCGCGCGACGAGCGGGCCGGTCGAGCTTTTTCCGGTGGCCATGAATCCCGTGATGATCAGTTTAGGCGTCATGGTGATCGCGGCACGCGTAGCCACAACTGGGCGACGCAGCTTTAGTGTAGATCTTCACTTCCAGGGAAGCGCCACGCCCAGGCTGTGAGTCAGCTTCTCGGTGTCTTTGGGCGTGTAAACGTGGCGCGGCGGAGTCTCGAAGGTCTGGTACGGCCGCAGGCGCAAGACGACCCGCTGCTCGTTTATCGCGCCCTGTTTGATATTCGGCCGGACCGAGTCGGGCATCGGCTGCCCAGCCATCACGCCCGCGATACGCATCATCAGGTCGGTCGCGGCCTCGAGGTCGGTCTCGATGGCGGTGTCGCAGTAGACTTGCAGATAGGTCGGCGGCCATTTTTCGTCGAGCACGCACAGCGAAACCTTCGGATTGCGCCGGACCGCTTTGGCCTTGCCCCGCTCGGCCATCGTGGAGACCAGGATCTCGTCGCCGTCCATCACGTAGTAAACGATCGACATCGAAGGCCCGTCAGCTTTGCGGTTGTAGCCGAAGATTGCGGTGCGATGGGACCGCACGAACTCCATCCGTTCCTGCTGGTTCATCGCGTCGTCCTCATTTTGTTCTCGTTTGAGCCGAGGGCCCTTGAGTTTAGTAGTTGCGGACCTGTTCGACGAACCCTTTGAAGTTGCGCGTGATCTCGGTCAACGAATCGCCGCCGAACTTTTCGAGGAAAGCCTGTGCGAGCTCGAACGCGACCACCGCTTCCGCGATGACGGCCGCGGCGGGAATCGCGCATACGTCGGATCGCTCGATCGCGCCGACCGCTTCCGCCTTGGTTTTGATATCGACCGATCGCAGCGGACGCATCAAGGTGGACAGTGGCTTGAACGCGACCCGCACCCGCAACGGTTCGCCGGTGCTCATGCCGCCCTCAGTGCCGCCGGAATTGTTCGAGTGGCGCGTGAACCGATGCTGCGCCGCGTTGTAACCGATTTCGTCGTGAAGTTCGGATCCGCGAATCCGTCCCGCGGTGAATCCCAGGCCTAGCTCGACGCCCTTGGCGGCCTGCAGGCTGAGCAACGCGAAGGCGAGGCGTCCGTCGAGTTTGCGGTCCCATTGCACGTGACTGCCGAGTCCGACCGGCAAGCCGGTCGCGACCACCTCGACGATGCCGCCGAGTGTGTCGCCGGTTTTTTTGCAGGCGTCGATTTCCGCGATCATTTTATTTTCCGCGTCGGGATCCGCAACCCGCACTTGCGACGCTTCAGTGATTCGGCGCAGCTCCGCGATGCTCAACTCGTGGTGAGTCTTCGCCTCGGTGCCGCCGATGCTGGCGACGTAGCCAATCACGTCGATTCCGAACGGCACCAGAATCTGCTTCGCGAGCCCGCCGATCGCCACCCGCGCAGTGGTCTCGCGCGCCGACGCCCTTTCGAGCACGTCGCGAATATCCTCCAGGTTGTATTTGAGCACGCCCGCAAGGTCGGCATGGCCAGGCCGCGCGCGCGTGACGATTTCCGCCGCGCCGCGGTCGCCGGGATCGGCGGACATCTTCTTGACCCAGTTCTTGAAATCGCGATTCTCGATGATGAAGGTGATCGGGCTGCCGAGTGACTTGCCGAAGCGGATGCCGGAGACCGGCCGCACCTCGTCCTTCTCGATCAGCATCCTGCCGCCGCGGCCGTAGCCCTTCTGGCGGCGCGCGAGTTCGGCGTTAATCGCGGTCACGTCGATGTCGAAGCCGGCGGGCACGCCCTCGACCGTCGCGACCAGCTCGGGTCCGTGCGATTCACCGGCAGTCAGAAATCGGAGCATCGGTTTTGTTACACTTCCGCGCGAAACTGGTTCGAGCGGCCTCCAGCACCAGATT
>DATNLS010000337.1:0-9799 GCA_035602775.1 Candidatus Acidiferrales bacterium | reverse complement strand
CGCGGCCTCGGCCGCTGCGCGTTCGGCCTCGAGCACCATTTGTGCGCGTCGCCGTGCGATCGCGTCGAGCCGCTTGTCCTTCCATTTGCGCAGCCCCATCCGCATGTACTCGGGATTGATATCCAGCATGTCGCAGACGTTATCGAACGAGAAGACCCAGCGCTTGTCTTCGTGCGCAATCCATTCGTCGGCATCGCGGAACAGCCGCTGGCCCTTGCTGGTCGACGCGTCGATGCACTTCATGAAGCATTCGATCGCGTCCTCGAGCACGCTCAGGATTAGCCGCTTTTCGCCCTCGAGCAGATGCTTCTTGCGCATCGCCTCGAAGTATTGAATGGGCAAAAGCGTGTCAGGCTCGAACAGCCCCGGCAATCTTTCGTCCAGTGTTTCCTTTTCCTGCATCTTCTCTCCGTTGTCCGCCTTCAATGTCGTGCTGCGTGTTTCTTCCACCGCCCCACACCTCCCCGTAAGTTTTGGACGTAGCCACCTCTACGCCTATTCAGAGTCGTCCTCGTTCTGTTCCTTGTATATTTCGTGCCACGCCATCTGGATCGCTTCCAGTTTTGCCTCGGTTGAACCTTCGCGGTTGTCGTCGAATTCGTCGAGGTCGATAACCCATTGTCGCAGGTCAGTGAACCGCGCGTCGAGCGGATCCAGTCCCGGATGGTTTTCCGCCAGTACTTCCGCGAGCTCTTCGGCCTGGTCCCACTTGAGTCCCATTTCAAATATACGTCCCTGGTCTGAATTCCGTTGCGTCTATCCCGCTAGGAAAGTTCCTCGACTGATTTCTTTTCGAGCGCCAGCTTGATTGCCGCGTCCATTATCCGCTCAGCGAACGGAGTAGTTACCTCGTTCAGTTCTTCGACAAGTTTTGCGATTAGCTCTCGATCGGTTCCCGTTCGGGCCGCCTCCAGCCGCTCCGCCACCTCATCCATGCGCGCGCGCTCGCCATCCGGGACCAGCCGGCCGAATTCCCCGAGCTGCTTGCGCAGCGCGCCCAGGATCTGCTCGGCGTCGTTGCGCGCCGATATCAGCAAGCGCTCTTCTAGATCCTGCTCCCCAAGATCGATGGCCTCTTCGAGCATTCGCTCGATTTCATCATCCGTCAGGCCATAGCTGGGCTTGACGTCGATCGAGTGCTCGCGGCCCGTGCGCTCATCGCGCGCATTGACATTTAGTATCCCGTTTGCATCGATGAGGAAAGTGACTTCGATTCGTGGGACACCCGCCGGCTGCGCCTGAATCGGGCCCAGCTTGAAGCGCGCCAAGCTACGGCAATCCTTAGCAAGTTCTCGCTCTCCTTGCAAAACGTGGATATCAACATGCGTTTGATTATCCACAGCCGTTGTAAACCCCTCAGCTACGCTGGTCGGAATGGTGGTATTGCGATGTATAAGACGTTCCATCACACCGCCCATCGTTTCGATGCCTAGCGACAGCGGAACAACGTCGAGCAACAGCATGTCGCCTTGTGTGCCCATTAGCACAGAAGCCTGCACGGCGGCTCCCAAAGCGACCACTTCGTCTGGATTTATCGAGCAGAGGGGTTCTCTATGGAACATCTCGGTAACGCGCCGGCGGACCATCGGCATTCGCGTCGAGCCTCCGACGAGGACCACGGCGTCGATTGCGGCCGGGGTCAGCTTGGCGTCGGCGACGGCCAGTTCGCATCGCTTGAGCGTGCGCGTAACGAATGGCGCGGCCATATCCTCGAGCGCGTCGCGGGTCAGGTGCTTGCGAATCGAATGGCCGGGGAGCTCGACGACGACGTCGGTGCCGGTGGCGTCAGTGAGGCTTTTCTTGGCGTCCTCGGCGGCCATGCGCGCGCTGTTCCAGACGTGGCGATCGAGTTTGAGCGTGTGAGGGAGTTCGGCGAGGATCCAATCGACGATCGCGCGGTCGATGTCGTCGCCGCCAAGATGCGTGTCGCCGTTGGTCGCGAGCACTTCGAAGATTCCCTCTTTGATGCTCAGAATCGAGATGTCGAAAGTGCCGCCGCCGAAATCGAACACCGCGACATTGCCGGTCGCCATCTTGTTGAGGCCGTAGGCGAGCGACGCCGCGGTCGGCTCGTTCACCAGGCGCACGACGTCGAGGCCGGCGAGGCGGCCCGCATCCTTGGTGGCCTGGCGCTGGCCGTCGTTGAAGTAGGCGGGAACAGTGATGACGACGCGCTCAACTTTTTCGTCATTGCCAAGTGCGCGTTCGGCGCCGCTCTTGAGTGCGCGCAGAATTTCGGCGGAGATTTGCGAGGGCGTGAAGACGCGCTTGCCGATTTGAAAGCGCACGACCGGCCCGCTTAAGTCGGCGAAGGTGTAGCGCGCGCGATCTTCGGGCGCGATTTCGTCGCCGCCAAGTCCCATATAGCGTTTGACCGATCGAATCACGGCGCCGTATTCGCCGCCGGCAAAGCCGACCGCGCTCACGCGTCCGTCGCGCTCGACCGTCAGATGCGGTTCCATCTCGACTGCCCGCTCGCCGACGGTGACTGCGCCGTCAGGCGCGATCGCAACGACGCTCGGCAATAGCGCACTGCCCTTCTCGCCGACCGCTATCACTCGTGGCGCGCCATTTTCCATGGTGGCAATCAGGCTGTTGGTGGTGCCGAGGTCTATGCCAAAAATTCGTGCCATCTTTTCTAAAAATCAGGCGGCCTTGGTGTTTTCGAGCGCGCGATCGACGTCGCGAATGAGCGTGCGCAGGTAAGCAATATTCGAAAGGATCGTTTTCAGTTCCTGGGTGAGCATTTTCTCGTCCGCGGACTGATCCCATTTCGCGAAATGCCGTTCGAGATCGGCCAGCGCTTCATCCATTTTGAATTGCAGCTCGACGCGCCGCGCGGCGACTTCGGTCGCGCGCTCATGCGCCTGCTCGGGGTCCGACGAAAGCTGCATCTCGGCGAGTTGTTCCTGCACCTCGAACACCAGCTCGGCAAGTTCGGGCGGGACGCGCTTGTTGTTCTCGGCGAGCTTTTCACCGTTGAGTTCGAGCCAGTAAAGACCGCGGGCAACGGGGTCGCGAAGCGTGCGATAGCTGCGCGTCAGCATCGCCGTCGCGCGGAGACTCGCGTCGCGCACTTTGGGACCCTTCGACGCGAACCGGTCGGGATGAAGTTTGCGGCTCAACTCGTGATAGCGGCGTTCGAGCGCGTCGAGATCGATCGTCAACTGGCGCGGTATCCCGAGCGCGGCGAAGCAATCGAGGGGCGCCGCAAGCGGCGACCCGCAATCAGCGCAGGTCAGCGACGGCTCCTGCCGCCGTCCACATGAAGGGCATTCGATCATCTTGAGACGCCAGTCCCCACGTCCGATCGTTCATACGACGAACGACTCACCACATCCGCAACTGCGTTTGGCATTTGGATTGACGACCTTGAAACCCGACGACATCAGTTCTTCGGCGTAGTCGAGCTCGGAGCCGTTGAGGTAGAGAAAACTTTTCTTATCGACAATCAGACGCGCGCCGTCGCGCTCGAAAACCTTGTCGCGCTCCTTAGCGGCGTCGATTTCCATCCGGTATTGCAAGCCCGAGCATCCACCGCCGACGACCTTTACGCGCAGGCCGGCGCCTTCACCCTTGTCGGCGACCAGCTGCTTGATCTTCTGGGCAGCGCCCTCGGAAAGTGAAATCACAGCCACGAGAAGTTAAGCCTCCTTCGACTTCGGATGCTCTTCCGCCGCGACATCGTCGCCCTTGCGCTTGCGCCAGTCGGTGATCGCGGCCTTGATCGCGTCCTCGGCCAGCACCGAGCAGTGAATCTTCACCGGCGGCAGATTGAGTTCCTTGACGATGACGGTGTTCTTGATCGACATCGCCTCGTCGATATGCTTGCCCTTGACCAGCTCGGTGACGTAGCTCGAACTTGCGATCGCACTGCCACATCCAAAGGTCTTGAAGCGCGCGTCTTCGATAACGCCGGCATCGCTGATCTTGAGCTGCAGCTTCATCACGTCGCCGCATTCCGGCGCGCCAACGACGCCGGTGCCGATGCCCGGCTCGTCCTTGGCGAAGCTGCCGACGTTGCGCGGATTGTTGTAGTGCTCGATAACCTTATCTGAATAAGCCATGATTTTTTCCCTGACGCGCCGCTGCTACGGTTATGACTTCCAATTGACCGACTTGAGATCGATTCCTTCCTTCGCCATCTCGTACAACGGCGACATCTCGCGCAGCCGCTTCACTTCCCGGCTGACGCGGTCCGTCACGTAATCGACTTCTTCCAGCGTGTTGAAGCGCCCCAGGCCGAACCGAATCGAGCTGTGCGCGAGTTCGTCGTCGATGCCCAGCGCGCGGATGACATACGAAGGCTCGAGCGTCGCCGACGTGCAGGCGGAGCCGGAGCTGACCGCGATGTCATTGATTCCCATCAGCAACGACTCACCTTCGACATACGCGAAACTCACGTTGAGGTTGCCGGGCAGACGCTCGGTCGGATGACCGTTGACGTAAATCTCGTCGAGCCGCTCGAACAATCCAGCCTGCAACTGACTGCGCAACTGGATCAGACGCTGCGCCTCGTCGGGCATTTCCTTGCCGGCGATTTCACATGCCGCGCCGAGTCCCACGATTCCCGGCACGTTGAGCGTCCCCGATCGCATCCCGCGCTCATGCCCGCCGCCGTCCATCTGCGGCGTGATTCGCACGCGCGGACCCTTCGAGCGGACATACAGCGCGCCGATTCCCTTCGGCCCGTAAATCTTGTGCGCGGTGATCGACGCGAGATCGACTCCCGCCTTCTCAAAATCGACCGGCACCTTGCCAATCGCCTGTACCGCGTCAGTGTGAAAGACGATTCCTTTTTCTTTCGCGATCTTGCCGATCTCCGCGATCGGATGAATCGTGCCGATCTCGTTGTTGGCCCACATGATCGTGATGAGCACGGTCTTGTCAGTGATCGCGCGGCGCACCGCGTCCGGATCGACCATCCCGTACTTGTCGACTGGCAGATACGTCACTATGGCCTTGCCCGCACGCTCGAGTGCACGGCAACTGTCGAGCACGGCCTTGTGCTCGGTGACGCAAGTGATGATGTGGTTGCCCTTGTCCTTGTAAAATTCGACGACGCCCTTGATTGCCAGGTTGTCGGACTCGGTGGCGCCGCTGGTGAAAATAATTTCCTTGGATTTGGCGCCGATCAGGGCCGCGATCTGGTTGCGCGATCGATCGACGGCCTCTTCCGCCTCCCAGCCGAAGCTATGGTTACGGCTGGCGGCGTTGCCGAACTTCTCGGTGAAATACGGCAGCATCGCATCGAGCACCCGCGAATCGACGCGAGTGGTCGCATGATTGTCCATGTAAACGGGTTTTTTCAGCATCTACTCACTGTCCATTTCTTAATAGTGGACCTGCTAGGTATAGTATAAGGCTTCCTTCGAAGTAGTCAAACGGATTTGAATCTCTGGGAATACTCGACCCATTGAGTCTAGTAAGGCCAGATTGCGCCCGCTTGTCAAGGAGAATTATTGCCTTACCGAACGGTCAAGAGGACGACGGAGAGACTATTTTGGACGCGGCTTCAGGTCCATCCGGCGCTCCTCGCGCCAGTCGCTGAAGCCGAGGCGATGCCATGCCGTGGCGCCGACCCAATTGCGATGCAGGACGCTCAACGTGACGACCGTGATGCCCGCGTCGCGGAACCATTCGTAGGCAGCTTCGAGCATCGGTTTCATTAGCCCGCGTCCTCGGAAACTCTCGTCCATAAAAGCCTGGCTGATGTACCCGATGGACTGGGGAAGCGCGCCGTCAGCCTGATGCTTGAGACGAATCCACAGGTGACCGACAAGGCGCTCGTCGAAGACGGCGACCCATACCGCGTGATGGGCGCGATTCAGCACGAGCCTCAGCCAGTTCGGTGCGTCGCGAATCCCGTCCCAGTCGAACTGCACGCGCGGATCAAGCGATTGCTCCCACGCGGCAAGCGCGGCGACGAGCCGCGAGAGTTCGGGTATGTCGGACTCGGTAGCGCGGCGGATTTGGATGGACATGGCGAGAGTTATAGCGCGGAGGGAGGCAGGGAGAAATCAAATCACTAATCGAATGTGAAACCCGCGGTGGGTTTCACGCTTCCTTCGGCAGGGCTGAGCCCTGCACCCGGTATTAAGAAAGATGCGGGACTTCGTCCCTGTTAGAAGGGTTGGGATAAGAGGGTCGCTCTTCTTCTTGTGTCATTCTAGAGCGAAAGTTGCTGTAGCGAAGAATCCCGGCTCTGGACCTCTCCCGGCTATGCGAAGGGGCCGAGGTTTGCGGGGTCGAAAACGATTTCCAGCAGCTTACGCTCGGTGCGGATTGATTTCAGGGCGGCTTCGCGGGTTTGCTCAAATTCACGCTCCAGCCAAGGGGCGATTCGCTCGATTAGTTTTTCGGGAGAGTCGGCGGTGCCGATTAAGCTGGTCGCGATGCGACATCGCAACGAGACTTTCTCGATGCCGTCGGCGCGCTCGAGGCTGAGCGTCAGCAAGACGTCGTCGGCAGTGCGCTCGAGCGGGCGGGCGCTCGCGATCGCATAGTTGCCGCGTGCGGTGTTCAACAAAGATTAAGCTGCGCGTGAAGAGCCGGCGCCTTTTTGGGTGCGGCCCGCTCCGCCTTCCCAGAACAGGACCACCGGGCCGGCGATGTAGATCGACGAATACGTGCCGGTGATGAAACCTATCAGCAGGGTGAAGGCCGACGGGCGCAGGATCGGGCCGCCGAATGCCAGCAGCGAGAGCAGCACCACGATCGCGGTGCCCGAAGTCAGGATCGTGCGCGAGAGCGTCTCGTTGATCGCGCGATTCATGATCGACGCAATCGGCTCGCGCCGGCGCTTGGTCGAATCCTCGCGGATGCGGTCCGAGACGATGATCGTGTCATGCACCGAGTAGCCGATGACGGTTAGCACCGCGGCCAGGGTTGTCAGATCGAATTGGTATTGCGAGATGACCAGCGCGCACATCACGACCAGCACGTCGTGAATCAACGCGATCACCGCGCCCGCGCCGAAACTCCAGCTAACGTGGCGGAACTGGATCGCGATGTACACGCCCATGAAGATGGTCGCGATGATGACCGCGGCAAAGCCCTTGCGGCGCAGATCGCTGCCGACCTTGGCGCCGACGCTCTCGACTCGCACCACCTTCGCGACGCCGGGTCCGTACGCTTTGTCGAGCGCGGTTTCGAGCTTGGGCCCGAGGCTGCCGATGTTCTTGAAGGCCTGAAAGCGCGCGAGGAAAGACTGCCCGGCCTTGCCGAAATCCTGGACGGTGACTTCGCCGAGATCGAGCGGCGCCAGCGCCTTTTGAATCGCGTCGCCGCTGGTCCTCTGAGTGAACTCGATTTGCGCGACGCTGCCGCCGACGAAATCGACTCCGTAGTTGAGGCCCTTGGTCAGCAGCAGCACGATCGCGAGCAGGTTGATCGCGGTCGATAGTGCGACGAAGAAATAGCGCTTCCCGACGAAATCGAGATTGATGTCGGGACGAATTAGCTGTAAAGACATCGGCCCTGTTTAGCTTTTCGCGGTCATGCGCACAAGCACGATCAACTCGCTGCGGCGCGCTTGCGGGTCGAGCGGGTTGAACGGCGCGTCGAGCCGCCCGAGCTTTCCTTGGCCGCCGCGGCGGCCGTGGTTGCGGCCGCCTGAGCCTTGGTGCATGCGCCGCACATATTGTTCAGATTCGCGGGATCTTCGGTAAAGCCGTCGTCGAGCGAATGGCACACCTTCATGCATGAGGCGCAGATGAAGTAGATGCCCTCGATGGTTTTGTTGATTCGTTCGCGGTTGAGGATACGGCCGCGCAGCTTTTCGATCCGGATGCCGAGGAGCTCACCGTACTGGCGCTTGATTTTGCGTCGTCCGGCTTCGTCCTTGGGAAGGTCAGCATCTTCGTCCGCCTCGTCCGCCATGTCGCCGAACGAAGCGTACTTGTCGCGCTTGGAGGTCTTGCTCTTGCGCGCTCTACCCATCGTGATGATCCCCTTGCTGCGCGGTTAGCGTGTGCGTCCGACGAAGCCGCAGGCCTTCTCGCAGACGAGGTAGAAGCCCCTGCGGCCGAAGCCGGCGAACTTGGTCACCTTGCTCTCGGCGCCGCAACTGGGACAGATGTGTTTCTGCTGGATGCCCGCGTTTTTCTCAGCGGTCTTTGCCTTTTTCTCTGCCATGACGTGAATCGCTCTTAGGTTAGATTAACAGCTCGCGAATTTTTTGATTTGGAATCGGATCAACGTTTACGCAAAACGACCCGGCCACTGGATGCTACCATCTGGCCGGGTGCATTCCCAAAGGTAAGGTCGCAGAGTTGGATAGTCAATAGGGCGCGCGTGGCGGGAAGGGGAAATCAACACCCGGAATTGATCGTAGCGCCGAAAACCTAACCCCTAACCCCTTCCCGAGCGGGAAGGAAACCCACCGTGGGTTTCAAATTTAATCAAGTGATTTCCGCGCGGCCGCGTGTTGCCCGGGCGCGCGATGCGTGCAAGCGTGAGTCACCTTGAACTCGCGCCTCAAAGAAAACGACGCCGTAATTTTTATCGATCGCAAGGGCCGCCGCTACATGAAGATGCTGCGGGCGGGCAAGAAGATTCTCATTCGCGGCGAGCTGCGCGCCGACGATTTGTTCGGTGTCGAGGAAGGCTCGCGCGTGAAGTTCTCGACCGGCGAGGCGTTCCTGGTGCTGCGGCCGACTTATGCCGACCTGATCCCTCACCTGCCGCGCGCGTCGCAGGTGATTTATCCCAAGGATACCGGGCCGCTGCTGATTTGGGGCGACGTGTTCCCGGGCGCGACGGTCATCGAAGGCGGAACCGGTGCGGGTGCGCTGACGATCGCGCTGTTGAGGGCAGTCGGGCCGGTCGGGCGCGTGATCTCGTACGAGCTGCGCGAGGATTTTGCCGACGCTGCGCGCAAGAACGTCGCCGCATTTTTCGGAGACGCGCCGAACTGGACAATCAAGGTGCGCGATCTGTACGCGGGCTTCGATGAGACCGGTGTCGATCGGATGTTTCTCGATCTGGCAGAGCCGGGGCGTGCGCTAGCGGTCGCGGCGGCTGCATTGAGGCCGGGCGCGGTGCTGGTCTGCTACGTGCCGACGGCGGTGCAGCTCAAGGACACATGCGAGGCTCTTCAGGCGCGCAGCGATTTCGGCGAGATCGAAAGCTTCGAGACGCTGCTACGGCATTGGCAGGTAAAGGGGATGAGCGTACGACCGCATTTCAGGATGATCGCGCATTCGGCGTTTATCATCGTGTCGCGCAAGCTGGTCGCCGACGCTTCGCATCCGCAGGACTCTTTTGTAGCCGCCGAGCCGGCCGAAGCGAATGGGGTCGAACCGGACGCGGACGATCCGCTCGATTAGTGCAGCAGCGTCGCTGTATGGAGGGCGCGCGCGGTGGACATCGCATCAGTCGCGACGAAGCTGCCGCCGCCGGCGGGATTGAACAACTCGGCACTGCTGAGTTCGACGCCGTGCGCGGCGGGATCGGCGGCCCCGATTCCGCCGGCGATCAACACGCGATGAGGCGCCGGCCCAGTCGACAGCAACGTCGCCGTATGCGCCGCGCGCGCGAGGGTCATCGACTGATTGCATCGCAGCGTCTCGCTATTGAATCCGCCGACGCATGCGAAGTCGCCGGTGCTCGGATCGAACGTCTCCGCCGAATTGCTAATCAACCCCGACGCGCCCGATAGCATTCCGCCCGTGACCGCCACGGTCCCACTGAATCCGCCGGCGAGCAGCACACTGCCGTCGTCGAGCAGCGTGGCCGTATGCATCGAGCGCGGCTCGTTCATGAAGCTCGGCAGCAGCACGAATTCCTGCGAAGTGGG
>DATNLS010000047.1:0-13895 GCA_035602775.1 Candidatus Acidiferrales bacterium | reverse complement strand
CGTCCTGCCGATTCCGACGGGGAGGTGACGGCGCCGTCGCTGTCGATAATCGTCGCGGCCTACAACGAAGCTTCGTGCATCGCTCAGAAGATTGAAAATTTTCTCTCGTGCAGGTACTCGGGCGTCGCCGAGATGATCGTCGTATCTGACGGTTCGAGCGATCGCACCGCGGAAATCGCCGAGTCGCTGGCATCGGAGCGGGTTCGCGTCATTCGCCAGCCCGAGCGCCGGGGCAAAGGCGTCGCGGTGAATGCGGGCGCAGCGGTCGCGCGCGGCGAAGTGCTGGTGTTCACCGACGCGAACGCGATGTTCGCCGCCGACGCGCTCGAAAACGTGGCGCGTCCGATGCGCGACAAGTCGATCGGCCTGGTGACAGGGGTGTCGCGCTACCCGGGCGAGACGATCGGGTCTTCGTATCAGCGCTACGAGCAGATGCTTAAGGGGCTCGAGTCGCGGCTGGGCGTAGTGGCCGGAGCTGATGGGGCGCTGTATGCGATGCGCCGCGAGCTGTTCAAGCCGCTGGACCCGGAGCTGATCAATGATTTTGTGCATCCGATACTCGCGTCGATCGCGGGTGCGAAATCGGTGATGGCGGGCGACGCCGTCGCGTTTGAAGAATTTTCAACATCAAGCGAGTTTGCGCGGCAGGTGCGGATGGTTTCGCAGGCGGCGCTGGTTTATTTCCGGATGCTGCCCGATCTCATCGCAAAGCGGCGGTGGGGTTCGATTCTGGTTCTCACCTCGCATAAACTCCTGCGCTGGTTAACCGCTCCCTTGCTCGCGATGGCAGTAATCGCGACCGTGCCTCTTGCTGGAAACGGCGAAGCCTTCCGAATCGTACTAGGACTGGAGATTTTGTTTGCGCTGGTCGCGGCGGCCGGCTGGGTCGCAACGCGGCGCGGCACCGACGGCAAAGCGACTTTCGCGTATCAGTTCGTCGCGCTCAATTGCGCGCAAGCGATCGGTTTGTGGCGATGCTTCGCCGGCGAAGTGCCGGTGCTTTGGGAACCAAGGAATCTGTAGTCGGGGGATTGAGCTGGATTGACTGTTGTAGTTTGCAGCGAGAATCGGCGCGCGGATTGGGATGACCTGATCGCGAATTGCGCCGACGCGACTTCAGGCCATCTCTGGCAATGGCGCGAGGTGGTCCGGTCAGCGTATGGATTTGATTCCCACCACCTGCTCGCGCAGGACGGGCGCGGTCGTCCGATCGCGGCGGCACCGTTCATTTTCGTGCGCAGTTTTCTCTATGGCAGCGAGCTCTCGTCGATGCCCTACCTCGACTACGGTGGTGTTTGCCACGCCGATTCGCTCGATCCAGCGGGGCGCGCCGCAGCCGATGCCGAACTGATTGCGCATGCCGGCGAGCTGGCCTCGAAGCTGCGCGCCAAGCGGCTGCATATCCGCAGCCTGATGCAGATGCAGCCGCCGTTCGAAATCAGCACGGAGAAGGTGGCGCAGCACCTGGCGCTTTCGTCAACGACCGACGAGCAATTGCGCCGCCTGTCCTCGGAGCGCCGTAACCGGCTCAAGCGGATCGAAAAGCTGGGGCTCGGCGTCGAGGTCGGCGACCCGACCGATCCGGCGGCACTGGCAGATTTCTGCGCGACCTACTCGGAGAACATGCGCGATCTTGGATCGCCGACGCACGGCCGGCGGTTCTTCAGCAATCTTGTCAATGGATTTCGCGATCGGCTTTCGTTGATTCGCGTTCGCAGCAAAGGCCGCGTGGTCGCGGCGGGGCTCGCGATGAATTTCCGCGGCGCGATGATGCTGCCGTGGTCGGGCGCGACTTTCGAAGCGCGTCCGGTGTACGCCACCAACGCGCTGTACTGGAGAGCGATACAACTCGGCATCGAGTCCGGGTGCCACACTTTCGATTTCGGACGGTCGAGCGTCGGATCGGGCATCTTCGAATTCAAGCGCCAATGGGGCCCGACTCCCGTACAGTCATATTGGAGCACGCTCTATCTTTCGCCACGCGCGTCGGCGCCGCGACAGCGCAAGAGTCTGCAGACTATCAGCCGTCTGTGGCGTTACCTGCCGCTGGGAGTTGCGCGAACGGTAGGACCGGGATTGCGGCGGGGGATATCGAATTGAGTTCGACGGCGGCAGCGCGATTTGGAATCGAAAAGGCGGCGGGCGAGCCGTCGCGCATGCGCCGCAATGCGTATCGCTACCTCGGCGAGATTCACATTCCGGGACGGATTCGGCTCAACCACGTGTTCCGCGAGATCAAGGCGCTGGGCCTGCCGGAGAGCGGCACACGGCTGCTGGACGCGGGCACCGGCCGCGGCGATATCGCGCTGCACTGCGCGCGGCTGCATCCGAACTGGCAAGTGCACGGAATCGATGTGCTTGATGACCGGGTCGAGCGTTGCCGCACGGCCGCGGAAAAGCTGGCGTTGCGCAACGTCAGCTTCAGCCGGGACAACCTGCTCAATCTGTCTGCGGTTGGGCAATATGATCTGATCACAAACACCGATGTGCTCGAACATATCGAGGACGATCGTGGCGCGATGGCCAATCTCGCGCGGGCGCTGGCGCCCTCCGGCTACCTGCTGCTGACCTTTCCGTCGGTGCCGCAGCGGCGTCATTTAAAGCTGGTTGCGTGGCGCGAGCGCCGAATCGGATTCAAGCCCGAGGACATCGGTCACGTGCGGCCGGGCTACTCGCCCGAGATGATAAACGGGCTGGCGCGCGAAGTGGGGCTCGAGCCAGTGAAGACGGTGTGGACCTACGGCCCGTTCGGCAATCTCGCGCACGATTTATTTTTTGTACTCGGCGACAGCAAGCCGAATCCGATTGTGTTCGCGGCCTCGCTGCCGTTCCTGCTCGGGCTGAGCTTCCTTGAGAATCACACTCCAACGCGGCACGGCTCCGGGCTGCTCGCGATCGTGAGGAAACCGGCCAGGCGATGAAAGCAAGCATCTTCGTTTTGATGGACGCGCTGGGCTGGGAATGGATCAAGGAGCATCCGTTCCTGAAGGAGGTTGCGCCGTATCGGCGTCCGCTCGACTCCGTGCTTGGTTTCAGCACCGCCGCGATTCCGTCGATTCTCACCGGGCGTTTTCCGGAAGAGCACGGGCGGCTTTCGCTGTTCCATCGTGCCAACGGACATTCGCCGTTCAAGAAGCTGAGCCTTATCTGCGCGATGCCGCCGTGGATGGTCGAGAATCGTTACGCGCGCTTCGGAGTCAAAACGCTGGCGCGCCGGATTAACAATCTGACCGGATATTTTCAGCTATACGGCGTGCCGCTCAAGTATCTGCCGAAGCTCGACGTCTGCGAGAAGCGCAACATCTACGCGCCCGGCGGAATTCCCGGGTCCACCTCGATTTTCGACCTATTGCATGGTGGCAGTAAATCCTACAAAGCGTATTGTTATCATGATGGGACGGACGACCAGTTGTTAGCGTCGATCGAAGCGGATTTGCGCGCCGGAGCAGCGAAGTTTTATTTCCTCTACCTCGCGGAGCTCGACTATTTTCTGCATCTGCACGCCGACGATCGCGCCGCCGCGGCCGTGATACTGCAAAAGTACTCGACCGCGCTCGCGCGTATTCACAAGATTGCGGTCGAAACTTACGGCGCGGCGGATATTCACGTCTTCGGCGATCACGGCATGGCGCCGACGGTGGCGACTATAGATGTCCAGGCAAAGCTTGCGACGCTGCCGATCAAAGCGTCGGTCGATTACCTGTGCCTGCTGGATTCGACGATGGCGCGCTTCTGGTTTTTCAACGCGCGAGCCCGCGAGTTGGTGACCGCGGCGCTGAAGGAGGTCCATGGCGGCAAGTGGCTTGACCCCGACGACCTCGTCGAGCTCCATTCGTGGTTTCCCGATGGGAAGTACGGCGAGATGATTTTTCTGACGGAATCGGGAACGGTGATCGCGCCGAGTCACATGGGCGCGACCGCGCTGGCCGGTATGCACGGCTTCCTTCCGTCGGCGCCGCACTCGCGCTCGGCGTTCGTGTCGAGCATCGACTATGGCGACAGTATCAATCGGATCACCGACGTATTCGGCGTTATGAAGTCGCACGTATGAGAGGGAGGATTGAGTAATGGCGATCGGCGCCGTATGTGACGAAGGCTACGCTCGGCTGCGGGGAAATTTCAGCCGCTGGCGCGTGCCGAGCGCGATTGTCGAGGATCTCGTCGATCAGCGGAGCGCAGTCAGTTATCCGCGCGGCGCGATGGTGTTCATGGAAGGATCGCCGGGCGATCTGTTCGGATGCGTACTGGCTGGCTACGTAAAGGTGTACTGCAACACGGCCAATGGGGCGCGGGTGCTGGCGCGGCTGTCGGGACCGGGCGACATCATAGGTTACGCGGACGCCGAGGACTGCAAGGGACGCCGATCGAAAATATTTGAGACCCAGGCGCTGACCAAATGTTCGATTGCGCTGTTCACGCGCGAGCGAGCGGTACGGTTGCTGCGCTCACTTGAGCCCGACGAGGCAATTGAACTCTATCAAACGTTGAACTCGTTCTGGTCGCTCACACTGCATTGGTGGACGAGTTTTCTCGGCTTGCCGTTCGAGCAGCGACTGGAAGTCGTGTTGAGCGACCTTGGACGGCGAGTAGGTGTGCATGACAACCGTGGCACACTTATTATTCCCGAGCTGTCCCAAGCCGACCTGGCTGAGATGATCGCGAGTTCGCGTCCGTTGGTCAGCAGACTTTTGAACGAAATGGAGGAGCGCGGTCTGGTTCAGCGGCGCGGCAAACAGTATCTTCTATTGGAGGGGTGGAATTCCCAGGAACATAAATTCGCCCAGATGCGAAGCCCGCTCGGTGAGACCGCCCGCCCGACCGAAGGCGCGGCGCAGCAGCACTATGGGAGGCTTTCGGTGGTGGCCGATCGCCCGAGGGTTGCGAGGGACGGGACGACGCTGAAGGGTGCGGCTGGAAAGTAATTTGATGAAGATTGGAATGATCGAGCTAGCCTCAAACTTTACGCGCGCAGGCACGCCTGTGGCGATAACCCTTCTGCTCGCGGTCACAATTTCAATGTCGGCCACCGCGTGCAGCTTGTTCGGAGGGGCGCCGGTGCGGGAAAGAGTTGTACCGCGAACGGCGTCGAAGGATGTAGATCCTTATGTCATCGGCAGCGATGACGAACTCGAAATAGTTGTGTGGAACCAGCCGCAACTGAGCGGCAAGGTAATGGTCGCGTCCGACGGAACGATCGCGATGCCTCTGATCGGCCGGTTGCCGGCGGCGGGCCAGACACCGGAGCAGCTCAAGGCGGAGCTCGAGAAGCGGTACGCTCAATACGTTCACAGTCCCAACGCCACGGTGCGAGTGAGCGATCCTGCCAGCCACGTATTCTATGTAGTCGGCGAAGTGAACAAGCCCGGTGCGTACAAGCTGCATTCGGGCGAAGTTCTGTCACAGGCGCTTGCTGAGTCCGGCGGACTCGGTGAGTACGCGGATCCGAGTAAGGTCCAGATTTTGCGGCACAAGGTAACCGAAACGGTGGTGTTGACGGTCAACTACAACTTGGTGCGTAACGGCGGCGATGTATCCGCGGACGTGCCGCTGGAACCAGGGGACACGGTATCGGTGCCTTGAGGGTAGGGGAACTGGGTATGAGAAAGCATTTTGGAATTCTACTGATGGCAGCGAGTTTGATTTTCGCCGGCTCATCGACAAGCCGCGCGGACAACCTGTTTCGCCTTTTTCCGGAGGCGCAGTTCAACGGATTTTACGGCGATAACATTCCGCTCAGGACCAACAATGAGATTGGCGATTTCGGCACCACGATGGTGTTCGGCTTTTATCTCGACTACACCTCGGCGGCCAGATACGCCTCACTGCATTACGATACTTTCGTCCAGCTATACACCCATCAAACCCGGCTCGATCGGGCAGGCCAGGGACAGTTTGTCAACGCGACGGACGATGAGAACATCTCGCCCACGACCAAGATCCATTTCAATGAATTGTTCTACCGGGACGCGACGCCGGACGTAGCGATTATCACCAGCGATCAATCGCCGCAGTTCAACTCGGTGCTGGCCCTTATGCTGTTGGCTAACTTCCAGGCGTCGATCAACCAGTTCAACGCGCAGCTCACGCATGATTGGGGACATCAGTGGTCAAGCGAGTTAGACGTCCATCAGACCACCTATTGGGCAACCGGCGACAAGGACACGTTGTCCAATGTGAGCAGTAACAGTTACGTTCAGAGCGTAAGCACCACCACCGATTACCATTTCACCAATCGATTCTCGCTGGGCATTGGCTATCGATTCTATGATTTCCGCTTTACCTTTCCGGGAGAGCCGGACGAACAGGCGCATTGGCCATATGTGCGGGCCACTTGGGAGCCGCTCGAAAACTTCTACCTCAGCGGAATTGTCGGGGTCGTGATTTCGCATCAAGAGGGCGACGGAACCGAGGTGAATCCGGGCGGACTCGGGCTGGCCGAATACAAATTCCGGCGCGGAACCATCAGAGTCTATGGAGGACAGGAACCGTCGATAACCTCGGCCTTGGGCGGAGTGGGCCAACTTATACAGGTAAATGGATCGGTGCTCTACAACTTCACTCCGCGAATATCGGGTAGTGCCGGCGCGGGATACTTTCAATCGGATGGCACTGACTTTCACGGGAAAGTCGTAACCTGGGGCGTTGGTGTCAGCGACCAGCTGAGCAAGTGGCTAAGCGTTTACACCCGATTTATCCAGGTGCGCAGGGAAGAGTCAGGCTCAAGCTCACTTCTCCCGAGCGGCAACGAAAGTGGTCAGTGGGCGGTTGGCGACTATTACATCGTAGGGGTGGCGGTTTCGGCCGAAGCGTTCCGCTGGAGTTGGCAATAAGTAAGCAGATCCCATTTGGCCGGAGGGGCAATGAGTAACCAGACCTTCATAACCGTAGGACCGTACTGGGACATAATTCATCGTCATCGGACGAGTTTCTATTCCACGTTAATTGCAGGTCTGGCGCTGACCGCGGCGGCGCTGGTGTTGGTCCCCAAGCAATATACGTCAGGGGTGATGCTTGAAGTGTGGCACGCGGACATCCAGTCCAATTCGGTCGGGGCCGATCCACAACAGGCGCCCGCCAATACTCATCTGGAATCGCGGCTGGAGGCTCTCAGCGAGGAAACCATTACCCCGCAGCATCTGGCGGACCTTATATCGAAGCACGGATTGTATCTTCGCGACGGCCGGCTGGAGCCGGGCGCGGAGGGAAAAATGGCCGACGCGATTATGATCAGCATCCCCGAGCAGGTGCTGCAGTCGAAGACGCCGAATCGCTGGCAGAAATTGCTGCCACCGGACGCGATCGCGATTTCGTTTCAATACCCCGATCCGGCCAAGGCGCAAGCGGTGGCGAACGATCTGGGAAGTATAATGATCGACCAGTACCGCAAGGAACTCGAGCGCCGCAACGAGGAGACGATCAAGCTGCTTTCGACTCAACTCGACGAGACCAGAGGCAAGCTGGCCGAGACTGAAAGTCAGATCAAAGTCTTGAAGGAAAAGTACCGCGGGAGTTTGCCGCAGGACCTGACCGACAACGTCAAGGCGGTCGAGGCGCTGCAGATGCAACTCGAGCGATCCGCGCAAACCGACGACAGCAAGACCGAGGCGTCGGAGGCAGCCACGACCGATTCGCCAAAGGCGAACACGCCCGAAGCGTCGCTCGCGGCGCTACAGGCAAAGCTGGTCACGCTCAGAGCGCAGTACAGCGACGAATATCCCGAGGTGATCGAGACCAGGTCGCAGATCGCCATCCTGGAGAAGGAAGTCGGCAAGCCCGGCAAGCAAGTATCCGTGTTCGTACCTCATGATTCTGCTACCGGCTTGATCCGGGAGCAAATCGCGGGCTACCAGAAAGCAATCGCCGAAACTCCGGCACATGAAGAGGCGATTGCCGCCGTCAACCGCGACTATGCGATCCTGTCGAGCCGTTACAACGATCTCAGCAATCTCTATTTCGAAGCTCGCGCCGACGAAGCGGTGCATGAACGCGGGCAGGGAGAGCGGCTACAGTTGTTGCAGCCCGCCGGGCTGCCCACCAGCCCGTCATATCCGAACAAGCTTGTGCTGATAGGCGGCGGCGTGGCGTTGACCTTGGCGATCGCCCTGGCGGTTCCGTTCATGTTCTTCTACACGGATACATCGTTCAAAGATCCGGACGACGTCAGGACCGAGTTCGACGACGTCGAAGCAATTGCGATCTCGCGAGTGCCGGAGGTCGAGAGACGGATACTCGAAGCCCAGCTGAAACCGATCGAGATTCCACTCGCATTGCCGGGAATTGGATCCGCCGGCGGCTTCAACGGAAACGGACAAAAAGAATCATCCAACGACACTCGAGCCACGAGCGGACCGGCTGTCCATAATGGCGCAGATGCCGAAACGGCGGACAACAATGGCGTCAACGGAAGTTTGACCTCGCTTGCGGGGCGTGCCGCGAAGTTTGCCCAGCGCTATCCGGCGCCACCGCTGGTGGCGGCGGGCGACGAAATGATCAGCAGCGCGGCCGACGAGTTCCAGCTGCTCGCTTTCAAACTGAGATCGTGGGCGGCGCAGCGCGACGCCAAGGTGTTCGTCGTGGCGAGCGCGGTCGGTGGCGAGGGCAAGAGTTTTGTGGCGTTGAACCTCGCGGCGGCGTTGGCAGTATCAGGCAGCGGCGTGCTCCTGATCGATGGCGATATCCGCGCTCCGTTTCAGCACTACTCATTCCCGGTGGCGGAAGTGGACGGACTGCTCGGATATCTGCAGGGATCCACCGAACTGGCGGCAACTATTTCGGCGACGCCGGTCCCGGGCTTGAGCCTGATGCCCTCGGGAGGAACCAGCAATCGTGCGCCGGAATACCTTTCCTCGGTCAAAATGGATCAGTTGATCGCTACCGTGAAGGGCAGCAATGCATACCAGTACGTCATAATCGACACTCCGCCGGCTCTGCTGGTGCCGGACGCCCAGATTCTCGCGACCGCCGGCGATGGGACAATCATCGTGACGGCGGCCGACAACACGGCACGCGCCGCGACTGCCAAGACGTTTCTGATGTTCAACCGCGAGACTCTGTTTGGCATCGTGCTGAACCGGTTCAAGCCGTCGTTCTCGACGATGCGCAGCGAACGTTATGGACGCTACGGCCGGTACGGCCGGTATGGGCGCTACGGCAAATATTCGAAGTACTCGAAATACTCGAAGTACGCGGATCCTGATTTGAGAGAATGACTGACGGCGGTTTCAGTTTAAGGCCGCCAGGATCGTTCCCGCTCAGCGCCGATCCCGCGTTTCAGGAAGAAGTGCGCGGCGAGCTGGAACTGCTGCTCGAGCGTGTCCGCGACTGCGCTGCCGCTCCCAGCGTCGTCGGCGTGCTCCTGACCGGAAGCTTCGCACGCGGTGAGGGGACCGTCGTCCCCGACCCCACGAGCAGGAGCCGATGGCTGAGCGACGTCGAGTGCCTGGTGGTAGTTCGCGGCGGTATCGTCCCGCAGCGCGAGATTGACAGCTCGTTGCGTCGCGTCGAGTTGAAGATCAATTCCGATTGCGGCAGCGCGGAACGCGGGATCAAGGTTGAACTGCGCTCCATTCTAACTGAGGGAATGCTGCGGCTGCGCCCTGCCATCTTCACCCGGGAGCTGTGCGAGCATGGAAAGCTGATCTGGGGAGATCCTGCCGCGATTCCGCTGCCGCGCGTGCCGGTAAGCGGTGAGGAAATATCCAAACATGATGCGTTTCGTTTGCTGAACAACCGCATCATCGAACAAATTGCAGTGCGCAGCGCGTACGCCGACCGTGCCAGCGATGCTACCGCGGTCGCCTACTCGCTGGCCAAGTTCTGGATCGATCTGGGAACGTCGCTGTCGGTGTTTTTGAGATGCTACCGGACCGGATATCGAAGCCGGCAGCAGCCAATCGAGGACGCGTTGCGCGCGCATCCGGAAATTTTGGGAGACGAGATGAGCGGCCGTCTGATTTCGCGCTTTCGCAACGCCATGGAGCAAAAGCTCGGCCACGCAGGCTTTGCCTCCGCCGACCTCAACTGCGAATTCAGCGAAGCGGTGGAGATTGCGCGCGCGACCTGGAACTGGCAAAGCGACCAGTTGCTGGGCACCCACACGGCTGCCGGCGATTGGCATCGAATTTTCGCGCGACTCCGAAGTATTGAGACTGCCGCGCAGCGCTTTCGCGACTGGGCGCGGCTGTTTCGACAGCCTTCCCGACTGCGGCAGTTGGGGCCGCGCGCGATGGTGGCCGCGGCCCGGGTCGGATCGCTGGCCACGCTGATCTACGGAAGCGGATGCGTGATCGATTTTTTTTGGGACGATCTCGGATCGACAGAGCGCGAAGGTCGCGAGATGGCGGCCGAGCTTTGCCGCGCGCTTGCGGTTAAAGCGAACGACGCATCGGAACGCCGGCGACTGCTTACCCGCGCCACGCTCGGCGCCTGGGAGACGCATTTGAGGTTTGCTGCCGCATGAGTCGCGCGGTCACCATCTCGATTCTTACTTACAAGCGCCATCAACATCTCAGGCGCGCGCTCGCGTCGGCGCTCGGATATGCGGACCAGGTTGCCGAGATATTGGTGGTCGATAACGCCGCCGAGCCGGAACTGAAGAGCCTGCTCGCGGCCGAATTTCCAGGCGTTCGCTACATCGCGGCGGAGTCCAACGCCGGATGCGAGGGCCGCAACCTCGCGCTGCGCGCGGCATCTACGCCAATTGTGATCACGCTCGATGACGACGTCGAATTGTCGAGCGTCGAATGTATCGCGGAAGTGGAAGCCGCATTTTCGCGCGATCAGCGGCTCGCGTGCCTCAACTTCACCGTCACCGGCGTCGACGGCAAAGTGCTCGAGCGCGATTGGTGCCATCCTCGTCCTATTTCGCACGCGGCGAGAGAGTTTGAAACGCACTTTATTCTGGAAGGAGCATCCGCGCTCAGCCGCGAAATAGTGTTGTCGGTAGGCGGTTACCCGGCTGAGTTCTTTCTCGGGCATGAGGGCGTGGACCTCAGCTATCGACTGATTGGCGCCGGCTACCGCGTCGTGCATACCCCGCGCGTGTCGGCCACGCATCATGCGGCGCTCGAGCAGCGTCCCGATTGGCGCGTCTATTATTACTACACCCGGAATGGAATCTGGGTCGTGTACCGATCTTTTCCGCCATTGATGGCGATACCGCGGATGATCGCGCATCTCACGACGATGGGATTTTTTTCGTTGCGCGCGCGGCAGCTTCGGGCCTACGTCCGGGGATGTGTTGACGGCGCGCGCGGGCTGTCGCGAATGGACCGTCACAATCTGGATGCCGACTCACTGAAACACGTGCGCGAACTCCGGTCGGAACGCGTGCCGTTGTTTGGAAGAATCCAGCGACGCTTCCGCGAGAGAATTCTGTAGCGTGACTCTTTATTTTATCTTTCTGTTTCTGGTTCCGTTTCAGGAGCATCCGATCCTGGGCGCCCAGCTTTTCCACGTCGGCACATTTCCGATTACGCCGATCAAAATGGTCGGCGTCCCGCTGATCGCGGCCGCGCTACTGCTGCCGCGGCCACGCGACGCAGCGGAGCGGCCGGGAGCAGGCATTCTTTTGCTGTTTGCGGCGTTCGGCGCGTTCCAGGTTCTCGGCACGACCTTGTCCTCTTTTAGCTTCCCATCGAACGACGCTTCGACGTTGTTCTCCTTCGCGATTCTCATGGTCGCGACCAATCTTCTGGTCAGCACCAAAAACCGACTGCAAATGACCATTCGCGTGATCGTGCTGGTCGAAACATTTGCGAGCACGTGGATGTACCGGCAGTACTATCTTTATCATTGGCCGAGACCGCTCGGACCGTCGTCGGATCCAAACTACGAGGCGCTCTCGCTGGTCGTCACGCTTCCCCTCGCAATCTGGCTAACGCGCTATGAAACTCGCGCTTTGTGGAAATGGGTCGGGCGGATTTGCAGCCCGATTCTCGCATTTGCCGTTTTCCTTTCGCAGTCGCGAGGCGGAGTGCTCGCGCTAGCCGTCATGGCGGCGCTGGCCTGGTGGAATTCCGATCGGAAGAAGCGATTGGTGGCAATGTTCTTTGCCGCGGCGGTCGTGATGTTTGCAGTTGCTCCCGGCCAGATGCTCAGCCGCCTCGAGCAAATTCAAGTGCAGGGAGAGGCGGAGACCGGCGCCGAAGTTTCGACGCGCGCCCGCGTCGAGCTCGCCAAGGCGGGCGTCGGTATGATGGCGGCGCACCCGGTCTTCGGCATCGGGATGGGCCAATTCAAAGCCAACGAATTTTACTACAACCCGATTCTGACCGACCTCGAACCGGATCCTAAAATCGCGCATGACACATACGTGCAGCTCGGCGCCGAAGGAGGAATACCAACGCTCGCGCTCTACCTGGCGATCCTCGCGTTGACCTTGTCGGTTTGCCGACGCTCGCAGAAGTTGCCGGGCGTGCCCGAGGAAATTTCGGCGCTAGCACTCTCATTTCAGATCGGAATTATCGGCATCATGGTGGCGGAGTTTTTTCTGACCGCCCAATACATTAAAGAGGTCTGGGTGCTTATCTCGCTCGCGCCAAATCTGTACGCGATTTCCCTTCAAATCGCGGCGATGGGCGCAAAAGCCGTCCCCGCGAAGCCCCGGCCTGCGACGCCGATAGTTTTGAAGCCACGCCTGCGCACCGGATGAGGATCCTGCTCGTTTCAGAAATGATCCCGTGGCTGCCGAGCCATGACGGCTTCCGCGTGTCTCCTGCAAACCTGATTCGCAACCTGTCCCGGCGGCACGAAGTTCATTTGATTGCTTTGTCGCGCGGCGGCGAGAGCAAGGAACAATCGGAATGGTCGCGCGAGTATTGCCGATCATTCTCGATTTTTCCTTCCGACCGCGGAATGCGCGCCAGGATGCGAGTGATGACCGGCGCGGCCGATCCTTCGCTGGCGCGGTTTGTCAGCGACGCGGTCGAGAAGTTCCGTCCCGAAGTGTTGCATCTCGAAGGCGGGGGTCTGGCGCCCCTGCTGGGCGCGGCCGCGCGAGGCGTGCCGGCGGTTCTCAGCGTTCACGACTCGAAAGCGTTGCGCTTCAAGGAGTTCGCCGGCTTTACCACCGCGCCGCGAAAGCGGATTCGGTTCAAACTACTCTCGGTTCTCGCGCGCCGTCATGAGCAGCGATGGTTTGGATGTGCGGACCGCGTCGTGGTCACGTCGCCGTTCGACGCCGAAGCGCTATCCGGCTCAGTCAGCGCGGATCGAATCGTTTCGATACCTTACGGCGTTGACCTGGAATATTATGCGCGACGTCAGCCGCCAGAGGCGGGACGAATTGTATTCACCGGCAATATGAACTGGCCGCCCAACGAGGACGCGGCGGAACATTTTGTACGCGATATCATGCCGGGGATTCAAGCCAGAGTTCCCGACTCGTCTTTCTGGATCGTAGGGGCAGAGCCGTCAGGTAGAGTTCAAAAGCTCGCTGGAATTGCTGGAGTTCACGTAACCGGGACGGTCGCCGACATCCGGCCGTGGATCTGGAGCGCTACGGTTTACGCGAGTCCGCTAAGATTCGGACTCGGCGTAAAGAACAAGATTCTCGAGGCGATGGCATCGGGCGCGGCGATCGTCGCAACGCCACGAAGTCTCTCGGGCACGCCGTTAATTGATGGGCGGGACGTTCTGATCGCGGATGGCGATGCGAAATTCGCGGAGGCTGTCGTGCGGCTGCTGTCCGACTCCGAGCTGCGGAATTCGCTCGCGTGCGAGGCGCTGCGCAAAGCCGAATCAGAATACTCGTGGGATTCGATCACCTCGGCGTTTGAAGAGCTGTATCGCGAAATTCTGACGCGGCGCGAGGTCGCCGCGCAGGTATCAATCCGCGACGGATAATCTTTGCCGCGGCGGCTTGTGGCAGAAGAGCGGCCAGTGGAAACCAGATC
>DATNLS010000085.1:0-6277 GCA_035602775.1 Candidatus Acidiferrales bacterium | reverse complement strand
GGCACCGACTCGGCCGTCTCGGTCGGCAACGACGCGATTCGACGCTACCTTGCGGCGGCGGGCAACGGCCGGCTGGTGCAGTCGCTCAAGTCGTTCCTGGCAGACAAGACTTTCGAATCGACCGACATCATGGGCGAGACGTACACCCTCGGAGATTTGATCGCGCCGATCATCAGCGCACTGCGCGACGCCGCGATTGCGCAGTTCGGCGAGTTGCCGCCGCGAATCGTCGTCGGACGTCCGGTTCATTTCGCTGCCGCCGGAAATCCGGACGAGGCGCTCGCGCGCAGCCGGCTGGATATCGCGATTCGGCGCGCGGGATGGACCGACGTCGTGTTCGAGTACGAGCCGGTTGCGGCCGCGTACGATTACGCGCTTCGAATCACGCGCGATGAAACGGTGCTGATCGCGGACTTCGGCGGCGGCACCAGCGATTTCTCGGTGCTGCAACTGAAGCCGCGCACGGCAGCGAAGCATGGCGCGGCGCGCTACGAGATCCTCGGCAACGACGGCGTCGGCATCGCGGGCGACCTCTTCGACGGCCGCGTGATGCGCCATCTAATCGCGCCGGCGCTCGGCCGCGGCACGAAATACCGATCGCCGTACGGAATGGTGCTGCCGGCGCCGACCTGGCCGTACACCAAGCTCGAACGATGGCACCATCTGTCGTTCCTGAAGGCTCGCGCGACGATGCTGAAGTTCGACGAGTTGAAGCGTGAATCGTTCGAGCCCGAAAAGATCGCCGCGCTGATTCACGTGGTGGAAAACGATCTCGGCTATTTTCTGTTTCGCGCGGTCGAGAAGACCAAGCTCGAGTTGTCAGGCGTGGAAGCGGCCGACTTCAGGTTTTCCGATCAGCCGGTGCTGATCGAGAAGGTCGTTGCGCGGCCGGATTTTGAGAATTGGATCGCGCGCTACCTGGAACAGATCGCCGAATGCGTCGATCGGCTGATGGCGGCCGTGGCGCTGCGCGCCGACGCGATCGACAGCGTGTTTCTGACTGGAGGATCGTCGTTCGTGCCTGCGGTGCGGCGCATTTTCATCGAGCGCTTTGGCGCCGACCGAATCCGCATGGGCGACGAATTTACTTCCGTCGCGCGCGGCCTCGCTTTGCGCGCACTCGACGCCGCCGGCTAGATACCCCTTGCAGCGTCAGTAGCAGTTTTCAGAAACATTTACCCATCGCAGACTGTGCCGCGGACAAGTGTCTACCGCGTGTAACGATTAATTTCTGGCATAAGCCCTGCATCGTTACTCGAAAAGGCAAATCAGCGAGCGCCCGCGTGTGCCCGTGTAAAAATTGCCAACACACTGGAGGTGAACTTTATGAAGCGACTAGTACTCACGTTGGTAGCAGGCGCATTCGGTTCGATGTTGGTGCTTCCGCTCGCGAATGCGCAGGACTACCAGGACATGAGCAACGATGCCAGCCAGATCCATCAGGACCAGCGCGACATCCATCACGACAAAAAGGATGAGCGGCGGGACCTGGAGGATGGCAACTTCGGCGCCGCGGCTCACGAGCAACGGGATATCAATCGCGACCGTGCGAACGAAAACGCGGCCAAGGAAGATCTGAGCAACGATGCCACGCACCACGATGATGACTGGGCCCGGCATCATCACGACGACGACAACGACTAACCTCTGAAGCCGGCTACTTGCATTGTCGAGAAATCGGCGGAGCGGGTGTCCGGATTGAATTGTAGAACAGGAGAACTCCTATGAAGCGATTAGCACTTACACTGGTAGCAGGCGCCTTTGGAACGCTGATGGCACTTCCAATGGCTTATGCACAGAACATGCAGAACATGAACAACGACGCCGGCTCGGTTCCCGGCGATCGCACCTACAATCAGGCAACCAGGGAAACGGTCGAGGACTATCAGAGCGGTCCGGCCGGCGCGTCAAGTAGCCAGCAGGTCGATGTCCAGAAGCGCAGCGAGAATGTACAGAACGACGCCTTAGGCGCGACCACTCAAAAGCAGGTCGAGGTGCAGAAGCGGAGCGAGAACGTGCAGAACAACGCTCTCGGCACCAACTCTACTGAAAAGCAGGTGGACATCCAGAAGCGCAGCGCCGTGCAGGGAGGCGCCTTCGGACCGACTACGCAACAGCAAGTCGACGTCCAGAAGCGCAGCGAAACCGTCAACAACAGCATGCCGAATAGTGTCCCTGACGCCAACGAGTAAGTCTGAAGCTTATTACCCGCGCCGCCGATAATCCGGCGGCGCGGTCGCTTCGTGGCGGGTGTGTCCTATGCGATTGCCTTTCTCCAAACGATATTGTGCTCGAGTTTCAGCTATCGGCGCGCTGTCGGTGGCAGTCGCCGGTTGCGCGACAGTGTCGGTCACGCCTGAAGCTGCGCGACCGCCCGATCCCTCGGTTGCGATGAACGCGATCGAAGCCGAGCCGGCGGCGCCGGCGCAGATCGAGGTGCGCGATTTTGACTTCGATCCGTCTGCGGTGACTGAAAATAAGGCGCCGCTGCATCGCGCAACCGATCTGTTCCGAAGAAGTTCGAAGGAAGAGCGTGAGATAGAAATCGGCCGTGATGCCGCCGCTGTCATGTCGAAGGAGACTGCCAAGCGGCTGAACAAGACCGGTATCGAGGCGACGCGAATCGCCAGCGACAATGACGTGTCGATGCGCGGCGACTTTATCCTCGTCACCGGTCGGCTGGTCAAGGTCGACGAGGGCAATCGATTTACCCGCGTGGCGTTCGGGTTGGGTTTGGGAGAATCGCGTCTAGCCACCGAGGTTCATGTGTTCCGGGTGGTCAACGGCGAGCGTGCCGAGGTGCTGAGTTTCACCACTCAGGCCAACAGCGGAAGGATGCCAGGGATGGCGGCATCGTTGGGATTTGGCGAATTGTTCCTCGGCCCGATTACTCTGATCAGCGGGATCTCGGATGCGGTTTCCAGCGGGCAGAAGATCTACAGTTCGCAGATCGAATACCTATCCAGCGAATCCGGCGACCAGGTAGCAAGATACCTGTCGCAGTACGCGGCGTCAGAAGGCTGGATCGCCAGGAACAAAGCGAAGTCAGTCCATCTGGCCAGCTAACCGGCAAGGTGAATTAGCGGAGCTGGATTGTACGCGCACCACGGTGGAACAATGTTCGGCTGTGAGCGACAGGGGAGCCGCGGACCGCGCCAGAGGGCGCCGCTTTTCTCAAGAGCGGATGGCGCAGAACTATCGCTTTCGGCCGCCGTATCCGGCGGCAGTGTGCGACACACTGCTGGAGCTGATCAGCGGACACGCCCGAGTGCTGCTCGACGCGGGATGCGGCACCGGAAAAATCACGCTTGACCTGATCGATCAAATCGAGCACGCCGACGCGGTCGATCCGTCGGACGCGATGCTGCGTGTGGCGCGATCTCTGCCAGGCGCGGCGAGTGCCAAAATCCGATGGATTCACGCTGCTATCGAAGACGCACCGCTCGATTCGCCTTACGGACTGATCGTTGCAGCGTCCAGTATTCACTGGATGGATCTCGATCGGACGCTCCCGCGATTTGCTGATGCGCTGGCTGACGGCGCGATGTTGGCGGTGCTCGACGGCGACGCTCCCGTCGATGCGCCATGGGACCGCGAAGAGACTGAATTCATGATCGACTTCCTAACGGCACGCGATGGACGGCGTCCGACCTGGAAGACCGTGCGGGAGCGATTCGCAGAGCCGGTGCTGGTCCATCCCGGGTTCGAGCCGGTAGGCCATCGGATCACTGCGCCGGTCGCGTTCTCACAAAGCATCGCCGACTATCTTCGCTGTCAGCATTCGCGCGCGACGTGGTCGGAAGATCATCTTGGTGAAAAGGCGTCGGCTGAATTCGATGCGGCGATGACGGCGATCCTGAGTCGCTATGCTCGCGACGGGATGCTCACGTTCGATGTGCAGACGCGAATCGAGTGGGGGCGGTTGACTAAGTCGCTCGGGTAAAGCTGAGCGGGTGAAACTTTTTCATGCTTACGGATAGAGCGTCTGGATAGAGTCTATTCTCGGGCGCGCATTATCTCTGGCATAGACCCTGCACCACAATCACGAAATGGCAATCAGCGAGTGCCATCTCGCTCGCACCTAATTGTCCAAGGAGATTGAATTCTATGAAGCAGATTGCACTCACCTTGATAGCAGGAGCATTCGGTACCCTTTTGGTGCTCCCTATCGCTCACGCAGATAACTACAAACAAGCGAGCAAGGACGCTCACGCCGTCCATGTGGACAATCGCCACATCCGCAAAGACGAGCGCACCGAGCACAAGGATCTCAGGCACGATAAGTTCCGCGCCGCGCGTCGCGAGGACGCGAAAATCGATAGGCGAACTGTGGGGGAAGATAGGGCTAAGGAAGAATTGAACGACAACCTTCACTAGGCCAGGTCAGTTCAGAATCAGGCCAAGGTATGCGGATAACTTGCTGTAAGCGTCGGCATGTCGAGGCCTAGCTGTTCGCAACGGCGGGATAGCATCGTGACGTAGAGTTCGGCCAGCTCTTCGTTGTCGCGGGATTTCAGGCCGTAGCGGATGCAGTCGTAGGTGAAGCCGGTGCCGGGTGGGCCGAAGAAGTTCACCGCGCGCGGCATCCATCGGCGCAGCGCGGTGTTGACCGACTTGGCGCCGAAGCGATCGACGGCGTCGCCGAGTTGGCGCGACGCGAAGATTTCGTGGTCGGCTTCCTCGTCGAGAATTATTTCGGCGGCGCGTGCATGCGGCACGTAGCTCGACTCGCGGTAGTTCTCGCCGATCATGATGAGGCCAGTGGTGTCGAGGCTAAGCGACGCCATCAGGAGGTCGAGCTCACCCTCGGCCTTGGAGGCGAAGTAGCTGGGCGCGTCGAAGGAGGGCGCCTTTAGCACGGCAATCATCGAGCGGTCGGCGGCCTGCTGGGACATTCCGAGTTCTTCGAGTGCGTCGTAGATGAGCCGCGCGTGTTTTTTTTCCTCCTCGAAATTTTTCTCGACGATGGGGCGCAGATCGGAGTTGTCGAGCGTCGCCAGCGCGCGCTGGTAGCCAAGCGCGGTGAGTTTCTCGGCCATCGCGTGCGCGGCGAGCAGGCGCAGCAGGACCTTGGTGTATTGCGGATCGACGCGGCCCTCGATGAGGGCCTCGGCGTTCAGCGATCGCGGCGGGAATTCGCGCCGGATCGGCATCGCGGATTACCTCATTGCCTCATCGGCTCGCGGCGCGCGAAGGCAGTATGACGGTGGCGGAGCCGGGCGTGGTCTTTTCGCCCTTGGCGTTCTCGAGCCAGATTTCGCAATCGACCATGTTGTAGCCGGCGTCGGTGTATTTTTTGGAGACCTTGCCGCGCGCGACGACCTTGGTCCCGGGCTGATCCATCCCGCGGTACTGCACGCCGAGCTTGCGCAGCCATCCGAGCTCGCCGGCGAAGTCGGTCATCAGGTGGCCGAGGAACGCATTCTTCAACGCGCCGTGCAGGATTACGCCAGGGAGGCCGTTGCCGAGCGCGAAATCCTTGTCGTAGTGGATTTGATAGAAGTCGCCCGACGCGCCGGCATAGCGGACGAGTTGCTGGGTGTTCGGATTTTTTTCGAGCGGCCCGATCTCGGCGCCGACTTCCACATCTTCGAAATAAATTTGCTTCGCCATCGTGCGCATCCTCTAGTAGCGGATTCCGGTCGAGCGTTGTAAGACGCAGACCTCGCCGAACTGGTTGGTGTAACTGGTCTCGACCACCGTGAAGACCATCGGGCCGAGGCGGCCGGCGCTCTCGCGCAAATCGACCAGCTTGGACTGCACCGTGATACGGTCGCCGGCGCGAATCGGCACGAAGTACTCCCAGTCGGAGCCGCCGTCGAGGCCGCGGAAGGTGGGCATGTCGAGCTTGATGTCGGGAATTGGCGCGCCCATCGAGCGGCAGAACGTCGGCGGCGCGATCATGCTGCCGAAGCGAGTCTGGCGCGCGTCGCGCTCGCTGTTGAAGAGCGGATTGCGATCCTCGATCGCCTCGGCAAAGCGGCGAATCGCGCCGCGCTCGACCTCGTAAGTCCGCGGCTCGGAGGTCTTGCCGATTTGCTTGCGAGCTTCGTCGGTAACGTATTTGTTCGCCATCGTTGGTTCCCTCGCTGGATTACTGGCGCATCAAAGATTTATTACCACAGGCGCGCGCGAAGGGTACAACGGCGAAGCAAGAAATCACTTTTGTGTTCGCGACGGTTGGGACTAGGATGGACTTCGGAGGATCCGAAGAATGGCTAAACTCAAACCGGAACAAATCACGGCGAAGCTCAAGGCGCTTCCCGGATGGGAGTTC
>DATNLS010000091.1:0-9430 GCA_035602775.1 Candidatus Acidiferrales bacterium | reverse complement strand
CAAGTCATGAGCTATGACGATGGCAGCGCGCGAAGTCAAGTTGACGCGCGATCACCGCGCGTAATTTCCGGGTTGATCTCAATGCGCGCGAATGCATGATGCGAGAAATGTCGACGATGAAGCGCGGCGGACAAAAAAATGGCGGGCATGTGAAGAGGGGGGGGACTCTCCAATGCCCGCCTGTTCGTAGCGGCCGTCCGCGTACGCTGCGGACGGTAACCGGTTGATTGGGAGGAACAAACCAACCGGCCAGGTGCCAGAGCCGTTCGCACCTATTTATTGAGACGATTCATTTCAGCGATTATTCAAGTTCGAAATTCAAGCTCGAAAAAAAATTTCATTTGCACCCGCGAGCGCTCGGACTAGACTCATTGCCGGAGGATACGAAAAGGCCATGGAATATAGGCGATTAGGCGCTACTGGACTCAAAGTTTCCGAGCTTTGTCTTGGATGCATGACGTTTGGACGAGAAACAGACGAAAAAACAGCAGGAAAAATTCTCGATCGATTCATAGAAGTAGGCGGCAATTTCCTCGATACCGCCAATGTTTATGCGGCGGGTGCGTCGGAAGAAATTCTCGGGCGCATTCTCGGCGATCGGCGTAAAGATCTGATCGTCGCCACAAAAGTCCGCTTCAACGCGAATATTTTTATGGGCAAGACCGTTGCGCCCAATCAAATCGGCCTCTCGCGCGGGCATATCATGTCGGAAGTCGAGGAAAGCCTGCGCCGCCTCAAGATGGATTACATCGATTTGTACCAGGTGCATTCATGGGACTTCGAAACGCCGATTGAAGAGACGATGCGCGCGCTCGACGACCTCGTGCGTCACGGCAAAGTCAGGTACATCGGCGCGTCGAATTTTACCGCGTGGCAACTGATGAAAAGTCTGTGGGTCAGCGATAAACACGACTGCGCGCGGTTTGATTGCTTGCAGCCGCAATACAGCCTCATTTCGCGCGAGATCGAGCGCGAGATTCTCCCGCTATGCCGCTACGAAGGCGTCGGCGTGATTCCGTGGAGTCCGCTCGGCGGCGGATTTCTGACCGGCAAGTACCGATCGGGCCAGCGGCCACCCGAGGATAGCCGGCTGGCCGACCCCAAGCGGGACTTGTGGAACAGGCTCGCCGACCAGCGCAATTATTCAACCCTGGAAGCGGTCGAGCAGGTAGCGAAGGAACGCGGGCGCGCTATATCGCAAGTCGCGCTTGCTTGGGTGAATCAGCAAGCCGGCGTCAGCTCGGTGATTTACGGCGCGCGCACCGAAGAGCAGAACGAGCAGAATCTCGGCGCGATCGGATTTCACCTCGAGGCTGCCGAGCTCGACGCGCTCAACAAGGCAAGCGCGTTGCCGGTCGAGTATCCAAATTCGATGCAGTCGCGCCTGCCTGGGTATCCGCGCCAGTAGTCTCCCAATCCGGATCCCTTCCGACAACGGGAAGGGGATCCGCCTTTAATCCGGTTCCCCTTCCTTCGAGCGAAGGGTTAGGGGTTAGGTTCCGAGGCTCCTCGTCATCCTTGGAACGACGGGCCGATGAAGCTGCGAGGAGGCATCGTCTGCGCTGCCGCGGAGTTCTGACCCTCGATTGGTGAGAACTGGCTGCCAACGGTCAAGCCGCCGTCCACGATCATCGCCTGCCCGGTGACGAATTCCGAATCGTCGCTCGCGAGATAGAGCGCCATCCCGGCGATATCTTCCGGATGACCCGCGCGTTGAATCGGCTGCGCCTTCGCCATCAACTGTTCCATCGCGTCCTTCACGCCGGGCATATTGCGATGCAGGATTGGCGTATTGATGCCGCCGGGGCAGATGCAGTTGACGCGGATTTTATCCTTGGCGAATTCCAACGCCGCCGATCGCGTCAGGTTCACTACGCCGGCCTTCGCCGCGCAGTAAGCGTGCAATCCGTTGAAGCCGCGGATTCCGGCGATCGACGCGGTTGAGATTATCGAGCCGCCGCCTGCTTTGCGAAGCTCGGGCGCCGCATGCTTCATCCCTAAGAACACGCCGCGCAGCAGCACCCCCTGGCTCTTGTCCCAGTCTTCGACCGAGATTTGTTCGAGCGGTCCGACCGCGCCGCCGATTCCGGCGTTGTTGTAGATGATATCGAGACGCCCGAACTCGCTGATAGCGCGCGCGACCAGCGCCTTGATTTCGGCCTCGGCGGAGACGTCGGTCTTCTGGAAGACCGCGCGCCCTGCGTTTTCCTTGCAATCGCGAACCGCCGCTTCGCCGCCTTCGACGTTAAGGTCCGCGATCACCACAGCCGCGCCTTCGCCCGCGAACTTGATCGCGGTCGCGCGTCCAATCCCGCTCGCCGCGCCCGTGATTACCGCCACTTTGCCCTTGAGCCTGTCCATTTGTAGTTTCCCCTGCTCGAAAAATTACGTTGCCACGCATCGCGCATGACTCGTATCGATTAAGTAGCAGACCGCGCCTCGGAGCCGGTAGCGGTCCGATTCCGCCGCAACTTTCCGCAAGCTCGCTCGTCTTGCTTGCAGAGGACATGCGGCGATAGCCGGCGAGGGTGATGAACATGTGGAAGAACAGATTCGCGATTCTGCTCGCAACTGCGATTGTCGGCTGTTGCTTGAACGCCGGCGTCGCGCGTGCTCAGGGTATGATGGGGCCGCCGCCTGGAGGTCCGTTCGGAGGTCCGATGGATGGACCGCCCTTGGTGCCGCCGCCCGTGATGATGGCGCTGCGCGCGGCGGCCCTTACTCCCACCCAGCAGAAGCAAATCCATGACATTATGGCCGCGAGCCGCACTACGAGCGATCCGCTGATGCAGCAGATGCACTCTATTCGCGATCAGATCGCGGACAAGCTGCTATCATCGGGCAGCGTGAGCGCCGCGGATCTCGCGCCGTTGCTGGCGCAGCAGACGGCGATTCAGCAGCAGCTCGATAGTCAAATGATCTCAACAGCGATTCAGATTCGCGGCGTGCTGACGCCCGACCAGTTGAGCAGAGTGGCGAGCGTGAACGAGAAGCTCAAGGCAATTCATACGCAGATCGATTCGATCCTCGGGCCACCGCCAAATGCACCGCCGCTCCCTTAGCATGACGATGCGGCACGAAGCCGCACCCGACCTGGCCGCGACGGTAGAGAGCGCGCGGGCCGGCGATCAGCAGGCCATTTGCGCGCTCATCGAGCTCTACCAGGGACGCGTCGCACGATTCGTGCGCTCGATGCTCGGCGATGACAACGAGCTGGAAGATGTCGCGCAGGCCACGTTCGTCAAGATGATGCTCGGAATCGAGCGGCTGCAGTCAGTCGAGATTTTCGAGTCGTGGTTGTTCAAGATCGCGCGCAACTGCAGCCTCGACCATCTCAGGCGCCGGCGATGGCGGTGGATGTTCACCTCGTGGGAACCGCGCCACGGCGAGGTCGGCGCAGTGTCGCACGAAATCGAGGACGGCCGTCTGGCTCAGGTCGAGCGTGCGCTGACCCGGCTGCCGGTCGATCAGCGCGAACTGATTTTGCTCATGCGCGAGAACGATTGGAGCTATGGCGACCTCGCGCGCATTACCGGTGCGAGCGCGGCATCGGTCAAATCGCGGCTGTTCCGCGCACGCAACCGCCTGCGCGGATTGCTCCGCGATGGAGATGAAACGTGAAGGATGCAGGATTTCCATGGACGCAGGTCGGAGCGGGGCCGGAGCAGGCGTTGCCGGCGGATTTCGCGGCGCGCGTGATCGATAAGGCGCAGGCGACGCGGGCGCGCAATCGTCGCGCGAAACTCGGACTCGGCGCGTCGGCGGGACTCGCGGCGCTCGTCGCTATCTGTCTCTGGATACGCCCGACGCCGCCGAATCTGTCGGCGCCGGCGCAAGCTGCGGTCGCAATCACCGGCTTCGACACCGCTGCGTGGAGCGACGAGCCGTACGATCTCTCCACCGTGCTGATGCCCAGTGCGCGACAGGCGGAGAAGTTCGACGCGTACTACGGAGCAGCCGCCTGGGACTCGTACGCCAGTTGGGATCGCGATTCTTACGACGCGTCGATTGCTCGCTGATCACATCTCAAACGACGGGCCTGAGAAGCCGCTGTCCGGCAGACCCGCCAGGCGAAAGCGCGCGTTGCCGGTGTTGATGCCGCCGTCGACGACCATCGCAGTGCCGCTGATCCAGTCGGCTTCGTCGCTGGCCAGGAATAGCGCCATCGTAGCGATGTCGTCAGGTTTGCCCGCGCGCGGTATCGGCTGCATCCGCGCCATCGACTTCTCCGATTGCTCCTCGGCACCGGGGCGACCGCGATGAATCAGCGGCGTGTTGACGCCGCCGGGGCAGATGCAGTTGACGCGAATCTTGTCGTGACCGACTTCGATCGCGACCGCCTGCGTCAGGTTCACAACCGCGGCCTTGGCCGCACTGTACGCGGCCAGGTAGCCGACGCCGCGGAGTCCAGCCACCGACGCAGTCGAGATGATCGAGCCGCCGCCCGCCTTGCGCATCTCGGGGATCGAATACTTCATGCCGAGGAACGCCGCGCGGAGCAGCACGGCGATTGTTTTGTCGAAGTCCGCCGATGCCACTTTATCGATCGGCCCAACGGCGCCCGCGATGCCCGCGTTGTTGAACATGATATCGAGCCGGCCGTATTCCTTCACCGCGCGCGCGACCGCGGCCTTGATATCCGCCTCGCTGGTCACGTCGGTGCGTTGAAAGACCGCGCGCCCGCCCGCGGCGGCGCATTCCGCGACGGCGGTCTCGCCGCCCTGCGCGTTCAAATCTGTCAGCACCACGCTCGCCCCTTCTTTCGCGAAGCGGAGCGCGGTCGCGCGGCCCATCCCGCTGGCGGCGCCGGTGATCACTGCGACTTTTCCCTGGATTCTGCCCATTGCATTTCTCCTGCGCGCTCATCGTCGCGCGGCGTTTTATCTGAGTCGTAAATTCTCAATAGCAATGATCCAGCCGAGTCGGGTAGTGCAGCGGCGCGATGATATAATAGCCGCGGTCATGCCTCCCGAAGATCAAAGCGAAAAGCGGACCGGCCCGGACTACGGATCGCTGATCGATTATCCCAAGGACGCGGCGCCGGACGGCGCTGCCGCCGAGCCGCTGGTCCTGAACGACGAATCGGCTTCGATCGATCAGAAGTTGACGGCGACCTCGACGGAGCCCGGCATCTACCTGCTGCGCGATCGCGCGGGCAAGGTGCTCTACGTCGGCAAAGCGAAGTCGCTGCGCACGCGCGTGCGCTCATACTTTCGCGAGGGCGGCGACGGCCGTTACACGATTCGCTTCCTGATGAAGCGAGTGCGCGACTTCGACACGATCGTAACCGCCAACGAGAAGGAAGCGCTGATCCTCGAGAACAACCTCATCAAGCAGTACAAACCCAGGTACAACATCCGCCTCAAAGACGATAAATCCTACTTGAGCGCCAAGGTCACCAATCACGCGTGGCCGCGTATCACCGTCACCCGCAAGATCGTCAAGGACGGCGGCCGCTACTTCGGCCCGTTCGGCTCGGCCGACGGTCTGCGCGAGACCATCGACGTCATCCGCAAAGTGTTTCCGCTGCGCACCTGCACCGACGCCGTGTTCCGCAATCGCTCGCGCCCGTGCCTCGAATATCAGATCAAGCGATGCCTCGGGCCGTGCTGCCTGCCGGTCGATCGCGAGGAGTACGGGCGTCATCTGCACGCGGCGCAGATGCTGCTCGAGGGCAAAAATCTCGAGCTGCTGCGCGAGATGCGCGATCTGATGAAGGATCACGCGTCGCGCCTGGAGTTCGAGCAGGCCGCGCGCATCCGCGATCGCGTGCGGGCGATCGAGAAGACCGTCGAGCGCCAGACCGTCCTGCATCACTGGGGAATCGACGAGGACGTGTTCGGAATCTACCGCGAAGGCGGTTACATCGAGGCGATCGTGCTGATCGTGCGCGGTGGCAAGCTGACCAGCACGCAGGGATGGAGCTTCCAGGACCTGGAATTCCCGGTGCACGAAATTCTTTCGGATCTGCTGACCCAGTATTACTCCGGCCCGAGAAATATCCCCGACGAAGTGATCGTGCCGGTCGAGCTCGAGGACGCCAGCGTGCGATCGGAGCTGCTCTCAGAGCGGCGCGGAAAGAAATGCGAAGTCTGCGTGCCGCAGCGCGGCGAGAAGCTTCGCCTGCTCGAAATGGCGATGGACAACGCGCGCCAGAGCTTCGCCTCGCGCCGCGACAACGAAAAGACCCGCGAGAAAATGCTCGAAGACCTGCGCGTCAAGCTCGGCCTGCGCAACTCGCCCAAGCGCATGGAATGCTACGACATCTCGAATCTGCAGGGCTCGATGGTGGTCGGATCGCAGGTCACGTTCGACGAAGGCGAGCCGTGCAAGAATCTGTACCGCCGCTACCGGATTCGCAGTTTCGAGGGCCAGGACGATTTCGCGAGCATGTACGAAGTCCTCAAGCGGCGCGTCGAACGCGCGGTGCGCGAAAACGAATATCCGGATCTGTGGGTAATCGACGGCGGCAAAGGGCAGCTCAACGTCGCGCTCGAAGTGCTGCGCGAGTTCCGGCTGCTCGATCAGATCGATTGCGTGTCGCTGGCCAAGCAGCACGTCCTCAACGATCGGCGCGAGAAGGAAGTGACGAAATCCGAGGAGCGTGTGTTCGTTCCGCGCCGCAAGGATCCGATCGTGCTGCCGAAAAATTCGACCGCGCTGTTTTTGCTGGTAAGGATTCGCGACGAGGCCCATCGATTCGCGATTACCTACAACCGCGAACTGCGGCGGCGCGCGCGACTTCGCTCGGTGCTCGACGATATCGAAGGCGTCGGACCCGTGCGGCGTCGCGCGCTGCTCCGTCACTTCGGTAGTCTAAAGCGGATTCGCGAGGCATCGGTCGATGACATCGCGGCCGTCAAAGGCCTCAACCGCGAACTGTCCGCCGAGATTCGACGCCATCTCGACGAAATGACGGCGCTGCTCGACGTCGAGGACTCGGCCGACTCCGCCGATCAACTAGCGCTTCCGCTCGATGACACGGCCACTCCCTCCGATGACGCGGACGCGCGAGTCAATGAAACGCCCGTACGCGATTGACGCAAAAGTTCTCCAGAGCACATATCGTCCTTCGCGCTGTCTGCTTGTGTTGGTGCATACTCTTGGAGTCAACATTGATTGCACGCCGCCATTGATGCGCAAAGGAGTGCGTACCTATCGCCGCCGGAGCACTTTCCGTAAAACGCGGCGTCTCGCGACCGCTCGGGCTGGAGTCGCTCAGATCCCGCGAGACTTCGCCTCCGCTACGGGCGGTCAGCTTGCTCGAACGCCTGCCGCCGATCTACGCGGTCGCGGTGGCCGTCGTGAGCGGCGATGCGCTCGGCAATTTTCACGTCTCGATTCCGCTGTGGCTTGCATTGGCGGTCGCCATACTGGCGCTCGGCGCGTTCCTGGCAGCTCGACCAACGCTCGGTCTCGGCGCGGCGTACTTCGCTCTCGCGGTTGCCGCGACGGCTGCCGTGGCGAATGTGCTCGAGCCCGTGCGCCCATTGCATAGCGTCGCCGCGATGCTGGACGGTTCGCGCGTTACGATCGAAGGACGCGTGTGCCGCGAAGTCGAGCACGAGGCTTATGGCGATCGAATCTACGTTAAGGTCGAGCGCGCCGCCGGGCGGGGCGATGCCATGCTGGCGTCGAGCGGTAATGTCCGAATCGCGGTGCTCGGCGGCGGCAGTTTCAGGCTTGGCGATGAAATCAGGTTGAGCGCGCGAATTCATTTCCCGCGCAACTATGGAAATCCCGGTGAGTTCGATTACGCGGGCCTGATGGCGCGCGACGGCATCGACGCGACCATGACCGCGCCTGAAAATTCGCTGGGCTCCGCGCGGTTTCAGATCATCGCGCATCGTTCCAGCTTTCCGGCAAGCCAGATTGAAGCGATCAGGACGCACATTGGCGAATTCTTCGATCGCAATCTTACCTATCCTGAAAATGCCGAGATGCGCGCGCTCGTGATCGGCGATCAGGGCGAAATCGGCGATCCGCTTCGGCAGACCTTCGCGCGCACCGGCATGGCGCATTTGCTGGTTATCTCGGGACTGCACTTGAGCATCGTGGCGGCCGCGATGTTCGCGGCGGCGCGGCTTGCGATGATGCTGTTGCCGGGCCTCGCGAACCGGGGCTATGCGAACAGATTTGCCGCGCTGGCCGCGATGCTGGCGGTGTGCGCGTACGCGTCGATCGCGGGGCATCATGTGTCCACGGTGCGCGCGCTGGTGATGGTGCTCGCGTATATGCTGGCGGTGGCGATCGATCGTTCGCGCGAGGCGATCGCATCGCTCGCGCTGGCCGCAATCGTGATCTGCGTCGCGATTCCCGGCTCGACCGCCGACATCGGCTTCCAACTCTCGTTCGCGTCGGTGATCGCGATTGTGCTCGGGATGCGCCGCTTCAGCGCCTGGTTCGCGCGCCGCAAACGCCTCGGTCGGCTTCGCGGCGAGCCGTCGTCGCTGCGATGGCGATTTCTGGAAGCTCCGGCCGGCTACCTCGCGGTGTCGTTCTGGGCGATGGCCGGGACGGCGCCGCTCACGGCGTATCACTTCAACCAGTTTGCGATTGTTGGAATCGTCGCCAACGCCGTGGTGGTGCCGATCATGGCATTCGGTGCAACTATCAGCGGGCTGCTCGCGGCCGCATTGAGCTTCTTTTCGGAGCCAGCCGCGCGTCCCGTACTGCTGTTCGGCGCGAGCGCGCTCGCAGCCGGCAACTGGCTGGCGGCGTCGTTCGTCGATTGGCCCATGGCGTGGTTCCGAATCTTCACGCCGACAACTCTCGAACTCGCAATCGCGTACGGCTTGCTGATGATCTGGCTGCTCGCTCCACTTGCCGCGGCGATAACCGTGCAGCAATCGCGCGCCGAGGTTCCGGACGGCAAACCCGGCGCGTTCAAATTTGGACCGCATGCGCGATGCGCCCTCGCGCTCGTATTCGTGCTGACGATTGACGCGGGATGCTGGACCTATGACCGCTACTTCAATCCCGACTTGCGCGTGACGTTCCTGTCGGTCGGCGAGGGCGACGGCGCGGTGATTCGATTTCCCGGCTCGCGCGTGATGGTGATCGATGGCGGTGGCTCCTACGGCGGCTTCGACGATGGCGAGCGAATCGTCGCGCCGTATTTGTGGTCGCAAAAGATCATGCGCGTCGATTACATCGCGCTCAGTCACCCCGACCTCGACCATTTCGGCGGTTTGGATTTTATTGCGATGAACTTCGCACCGCGCGCGTTTTGGACCAGCGGGGTGCAGAGCTCGGATCTGACTTACGCGCGCCTGATTGATGACCTCGCGCGTACTAAGATTCCCATGGTGCAGGTGCGCGAGTCTGCGCCGGTTGCGTCGGTAGGCGGCGTCGCGATCGCGTCGCTCAACGGCAACACCGGCATCGCGCGGTCGCACAACAACAGTTCGATGGTGTTGCGATTCAATTT
>DATNLS010000334.1:0-2160 GCA_035602775.1 Candidatus Acidiferrales bacterium | reverse complement strand
AATTTCTCCCTGCTCGGCAATCACATCCAGGTGTTCGAGCCGCTCGGCGTCGCCGAGACCAACGCCATCTGGTACGGCACCATGGTCGTCAATGACGGCAGTTTGCCTGCCGATGCCGTGACCGACATCAACGCGCTGCGTATGCGCACCCAAGAGGGCTTTCCGAATTTCGGCGAGGTCGACGACATCGCCAATTTCGAGCAGATCCAGCGCGGGCTCATGGCGGTCGAAGACGAGTGGGTCTACATGCACCGCGGCTTCGGCATTCCCGGCCGCGTCAAGCAGGATCCGGACGGCACCATCACCGCGCCGGCGACCGATGAAGCGTTCATGCGCGAGCATTTCAAGGAATGGAAACGGCTGATGAAGACGCGGCAAAATCTAGCCATCTCGCGGGAGCCGTAACGTGGCGGCGCCGGCAGTAGACACCAATCCGTCGCGCAGCTCGCACTACGTGAACGATTCGCTTTACCGCGAGCTGATGGCGAATTTCGCCGATTGGCAGGATGACGCGCGCGCCGTGACCGACATGGCGATCCGTGACGAATCCCGGCGGCTATTGGAACGCGAAGCGCGGCTCCTCGACCAGCTGCGCTACGAGGATTGGCTCAAAATGTATGCGGCCGAGTGCATCTATTGGGTGCCATCGACTCCGGGCGCCGGCGACCCGCGGCGCGAGATTTCCGTCATGTTTGACGACCGGCGCCGGCTCGAGGATCGAGTCTATCGGCTGCGCACGGGATTCGCATGGTCGCAGGCGCCGGCGTCGCGCACGGTGCGTATGATCAGCAACATCGAGGTCTTTGCCACCGCTAAAGACGATACGCGCATGCTGCGGTCCAACTTTCTCATCAGCGAATTCTGGGGCGATGAGACGCGCGCACTCACCGGTTGGGCTGGCCATCGCGTCGTGCGCGAAGGCGGCCAATGGAGAATACAGGCCAAGCAGGTAAATCTGATCGATTGCGATCAATGCATCCGTAATCCGAGTATTATTCTTTAGCTTGGCAAATGGCTCTGAAAGCAACTCAGTCCACGTTTCCCGGATGCGGTGCAGCGCGCAGCGGTGCACCGCTGATCCGGGACCTTCGCAAATCTCGGCGTTTTTGACGATCCCGGGTCTACAGCGCACCGCTGCGTGCTGCGCTGCGCCCGGGAAACAATCGACGGAGTCCCATGCCCAACCTGAAACTCACCCTCGCCTGCGGCCGCTATGACCGGACTCAGCCGCTGATCGACGGTCGCGTCGAGCCCGAAGGGGTCGATCTCACTTTTATCCCGCTCCGCCCCGGCGAAACGTTTTGGCGCATGCTCAACCACGGCGAATTCGATGCGTCCGAAATGTCGCTGTCGTCCTACACGATCCTGCGTTCGGAAGGCGACACGCGGTTCATCGCTATTCCGGTCTTTCCGTCCCGCGTGTTTCGTCATTCGGCGGTTTATTTGCACGCCGACAGCAAGATCGAGAAGCCGCAGGACCTAAAGGGCAAGCGCGTCGGCGTCGCCGACTATCAGATGACGGCGGCCGTGTGGGTGCGCGGCTTTCTCATGAGCGATTACGACGTGCGGCCTGAGGACATCAGCTGGGTCATCGGCCGGCCGGTGCGCACCATCAAGCCGCCGGACGGCATCCGCTGCGAATTCATGCGGCCCGATACGACTCTCGAAGCGATGCTCGAGCGTGGCGAGATCGATGCGCTCGCCTCGGTGATGATCCCCAAGACGCTCGGCACCACGGTGCGGCGCCTGTTCAGCGATCCACGCAAGGTGGAACGGGAATACTACGAACGCACGCGCATCTTCCCGATCATGCATACGTTCGTGTTGAAGAAGCGCCTCTACGAGCAAAACCCGTGGCTCGCCATCAGCTTTTATCGCGCCTTCTGCCGAGCGCGCGACATTGCCTACCACTGGATGTACGACACCGACGCGCTGACCGTCAGTTTGCCGTGGGTGATCGACGAACTTGAAGCCACGCGCAAAATCTTCGGCCCGGAAATCTGGGATTACTCCATCGAGGGCAGCCGGCCGACGCTCGACGCGCTGGTGCGCCACCTGGACGAGCAAAAGCTCACGCGGCGCAAGATGACCGTCGAGGAGCTTTTCGTCCCCAACATTGCGCCGGGTCTCGCGGAATATCTGCACGCGACCGGAGAGGAC
>DATNLS010000375.1:0-2282 GCA_035602775.1 Candidatus Acidiferrales bacterium | reverse complement strand
GTCGTGCTCAATCTCGGCACCGTCGAGCGCGACGACCTGATCGTACAGATGGCGGATTTCTGCCTGCAGTTCGAGGGCGTGGCCTGGGTCGCGGTCGCCGGCAAGCTCGGCGGCAAGCTCGTGATCAGCGTGCGCAACCACGGCATGACCGGCCAGAACGCCGGCGAGACGGTGAAAAATCTGTTCGCCGATATCGGCAGCGCCGGCGGCCATCGCAACATGTCCAAAGCGGTCATTCCGCTGCGCGCGTGGCGCCGACGAGAGGGCACCACTCTCGACTCGCAAATCGAATCGCGTCTGCGCGAGCTGTTCAGTGCGCGGATCAAGCGCGACGCCGCCGAAGCTGCCGCCGCTCGCGCTGCGACCGCGCGCAATGGCAACTGACTCGCGACCGGCGCCGGGTCGATTCGGCCGTTTACCGGTCGCGCCGATTTCCGTATCGTACGTTTTATCCATGCGTTACCTGCTCCGATGAGTCCGACGCCTTCCAGAATTTCCGCGCTCGAGTTCCTCGCGCCGATGATCGTCGGCTGCGCGCTGTTCATGGAGATGCTCGACGCGACGGTCATCTCGACCGCGCTGCCCGCGATGGCCAAGTCGCTCGGCGAAGATCCGATCAAGCTCAATCTCGCGATCACGTCCTACCTGCTGAGCCTGGCCGTTTTCATTCCGATCAGCGGATGGATGGCGGATCGATTCGGTGCGCGCACCGTCTTTCGCACAGCGATCATAATTTTCACGACCGGTTCCATATTCTGCGGCTTCTCGAACTCGCTGCCCGAGCTGATCGCATCGCGCATTCTGCAAGGCTTCGGCGGCGCCATGATGGTCCCGGTCGGCCGCCTGATAGTGCTCAAGACCATCGCGAAGTCCGAGCTGGTCACGGCTATGTCATACCTGACCGTACCGGCGGTGCTGGGCCCGGTGGTCGGGCCGGTGATCGGCGGGTTTATCGTCACCTACTATTCGTGGCGCTGGATTTTTTTCATCAACGTGCCGATCGGCATGATCGGCATCACGCTGGTCACCTGGTACATCCCCAACATCCGCGAGGAAACCGTCTTCCCGCTCGACTTCCGCGGCTTTCTGCTGACTGGCCTCGGGCTGGCGGGCCTGGTCTCCGGCTTCGAGTCAATCGGCCGCGGCGTGATTCCCGCGAGCATCACCATGTGCGTGATGGCCGCCGGCGGGGTGTGCATGGCGCTCTACATCCTTCACGCCCGGCGCATCGACTACCCAATCATCGACATGGGGCTGTTGAAGATCCCGACCTTCCTGGTGTCCACGCTGGGTGGCGGACTTTTTCGGATGGGCATCGGCGCGTTGCCGTTTCTATTGGCGATGCTGCTGCAGGTGGTCTTCGGCCTGTCTCCTTTTGCTTCGGGGATGCTGACCTTCACCAGCGCGGCGGGCGCCCTGTTTATGAAGGCCACGGCGACGCCAATCATTCGCCGCTTCGGATTTCGCACGGTGCTGATCTCCAATGGCGTGCTCAGCTCCTTCATCATGATGAGCTACGCACTGTTCAGTCCGACGACGCCTCACTTCATGATCGTGACGGCGCTGCTGTTGGGAGGATTCTTCCGATCGCTGCAATTCACCGCGCTCGGAACCCTGGCCTATGCCGACGTGCCCAACTCGTCGATGAGCGGCGCGAGCACGCTGTCGAGCATGGCGCAGCAACTGTTCCTGAGCCTCGGCGTCGCGCTCGGCGCGATGCTGCTGCACCTGAGCCTCGCGGCGAGCGGCTCAACGCATCTGTCGACGCATGATTTCACCCCGGCCTTCGTGGTGATGGGACTGCTCGCGCTGGCGTCGTCGCTGTTTTTCCTCCCGCTGGAATATTACGCGGGCGACGAAGTGAGCGGCCGTCAGCGCGGCGTCGAGCTTTCGCGCACGCCGCAAACCGTGACCGAAGCGGATTGATCGCGCGCACTCGTTTACCGAAGCCGCCGATACCTTTATCGTAATCCTTGTGAATGTGGCGGAGGCGACTGTGGAGGTTAAGAACCGGCTCGGACTTCATCTCCGAGCCGCGTCAGCACTCGCGCAAACAGCCGCAAAGTTCACGTCGAAGGTCATGATTGGTACCGGCCAGGACGACCTGGTCAACGCCAAGAGCATGACCAACCTCATGATGCTCGGCGCCGCCCAAGGCTCCAAGCTAAAGGTCCGCTGCGAGGGCCCGGACGCGCGCGAAGCCCTCAAGGCTATCCAGACCCTGTTCGACGACCGCTTCGGCGAGGAATAGGCGCGCAACTCATCCGATACCCGTCCAGCGC
>DATNLS010000357.1:0-7111 GCA_035602775.1 Candidatus Acidiferrales bacterium | reverse complement strand
AGGATGCGTGGTTGTTCGCTGAATCGACTGCGCCCTTCGTGGTCACGCACCGGTCTCTGCAGCTTGCAATGCTTTCCGATCAGTTCAGCCGTGTTTAAGCTCGTCATCATATTTTTACCCCTCCACTTCCTTCCGGTCTTTCCGGCCACATCACCCTCACAGGCCATACTAGCAAACCTTGGGCCTAATATTTAGACGTCTAGGGATCAGTTTTGTTACATTTGTCCAGAGCTGTGGAAAACCTCACGATTCAACGAATTTTATCTGCTTTTCCAGGGAGGAGCGATCAATCGCCCGGTTCTCCCCGTAACCGCTTCGTATGAGGAGGATTGCCCGAATACAGGCATCGTTTTGCTAAATTTGGTTCGCACAATCAGAAATTTGCCGCGAAAACAAGCCGCGAAACTTCGCTCTAGAATTTAATCGCGTAACAAAAGGCGCTGCGCAGGAAAAAACTACCCAGATGCGTACAATTTACCCGCTTGTGATGGGCCGTCGCGCGATGCTGGCGACGGAGCATTATCTCTCCGCCGCCGCCGGCGCGCGAATCTTCGCTTGTGGCGGCAATGCTATCGATGCTGCCATCGCTGCAACATTCGTCGAAGGCGTCGTCAACCCGCATATGCATACAATCGGCGGCGAAGCGCCGATGCTGATTTATTCAGCATCTGCCCGCCGCGTCGTTGCAATCAACGGCAATATGATGGCGCCCGAACGCGCGACGATTGCCTATTTCCGCTCGCTCGGCATCGAGCTTATACCCGGCAGTGGACTGCTGGCCGCCGGCGTTCCCGCAGCCTTCGACGCGCTGGTGACGGCGCTGCGCGATTTCGGCACCAGGACGCTGGCCGAGGTGCTCGAGCCTGCACTGCAGCTCGCGGATGAAGGTTTTCCTATGCACGTCGGATTGTCAGGCGATCTCGACCTCGCCGACGACGCGATTGCCGGTGCGGGCGCGTCGCTCCGCACCCACGCGAAGCGCTTCCTTACCAAGTGGCCGTCATCGGGGCGCGTCTATCTGCCCGACGGCAAAGTGCCGGCGCCGGGAAACGTGCTCAAGAATCCCGCGCTCGCAAATTTCTTCACGCGCGTGCTCGATGCCGAGTCAGCCGCGAAGAATCGCGGTCGCGAGAGTGGCCTCGATGCGGCGCGCGATCGCTTCTACCGCGGCGACATCGCGCGCGACATCGTCGCATGGTCCGACGCCAATGGCGGCCTCCTCAATGCGTCCGACCTCGCGCGCTTCACGACGCGCACCGAGTCTCCTGTGAGCGCGGACTATCGCGGCGTCACTGTCTTCAAATGCGGGCCATGGTCGCAAGGCCCGGTATTCTTGCAGCAGCTCAAGCTGCTCGATGGCTTCGACCTGACAGCGATGGGCCACAACTCCGCCGACTACATCCACGCGGTCATCGAATGCGCCAAGCTCTCGTTCGCCGATCGCGAGGCATACTACGGTGATCCCGAGTTCATCGAGGTTCCTCTCACCGGTCTGCTGAGTGATCGTTACGCGGCGATTCGTCGCGAGCTTGTCGATTCGGCGCATGCCTCGATGGATCAGCGGCCGGGCGATCCGATTGCGATGCGCGCATTGCGCGACGGCGCCACATTCAGCGCGCGTCCATGGGGTGCCGGCACGATTCACGTCACCGCGGCCGACCGCGACGGCAACCTGATCGCCGTCACTGCGAGCGGCGGATGGATTCCCAGCTCGCCGGTGATCGACGCGCTCGGCTTTCCACTCGGAACGCGGATGCAGACTTTTTATCTTGACGAGCGTCATCCCAACGCGTTGGCGCCGGGCAAGCGTCCGCGCACCACGCTGTCGCCGTCGCTCGCGATGGTGAAGGGCGAGCGCTACCTTGCATTCGGCACGCCCGGCGGCGATCAGCAGGATCAATGGACGCTGCAATTCTTCCTGAACGTCGTGGACTTCGGGATGGACCTGCAGTCGGCGATCGAGGCGCCCAAGTTCTCGTCGCACCATTTCCCGACGACGTTCTATCCCCACGACAATCATCCCGGCGTCGTGCGCATCGAAGATAGAATCCCCGCGAACGTGCGCGACGCGCTCGCATCGCGCGGCCACAAGATAGAAGTGCGCCCGCCATGGTCCGAAGGTCACGTGCTAAGCGTACAAATCGATGCGAAGACCGGCGTGCTGGCAGGCGGCGCCGACCCCCGCGGCCAAGCCGCCCCGGTAATGCCCGCGCAAGTGATCGGCTGGTGATAGAATGAAAGATGCGATGCTTGCTTTTTTGTGTCATCGGGAGCGGAGCCGAGGGATCTCGGATCTTTCTAAACGCCGAGGCACTCCGACTTCGCTCGGCAGGAGCATCCGACACTCTGCCGCGCTCGCGCTGGTGGGCTGGTACCTGATGGTCCCGCCCACAATCCCAGGCACCGGCATGGTGAACCGGGGCGTTCCGCTGAGCCAGTGGAACGTCAGGGGAGAGTTTCCGCATAACCCGGGATGCGAGAATGCGAAAGCCCGCCTGCACGTCCTGGCGCTGGCCTCTGAAACTCAAAGCGACGCGGCCTACCCGCATCGCGGTCTGCGAAATCCCGAACTACACTGCATCCTGTGTAACGTTCATTGCGTCGCCGAGGACGATCCGCGTCTCAAACCGAACTAAGCCATTTCGCTTTTCCTGACGAAGCGAGCAACGCGAGCTCGGAACTCCCTTGAAAATCGATCCCGCGAAAATCGTCGACCTCACCTACACCTTCGATGCCACGACTTCGTACTGGCCCGACGAACAGGGCTTCGTCCATCGCTTGGAGCATAGTGGCGACACGCGTGAGGATTACTTCTACGCGGCGGGAAATTACTCGGCGCCTGAGCATGGCGGCACGCATACCGACGCGCCGCGCCATTTCTATCGCGCTGGGATCGCGCTCGACCAAGTTCCGCTCGCCGATTGTATCGGGCCCGCCGCCGTGATCGATTTCTCCGCGCGCGCCGCCGGCGACCCCGACGCGATGCTCAGCGTCGATGATGTCGCGACGTACGAGGCCGCCAACGGGCCGATTCCCGACGGTGCGATCGTCGTCGCGCGCTCGGGATGGGGCGAATACTATCTCGACAAGAAACGCTACATGGGTACTGACCAGCCCCGCGACGTCGCGGGCCTTCGTTTTCCGGGATACTCGACGGCGGCAGTCGATTTCATTTTGAAGCATCGCCAGGTCGTGGCCATCGCGATCGATACTGCCAGCATCGATCCCGGCAACTCGAAGGACTTCCCGGTGCATCGCCTGTGGCTCAGCGGGAACAAACCCGCTTTCGAAAACGTGGCGAACACGTATAAACTGCCGGCCCAAGGCGCGACGATATTTTGCATCCCGATGAAAATCGGCAGCGGTACCGGCGGGCCAACGCGAATCTTCGCCCTGTTGCCGTGACAGTTGCCACACGCGTCGAAGATGAATATTCGTTTATGCTGGTGGAGTGATAGAATAGGGATCCGGTAAAATTTTCAATGCGGTCGCGATGTTCGAAATGGTTGATCGACCACGCCGAAGGTAGAAAACTATCGGCTGCGAAAATGTAACTCGCTTGCGATTGGCTGGGAAGATTCTGCAGCCACGGCGGGCATGAAAACTGCTCTCTTTTCTAAGGAGGAAGCTCGTGCGAAACACGGCGTCGATTGTCAAGGGTCTGTTCGTCGCGGTCGCGATCGTGGTGGTGATGGGATGCTCGGGACAGCCGCTCTCGACCCGTGAGAAGGGTACCTTTATCGGCACGGGCGTCGGAGCCGCCACCGGTGCGATTATCGGCGCAGCAGTAGGCAATCCGCTCGCGGGCGCGGCAATCGGCGGCGGTATCGGCGCGCTCGGCGGATACGCGGTCGGCAACGAGATGCAGAACCGGGAGAACGAACAAGCTCAGACCCAGGCGCAAATTAGTTCCCAGCAAAGGCAGCTCCAGAGCCAGCAACGGCAGATTCAGCAGTTGAAGAGTCAGAGCGAAACTGAATAAGAGGCCGAGGAGGATGGTGCGTAAACATAGGATCATAGTGGGCTCGTTGGCTCTGGCGGCGCTTTTGCTGGCCGCGGGATGCTCGGGAGACCCGCTTTCCACGCGTGAGGAAGGCACCTTGGGCGGCGCAGGAATCGGCGCCGCTACTGGCGCGATCATCGGTGCCGCGGTCGGTGCACCGCTGGCGGGCGCGGCTATCGGCACGGCGGTCGGAGGCGTAGGCGGCTTCGCAGTCGGCAACGCGATGCAGAATAGTCAGAACGCCAACGCGCAGACGCAAGCGCAGGTTCAGCAGCAACAACAACAATTGGAAGAACAGCGTCAACAAATCGAACAATTGAAAGGGCAACAGGAAACCGAATAGCCCGGCTGACGTATAGTGATTGGAAGATGGAGGTTCTCATGAAGCGCAAAAGTGCAGGAATTATAATGAGTATCGCGCTGGCGGGATCGCTCGCTCTTGCAGGATGCACCGGGCAGCCACTCTCGACTCGTGAAGAAGGCACTCTCGGCGGCACTGCGGTGGGCGCAGGCGGTGGCGCATTGGTCGGGGCGGCCGTAGGCCATCCTCTCGCGGGTGCGTTGATCGGCGGTGTTCTGGGCGGTGGTACTGGTTACGTAGTAGGCAATTCGATGCAGAATACGCAGGACGCCAACGCCCAGACCCAGCAGCAGGTGCAGTCGCAACAGCAGGAAATCGAGAATCAGCGCGAGCAGATCCAACAGCTCAAGTCGCAGTCGGAAACCGAATAAAACCTACCGCTCGACCTGACGAACAAAAGAGCGGCGCCTCGCCCGGCGTCGCTCTTTTTGTTTTCTTCAATGATCTGATTCAATCGGGCTTGCAGAGCTTGCATGCCCTCAGCCCTTCACGCCGGGCGTGTCCCGAATCCGCGTAGAGCAGTGCGTTGTTTGGATCCGCGCGGCGCGCCGCCGAGCAGCCAGGGCGGCAAAATATTTTGGTATGTCGATGTCCCATCACGGCGCGCGACGGCAAGCGCAGGTCGCGCCCTACGTCGAATCCTTCCGCGCGCAGCAGTTTGATCTTGTTGTCGACGCCGCCGCCGTAGTTGCCGATCGTGCCGTCGGATCGAATCACGCGATGACACGGCACGAAGATCGGAATCGGATTGGTCGCCATCGTGGTGCCGACTGCGCGCTGTGCGTCCGGCTGTCCAATCGTCGCCGCCAGTTGATGATAAGTAATGACCGCGCCGACAGGGACTTTTCTGAGCTGGGTGTAAGCGCGGCGCTTGAAATCGCTTTCGACCAGGCTCAAATCCACTGGATGATCCATCGTGCTGAAGTCACCGTCGAATACGCGCTCGATTTCCGCTTCGATTCGGCGCGCGCTCGCCTCGTTCTCGATCAAGTCGAACTTCCTGCGCAGCAGCTCGAGCGTCCGCTCGGCGCCGTTGGTCCACAGGAAATGAATCGCCGCGATCCCGCGGTCGCTCTCCGCGATCAGCAACCGGCCAAGCTGCGACGGGATCACGCCGACGCGCGCCTGCGGCCGCCGCAGGATCTTCATTGCGCGCTCGATGCGCGGCCGCGTCTGTCCGATCATCGCGTCGAGCACGCGGTCGTCAACTGCCGGACTCTCTTGTGCCTGGGTTGAGGTTCGATTGCTTTTCATTTTGATCACTCTTCGAGTTTAAGTTTTTTCAGCGCATGGTAAACGCTTGCCCGCGCGCTCTCCGCCGAGCAATTCAGCGCCGTGCCGATCTCCGCATATTCGAGTCCCGCGAACTTGCGCATCATCAACGCCTGGCCCTGCTTGTCGGGCAGCCGCGCGATCGATCTCTTCAAATGCAGCGCAGTTTCCGGGCCCCCATTCAGATGATGCGCCGCGCGACGCTCGAGCGAATCTACGTCCGAGCACTCGTGCGAGATTACGCGGTCGCGGCGCATCCGGTCGCGCGCGCGATTGCGGCACAGATTGGATGCGATCCGGAAAATCCACGGGCGCAGTCCATCTTCCGACTGCAGCGTCGGATAAGCCCGATACGCGCGCAGCCAGGTCTCCTGGAACAGATCCATCGCGTCGTCGCGATCGCCGGTCGATCGCACGAGGAAGCGCATGATCTCGCGTTCCATGGTTTTGACCGCCTCTTCGAACGGCGGCGGCAATTTGAGATTGAACGTCGGCATCGCGCGCGTGTCAGGCCAGCCCGGCAATCGAACTGACCAAGTACCACAGCGTGATCGATCCGAAAACCGCGCCGAGAAGTTCCTCGATGATGCATGCCTGCGCCAGCCGGACGCCGTCGCCGATCTCGCGCACCGCGGCGCGCTCCGCAACTTCGCTGAACCCCGCCTCTTCAATCTGGATAGTCGGTATCATTGTTTGATGCTCCTGATACCTACAACCCCGCCCACCCCGATTTGTGAGTTCGCCGAGTGCAATCGGCCCGCTGCATTGACGCGCACCACGATCGTGCGATCATCGTGTCATCATGGATGCAACTGCCTGGATCGCGCTGTGGGCGTTCTCGTTCCTTGCCAGTCATCTGATCATATCGTCGTCAGCAGTGCGCGCCGGGTTGATAGCCGCGGTCGGCGAGCAGCCCTATCGCGGCATCTATTCGCTCGTCGCCGCCGCGACACTCGGTCCGCTCGTCTACGAATTCGCGCGCAACAAGCACGCCGGCCCGTTGCTCTGGTACCTGCGCGCCGACGCGCCGATTCGATGGCTCGCGTGGCTGCTGATGCTGACCGCGTTGATCCTGTTCGTCGCGAGTTTCATTACTCCGAATCCAGGCGGGATGGGTGCGCCAGGCGGACGCACTGAGCCGCGCGGCATCTTGAAGATCACGCGGCATCCGAGTTTTGTCGCATTCAGCCTGTTTGGAATTGCGCACATGCTGATGAACGGATGGGCGGGCGACGTGATTTTCTTCGGGATGTTCCCGGCGCTCGGAATCATCGGTGGGATGCATCAGGACGCCCGCAAGATTCGCGAACTTGGCGATCGCTATCGCGGGTTCCTAGCGAAGACTTCGTTCGTCCCGTTCGCGGCGCTAATCAGCGGGCGTGTTCGATGGACCGGCGGCGACGTGCCGTGGGCCGCGATCGGCGCGGGCGTCGTACTGACAGCTGCGATCGTAGCGCTGCATCCGATAATCTTCG
>DATNLS010000110.1:0-2151 GCA_035602775.1 Candidatus Acidiferrales bacterium | reverse complement strand
GCGTAGGTCAGCGTCGCGTTGGTGAGCGCGTAGGTTGAAGTGTGCGGCACCATCGCGGGCATGTTGGTGACGCAGTAATGCACGACGCCGTTGCGGATGAACGTCGGCCGCGCATGCGTCGTCGGCGCGGAGGTCTCGGCGATTCCACCTTGGTCGATCGACAAATCCACGATCGCCGCCCCCGGACGCATCCGCGCGACCATCTTGGCGCTCAACAGCCGCGGTGCGCGCGCGCCCGGCACCAGCACCGCGCCAATCACCAGATCGCAGTTGGTGACTTCCTCGTCGAGCGTCGCGCGATTCGACATCACGGTCGTCACGCGCCCGCCGAGCAGGTCGCTCAGGTAGCGCAGCCTGATCGGATTGATATCCATGATCGTAACTTCCGCGCCGACACCAGCCGCCACCCGGCATGCGTTCAAGCCCGAGATTCCTCCCCCGAGCACGACGACTTTGCCGGGGCGCACGCCCGACGCTCCGCTCAGCAGCACGCCGCGTCCGCCGCTGCGCGCCTGCAGGCACCATGCGCCGGCCTGGATTGCGAGCCGTCCCGCGACTTCGCTCATCGGCGCGAGCAGCGGTAAACTTGAGTCTTCGAGCTGGATGGTTTCGTAGCCGACTGCCGTCACGCGGCGGCGAAGCAACTCGCGCGACAGGCGCTGGTCCGCGGCGAGATGAAGATACGTAAACAGGATCAGCCCGGATCGCATATGCGGATATTCCGGCGGCTGCGGTTCCTTGACCTTCAAAATCAGATCGGAGCGGCGCCAGACGTCGGGCGCGCCCCTCACGATCGTCGCTCCCGCCTTGCGATAGTCGCTGTCGGCGAATCCGCTGCCGACGCCCGCTCCCGCCTGCACCATCACGTGATGCCCATGCGTGCGCAACGCGGCGACGCCCGCCGGGGTCAGCGAAACGCGCTGCTCGTCGGATTTGATCTCGGTGGGAATGCCGACATTCATGCAGACAGGTCCTCCGCCGCATCACGATACGGTGCGTGACGAGCCGCTCGCAATCACGGTCCGCGAATGCGCTAACGCCATCCACACGCGACAGTCAAGAGTCTCGCGCATGATCGACGCTCGCGATCGTGCGAATGGGAACTTGACAAAACTCGCGCCGCTGCGCTTGATGATCGTTGATGTGATCGCGATCGGTTTGGGCTGCGAGACGACCGCACAACGCGCAGCGTTCGCGATTTCGGGAGGAGTCATGGAGATCCCGCAGGGACTCAAATATTCGAAAGAGCACGAATGGGTGGCGACCGAAGACAGCGTCGCGACCATTGGAATCAGCGATCATGCGCAAGACCAGTTGGGCGAGATCGTGTACATCGAATTGCCCGCGGTCGGCGACAAGATCAGCAAGGACGATCCGTTCGGCGTCGTCGAGTCGGTCAAGGCGGTCTCGGATATCTACGCGCCCGTCACCGGCACCGTCATCGAGATCAACGAGGACCTGCCCGAGAGCCCCGAGACGGTCAACGAAGATCCGTACGGCGACGGCTGGTTGATCAAGGTGAAGATCACCGACATGAGCGACCTCGAAGATCTGATGGACGCCGAGGAATACGCGGAACTGCTCGCGCGAGAGAAGGAATGATCGAAGCTTAAGCCGGCGGCGCCGAGCTGTTGGCGTCGGGAGCGATCGCCTTCGATACCGCCATTCTGATTTTGCCGGCGCCCGCGGGAGGATCGATGAATACCATCAGGAACGGCGCCGACGCGTCCGGCTCCAGCGCGAACGCCTTCTGCGGACTCAAGCCCTGAGAGAACTCGATTTCGCGCGGCGTCATCTCGCCCAGCATCGTGGCCGAGAGCTCGTTGCCGCAATAAACGCTCTGGCTGGCGAGCGGACGTGGCCCGTCGCCAATCAGGTTCGCGTCGATTTCGACGAGGTGCAGCGCACGCTCACCGACGTTCTGCGCATTGCCGGAAATCACCAGCGCGACATGGCCGCCCTTGAGCGTGTAATACTCCGAGCGGACATCATGCAGCGTCACCAGCATCGCGGGCACGACCGGCCGCGCAAAGTAGTCGCCGATTTGCGGAGCCTGGCCGAGGACGCGCACGCTCGCTGCCGGCTCGTCGCAGATGAACGCGCTCAAGCCGAGGAACGCTATCGCGACGAAGAAGAACAACGCGAGAAATA
>DATNLS010000175.1:0-8160 GCA_035602775.1 Candidatus Acidiferrales bacterium | reverse complement strand
AGCACGATCATCTCGCTGCGGTCGCGCGCCTGGTCGTACCAGCCTGCGATCACCCAGCCGTCGTCCTCGGGCGACTTGGCGTTGCGCGGCACGAACAGCGGCTCTCCCGCCGCGAGATTTCTTCCGAGATCCTGAACTTCGGTCTTACCGGTCTGATAGTCGCGTTTGAGCAGGCCCTTGGAAGCATTCGCGTTCTGCGGCGATTCGGTATCGCCGTTGGTGAAGTAACCGTAGCGATGCTTGCGGCCGGCGAGGCGCTCGTCGAAGCGCGGAAACTCGGCAAAGCCGTCATGCAGCTGACTCTGCCGCATCGAGCCGTCCTTCAAATTCAGATTCCAGCGCCAGATGAGCGGCTTGCCGCCGAACGAGTTGCCGGTCATGTCGAGCGAATCCATCCGGCATCCGTCGACGATCAGCTCGCCGTTCTCTTCGTACGCATTGAGGAAATGAAAAATAAAAAACGCCTCGTCCTGGAACCATTTCACGTCGCCGGTCTTGCGGTTCATCACGCCGATTTTGGTGCCGTGCTGCGGCTCCCAGACGAACAGCGGCCTTCCCGCGGGCACGTTCTCGAGATGGAAGACCGAGGGACAGACGAAGAAGATCGCGTAGTCGTCGGTCGCGATAAAGTCGTGCATCATCACCGGCAACCCGGTGTCGATTGGCCGCGATTCGAGCAGCTTGCCGTCGCTGCCGGCGCGATACCACGTCACGTACGGCGGGAACGGCGCATAGCCGAAGAACAGCAGGTCGCCGTTGCGCGGATCGAACTTCGGATGCGCGGTCACGTGTCCGGTCAGCTTGCCGCCGAAATCGAACAGCCCGACCGTCTCGAGCGTCAGCGGCTTGAGTTCGTGCGGTGACCCGGCTTCGAACAGCGCGAGCAGGCGGTTGGCATAGCCGATGATGTTGGTGTTGGCGGCGTTCTTGAACGGCGGCAGCTCGGGCGAAGGCTCGCGCGCCTTGTCGATCAAGCCGCCGAACAGCGCGCGCCCCTGCTTCATCTCGGCCTTGAGGCCGTCGGTGCGGACGTAGCGATTGCGATAGGCGGCGCGACCGTCGCGCAGGAGGAACGCATGGACCATCCCGTCGCCGTCGAACCAATGGTAGCGGCCGAGCGGCTTGAAGTGCGGGTTGGGCCCGATGCGGTAGAGGGCGCCGTTGAGATCGCGCGGCAGCTCGCCTTCGACTTCGAGATCGAACGCGTCGCCCTCTTCGCGCCAGGGCGCGTAGTTGCCGCTCAGATATGGGTTGTCTGAATCAAACATATTGGGTTCCTCCTCTTGCCAGAAGTTTGGAGTATTCCAATCCTTGAATAGGGTGTCAAGTCCCGGCATGAGGGCCGGATGCAAGCTGAGCGCTGCGTTGCTAACGCGAGTGTCGCGACCTACGATCACATTTGATGCTCTTAGATGCGCTGATTTTTGCGGCTGGACTGTTCGCGTGGACGCTGGTCGAATACGTCATCCACGGCGTGCTCGGACATGCGCATCGGACGTTCGTGACCGGGCTGCATGAGGTGCACCATCGCGATCCGCGCGCTGTGTTTGCATTGGGCGCGTGGATTCCCACGGCGATAGTGTTGGCGGGTTCGATCGGGTGGTTTGGTTTTGCGCCTGGAGTGATTTTTTATGGCGGGATCGTATGCGGATTCGCCATCTATGAGTACGTTCACTACCGGATTCATTTCGCTATCCCGGCCTCGCGCATCGAAGCGCGGCTGCGCGCGCGCCATCTGGCGCATCATACGCGCGAGCCGGACGCGATTTTCGGGGTGACCACGCGAATCTGGGACGTCGTGTTCGGCACCGAGCCCGCGCCCGATCGGATGCGCGAGCTGGCGGCACTGGGTGCGCGGGTCGCGCCGCTGGCGGGGTCGAGCAATCTCGGGCGCGTCGTGCGCAGTCGTATTGCTGCATCGTGATTCGTTCCATCCTTCTTGACTCATAGCTCAAGTCGAGCTATTGGCTCGATACATATGCACGAGGTGTCGTCTACTTCATCGATGAATGGTCATCGGCCGGCCGCGCAGTTGTTCCCGGCCAAGTCGATCCTCGAATTCGAAAAGACGCCGCCGCGGATGGACGTGAAGTTTCCGATCCTCGGTTTTCTGATGGAGGCGGAGGCGACCGGCTACGACTTGAAGCAGCGGTTCCAGGATCCGGTCGGGTTCTTCTACCGGGTGAGCGACGGGTCGATCTATCCGGCACTGAAAAAACTGGCGCGCGACGGGCTGGTCAGGCTGCGGACGGAACGGCACGGGCGGCGCGCACGCAAAGTCTATGCGATCACAGTGCGCGGCCGCGCGCATTTCAGGCGTATGCTGCGCGAGCCTGCACAGCCGCTGTTCGTGTTCGACGAGTCGCAGGTGAAGATCTATTTTGCGCACGAAGAGCCCGAGATTGCGCTCGAGCATATGGAGCGCTCGCAACGCGATGACGAAGCGCGAACCAGCATCCTGGCCGAGATGGTGGCCGAGATGCGGCGCGCGGGCGCGAGTCCGGTGCGGAGAATAGTGCTTGAGCTCGGGTGGGAGATCGTCAATGCGAAGGCGCGCGTGCTGGCGCGGCTTTGTTCGCAGTTGAGGCGTGAAGTACACGTGCGTGACAGAAAGATAGCGAAAGTCACCAAATTGAATGTGAAACCCGCGGTGGGTTTCACACTTCCTTCGGCAGGGCTGAGCCCTGCACCCAGGGTTAAGAAAAGAAAGATGCGGGACGTTGTCCCTGTTAGGAAGTTGGGTGGGGGGAGAGCTAGATAACGCGGCACGGTACGCCACTAAAGGGGAAGGATTGTTATGGACGAAAAGTTTGCGATCGATCTCGAACATGTGACCCGGATCTACAAGCGCGACGAGTTCGAGGTGCGCGCGCTCGACGACGTGACGGTGCAGATTCCGCCCGGACGCTTCGTCGCGATCATGGGGCCGTCGGGGTCAGGCAAGACCACGATGCTCAACCTGATCGCGGGGATCGATCACGCCAGCACCGGGCGGGTCGCGGTCGGCGGCGAGGAAATTACCGGCATGAAGGAACGCGACCTGGCCGGCTGGCGCGCGCGTCATATCGGGCTCGTGTTCCAGTTTTACAATTTAATTCCCGTGCTGACCGCATTCGAGAACGTCGAGTTGCCTTTATTGCTGACCAGTCTCAACAAAGCCGAGCGCCGGGAGCATGTCGAGACCGCGCTCAAGGTGGTGGGCCTGGCCGACCGTATGGACCATTATCCGCGCCAGTTGTCGGGCGGGCAGGAGCAGCGGGTTGCGATCGCGCGGGCGATCGTGGCGGATCCGACGATAATCGTGGCCGATGAGCCGACCGGAGATCTCGATGCGAAATCGGCGGAGGAAATTTTAGGATTGCTGGTGGATATGAACCGGCAGTTCCAGAAGACGATCGTGATGGTAACGCATGACCCGCGCGCCGAGCGCTACGTCGACACGGTTTACCGGCTGGATAAGGGAGTGCTGGCGGGAGTTGAGCCGGGGAAGCGAGGAGTGGTCGGAGATGCGGCGGCGCATGCCTGAGGGAGGGGAAGAGGATGAGAAGAAGGAAGGAACTAGTTGTATGCCGCGGTGGGTTTCACGCTTCCTTCGGCAGGGCTGAGCCCGCACCCAGTACTAAGAAAAGAAAGTTGCGGGACTTCGTCCCTGTTAGAACCTTAAAAGGGAGGCCGATTGGCGGATAGGAGTTGGCGGGAAAATACCTAGACCCTTCCCATAGGGGGAAGGGGGAATCTTAGGAGAGTGTGTATGGCAATTATATTGGATCACACTATCGTTCCGGCGCGCGACAAGGTGGCGTCGGCTAAGTACTTCGCGAAGCTTTTCGGGTTGAGTTATGACGGACCGATGGGTCCGTTCGCTCCGGTGCGGGTCAATGGAACGCTTACGATGGACTTCGATGATCGCTGGGAGAATTTTGGCGTGCATCACTATGCGTTCCATGTGAGCGACGCGGAATTCGACGCGATTTTTGGCCGTATCAAGGACGAAGGCGCCACCTACGGCAGCCAGCCGTGGTCGCTCGGGGATATGAAGGTCGATACCTCTGATGGCGGGCGAGTGGTTTACTTTTTCGACCTTGTTAACCATGTGCTGGAGATTAGGACTAAGAGTTCGGCGGCTGCTTTTACGGATCGTGTTTGAAGGTATGCATAGGAACCTAACCCCTACCCCTTCCCATGGTGGGAACGGGAACCGGACTAAGTTCGGGAGTTAGTGATGAAATATACGGCGCTGGTGTTTAAAAATTTAGTGCGCTCGAAACGGCGGACTTTTTTGACGGTGCTGTCGATTGCCGTGTCGCTGTTTATTTTTTCGGCGCTGATTAGTATCCCGACCGTCGCCGATCAGATTCTTGGGAATACCGCGTCCTCTACCCGGGTCGCGACCCATAACAAGGCAGGGCTCGCCTACTCGATTCCGGTCGCCTACAAGCAACGGATCATGGCAGTGCCGCACGTCGAAGTGGTGGTGCCGGAGAGCTGGTTCGGCGGCGTCTATCACGAAGTTTACGATCAGTTCCCCAACCTGGCGGCCGATCCCGAAGAGGTCGACAAGATGTGGCCCGACTGGGGAATCAGCGCGGATCAATTCGCGCAGTTCAAGAAAATCCGCACCGCCGCGCTGGTCGGCGGCGATACGATGAAACGGTTCCATCTGCAGGTCGGGCAGCAGATTCAGCTCAAAGGCACGCTCTACCCGTTTAACGTGACGTTGCAAATCGTCGGCACGATCGGCGGCAAGGCGCCGCCGGATTTTCTGTTGTTCAGGCGCGACTACCTCGAGGAAGCTGCGGGCCGTCCCGGGATCGTCGACAATATCTGGGTCAAGGTCGACAAGCCGGAGAACGTGCCGCAGGTGATAGCGGCGATCGATGAAGGCTTTGCCAACTCGTCGGCGGAGACCTTGTCGGAATCGGAGGCGGCGTTTATCGGCAGCTTCATGGAGCAGTACCGCACGTTTTTCAGAATGGCCGAACTGCTGGGATTTATCGTGGTGCTGACGATTGGGCTGGTCGCGGCGAATACGGCGGCGATGTCGATTCGCGAGCGGCGCGGCGAGATTGCGGTGATGCGATCGATGGGCTTTCCGGCGCGCACGATCCTGTCGCTGCTGCTGGCCGAGTCGCTGTTGATAGGACTTATCGGCGGAGTTATCGGGTGCGGCTCGGCCTACCTGGTGCTGAAGGGATTCTCGATCGGCAACATGGGCGGTCCGCTGGGCGCGATTCGGATGCCACCGGTAGTGCTGGCCGAGACGCTGGTGGTGGCCGCGTTGATAGGACTTTTCAGCGCGATGGTGCCGGCGAGTTCGGCGGCGCGGAGGAATATTGTGGATGCATTGAGGACGGTGGCGTGAGGAGGAAGAGAAGAGAGGAACTAACATATGTGAAACCCGCGGTGGGTTTCACGCTTCCTTCGGCAGGGGTGACCCCTGCACCCGGTGATAGGAAAAAGGATGCGGGACTTCGTCCCTGTTAGAACCTTTAAAAGCGGGCGCGATCGGCAGATGGGAGTCAGCGATTAAATAGGAACCCGAACCCCAACCCCTTCCCAGCGGGAAGGGGGACCGGATTGTTGGAGTCAGATGGCGATACCGCTGAAATATAATGTGCGATCGCTGCTGGTCAGGCGGGTTTCTACTGCTATGACCGGGGGCGGGATTGCGCTGGTCGTTTGTGTTTTTGTGATCGTGATGGCGCTGGTCGCGGGGCTTAATTCGGCGATATCCGATACTGGCGATCCGGATAACGTTATTGTGTTGCGCAAGGGGGCTACTACCGAGACCTACTCGGCGATTCAGCTCGATCAGTTTGATGCGCTGAAATTTTTGCCACAGATTCGCCGCGAGAGTGATGGCGAAGTGGACGTCTCGCCGGAGTTGCCAGTGCAGGCGCTGATGGAACGCGTCGGCGGCGGACGCGACAATATAGTAGTGCGTGGGGTCTTGCCGATCGCGCTCAAGGTGCATCCGAAGGTTAGGATCGTCGAAGGCCGGATGTTCAATCCTTCAGTTAATGAAGTGATTGTCGGCAAAGGCCTGCAGGGGCATTACGCCAATATGCAGCTCGGATCGACGCTGCACTTCGGGCGCGGCAACTGGAAGGTGGTCGGGATATTCGCGGCCGACGGCGGATCATTCGAGTCCGAGGTGTGGGGCGATATTCATAACGTGCAGGACGACGCGCAACGCGGGGCGTACTACGCCGATGTGCGATTGAAACTGGCGCCGGGCGCCGACACGGCCGCGCTGATACATCGACTGGCCGACGATCCGCGAATCAACCTGCAGGCGGAGACCGAGGCCGACTACTACAAGGACCAGGCGGTGGTCGCCAACCAGATGCGGGTGCTCGGGATGATCGTCGCGGTGATCATGGCGGTGGGCGCGATTTTCGGCGCGATGAATACGATGTACGCGGCGGTTTCGTCGCGGACCACTGAAATCGGCACGCTGCGCGCGCTCGGCTTCGCGCCGATGGCGGTGATGACGTCGTTCCTGATCGAGTCGATTGTGCTGGCGATTGCGGCGGGTGTGATCGGAATTATAATCGCGCTGCCGATCAACGGGTTGTCGACCACCTTTGGCAACTTCGTCACCTTCTCGACGCTGGCGTTCAGCTTCCGCGTGACCTTTGCGATAGTGATCGAGGCGCTGATTTTCGCCGCCGTGATGGGTATGGCCGGGGGCTGGCTTCCTGCGCGGCAGGCGATGAAAATGCCGGTGGTAGATGCGCTCAGGAGCGTATGACCTTGTCGACCGAAGCACCCAGAGGACCTAATATCCGCGAACTCGAGTCGCTGCGGATTGCGCGTTCCGCGCAGCCGAAGAAGCCGAGCCGGCTGATACCGGTCGCGGTCACGCTCGCGGTCCTCGCCGTGGTAGGAGTGGCGGGATACGTCGTCTATCAGAAGACGCTCGGCCGTCCACCAGAAGTGCAGACCGCAGTTGTCGCGGTGAAAGAAGCGGGACAGGCCGGCACCGTGCTGACCGGCAGCGGCTACGTAATCACGCGGCACAAGTACATCGTGATCGGCACCAAGATTCTCGGGCAAATAGTGGCCGAGCCAATCGAGGAAGGGCAGCGGGTCAAGGTCGGCGACCTGCTGGCGCGAATCGACGATCGCGATTACCAGGCGCAACTGAAGCAGGCATACGCGGATCGCGATTTGGCGCAGGCCAACCTGGTCTTGAAGCAGGCGCGCGTCCAGCGGATGCGCACGCTCTATGCGCAGGGGGTGGAGTCGAAGGACTCGCTCGACGACGCCGAGAATCAGCTCGCGGTGGCGGCGGCGGATCTGAAGAAGTCGAATGGCGAAATCGAATTCGCGAAATTCAACGTGAGCCAGACCGTGATCACGTCGCCAATTAACGGCGTGGTGCTGCAGAAATATCGCGAGCTGGGCGACACGATTAACTTCGGCGGCGAAATCCAGGCGGGCGGCGGCGCCACCGATATCGCGCAACTGGCGGACTTGAGCGATCTGCGCTGCGAAGTCGATATCAACGAAAGCGATATCGCAAAGGTCACCATGGGCACGCCGGCGACGGTGATCCCCGACGCCTATCCCGACAATCCGTTCCCGGCGCAGGTGGTGAAGATTTATCCCGAGGCCGACCGGCAGAAAGGCACGGTCAAGGTTGAAGTCAAAATCCTGCAGCCGGACCTCAAAATTATCAAGCCGGAAATGAGCGCCAAGGTTACGTTCCAATCGATCATGACGCAGGCCGCGGCGGCGCCGATGGTGCTGGTGCCGAAGAAGGCGATCGTCGCGGATGGGGTCGCGAATTCGGTGTGGATCGTGCGCGGCGACACGATACATCAGGCGCCAATCACAGTCGGGCGGGAGTTCCAGGACGGGATCGAGGTCAAGCAGGGACTGAGCGGCGGCGAGACGGTAATCGTGGTGCCGGCGGCGACACTGAAGGAAGGGCAGCAAGTTACGGCGGTCGCGAGTTAGGAGAAGAGGAAATCATTTTATCAAATGTGAAACCCCCGGTGGGTTTCACACTTCCTTCGGCAGGGGTGACCCCTGCACCCAGTATTAAGAGAGAAAAGATGCGGGGCTTCGCCCCTGTCAGAACTTTTTTTGTGGATCCTTAACGCAGCGAAGGTTACCTCTCCCGTTACTTTACGGGGGAGGCGGCCGGCGGGC
>DATNLS010000262.1:0-2450 GCA_035602775.1 Candidatus Acidiferrales bacterium | reverse complement strand
CAGTGTGGGTTTGTGCGATGCCGCGATCAGATGAATCATCACTTCGCTGTCCGACGACGACTGGAAGATCGATCCCGTCGACTCGAGCCGCTCGCGCAGCTCGTTGAAATTTACAATGTTGCCATTGTGCGCGAGCGCGAGACCGCCGCGCGCATACTCGACTACGAGCGGCTGGCAGTTGCCAATCGTGGTCGAGCCGGTCGTTGAATAGCGGTTATGCCCAATCGCGCTGGTGCCTTCGAGACTCTCGATGATCGAGCTGTTGAAAATGTCGGCGACCAGTCCCATCCCGCGATGGTAGATCAGCGACTTGCCGTTCGAAGAGACGATTCCAGCCGACTCCTGCCCGCGATGCTGCTGCGCGTACAAGCCGAGGTACGCAAGGTTGGCGGCCTCGGGATGCCGGTAAACGCCGAACACGCCGCACTCTTCGTGGAAGACGTCGAGGGGCGATTCTTCGACTGCTTCGACCGCAAGGACCGAATCTTCTTCAGTCACCGCCTCTGAGCCTCCTTGGAATCGCGTCTTCGTAAATTCGCTGCAACTCGGAAACGTCTTCGTCGAGCGCCGCGCCAAGCTTGAGCCGCGGATCGGCGGTTACATTTCCGATCACTTCAAACTCAAGCCCGCGCCGTGCGAACAACTTCTCGACACGGGGCACGTCGCCTGGCGCAATCGACAAAATCACGGTCGATGCGCCCTCTCCAAAAAAATCAACCGCGTCAGCGTTTCCAGCTCGCCCAAGTTCAACTTCGGCTCCCAGAATCGCCCGCGGATTGAAACAGGCTTCGGCCATTGCCACCGCAAGCCCGCCCTCGGCGATATCGTGAGCTGATCTTATCAGCCCCTGTTCACACCCTTCAACCAGCGCGTCGATCAGAGCCGCTTCCCGAGCCAAATCAATCGGATTGAGCCTGCCGCCGTCGATTCCGAAGGTCGCCGCGTACTCGCTCGCCGCCAACGACGGCGCGGCCGTGCGTACGATCGCGATCGCATCACCGGGATTCTTGAAGTGCTGCGTAACGTGCTTAGCAACGTCAGGCATCACGCCCAGCACCGCAATCGTCGGCGTCGGCGGAATCGCGTGGCCTTCGGTCTCGTTGTAGAAGCTGACGTTGCCGCTGACCACCGGCGCTCCGAACGCGAGCGACGCGGCGCGCAGACCGTCGACGCCGCGGATAAACTGCCACATGACCTCGGGGCGCTCCGGATTGCCGTAGTTCAGGCAGTTCGTGATTCCCACCGGCCGCGCACCCGCGCAGGCGACGTTGCGCGCGGCCTCGCAGACCACGCCGACACTGCCGAGATAGGGATCGAGCGCGCACGCGCGAGGATTCGAATCGACTTTGAGCGCCATCGCGCGCCGCGAATTCTTGATTCGAATCACGGCCGCGTCACTGCCCGGCCCCAGCACGGTGTTGCTCTGCACGATCGAGTCGTACTGCCGATACACCCACTTCTTCGACGCGACGTTGGGACTGTCGAGCAACGCCCGAAGCGCTTTGGAAGGCGCAACGAATGCGACGGAGGATGTAGGGTCGCTCTTCGGAGAACTTTTCGGCGGCGCCGCGGGACGATCGTACAGCGGGGCGTCGTCGGCCAATGCGCCAATCGGAATATCCGCGACGATCTGCCCGTGCCATCGCGCGCGCCATCGATTGTCGTCGGTGATTCGCCCGATAACGACCGCGTGCAGGTCCCACTTCTCGAACACCGCCTGCAACTCCGCCTCGCGCCCGCGTTCGGCGACAATTAACATCCGCTCCTGCGATTCGGAAAGCAGAATTTCATACGGCGTCAGATTCGCTTCGCGCAGCGGCACCTGGTCGAGGTCGAGCTCAATTCCGAGTCCGCCATGCGACGGCATCTCGCTCGACGACGACGTAAGTCCCGCCGCGCCCATGTCCTGGATTGCGACGATAGCGCCGGTCTTGCCCGCCTCGAGGCACGCCTCGATCAATAATTTCTCGGTGAACGGATCGCCGACCTGCACCGCCGGACGCTTGGCCTCGCTCTCCTTGTCGAACTCCGCCGACGCCATCGACGCGCCGTGAATCCCGTCGCGCCCGGTCGCAGAGCCAACGTAAAGCACCGGGTTGCCGACGCCGCGCGCCTTCGCGCTCATCATCTCAGTCTTGCGAACGAGCCCGAGGCAGAACGCGTTGACCAGAATGTTGGCGTTGTACGCGGCGTCGAACATCACTTCGCCCGCAACCGTCGGCACGCCGACGCAATTGCCGTAACCACCGATTCCACCGACGACGCCGCCCAACAAATATCGCGTGCGCGGATGATCGAACGATCCAAACTTGAGCGAGTTCATACTAGCGACTGGCCGCGCGCCCATCGTGAAAATGTCGCGCAGGATTCCACCGACGCCGGTCGCCGCGCCCTGGTACGGCTCGACGAACGACGGATGGTTGTGGCTTTCGATCTTGAAGACCGCCGCC
>DATNLS010000163.1:0-6830 GCA_035602775.1 Candidatus Acidiferrales bacterium | reverse complement strand
CTGCAGCGCGTAGAAGCCAGCGCGCGGTGTAAGCACGTCGGCGCCGCCATTCAACGATCCCGCGCCGTCATAGGCAGTGAGGACAGGACCGTCAGCACGGCGGCCGGGGCCTGGCGCGACTGACATCAGGCCGAACCATTCTTCGTCCCAGTACGACGCGAAGCCGCTGCCGGTCTCGCCGAACGGAAACTTGCTCTGCTCGATCGTCGTGTCGTGCGAGGACCAGGTGGCGGGCCGGCTCGCAGCTTCCTTCCACCATTCGTCCTGGAACTCGAACACATAGCCGCCCGACAGGATGCCGCCGCCGGTGGTCGAAAGCGTCGACTGCGGTCCGTAGATGTCGGATGCGATCCTCTCGATCAGTTTTGCCGCGCGATATCCGGGAGCGTTGTGGAATTCACCGGGCGCGGCGGGGCTGACGCTGACCCATTGCGGATTCGGCGGCGCGGGCGGCTGTCCGTCGCGGGTGCGAATCGAAGCGGGCGCGCCCCATTCGGTCAGAACGATCGGCCGCGGAGCCGGATTGGGCGGCTCAGTCCCCGTCCCGGTACCGTTGGTGTAGTGACCGTCGACGATCCAGTGCTTGAAGTTTGCGACGTCTTCAGTCTCGGGCTTGCGATAGGCGTTGAATCCCCAGACATCGAGCGCATAGATGTCGGCGGGATAAGCCCGCCGGCGATGCGCCGACTCGCAGTCAGAACTGGGATGTGCGCCGTTGGAATTGACGCAGACCGGAACCGTGCGGCCGCCGGGATGAGCGTTGGCGGCATCTCTGAAAGCGACTAATGGCTTCAGGAGCATCGGCGCTTCAGGCGATGGATAGTCCTCGAACGCCGTCATCGTCAATTTGTCGGGGGCATAGTGCTTGGCGATGGCGCCGAGCCGATTAAGATACTGCCAATAGTCAAGGTACCGGTCGGTGCCGCGCGCGAATGGCAGGTTGGTCTCGTTGCCAATAGCAAATCCGAGCAAGGCGGGATGATAACCGTAACGCTGCGCCAGCCACTGAGTAGTGCGCTCGATAAACATTCGCTGGTCGTGCAGTAACACGGGATCGGAATTGGTGCCCGGAAAGGCAGACCATGGATCGACCGATATGCCGATGACTACATAAATCGGGTTGACGCCATGATTCCAGCACAGGTCCAGGAATTGATCGCCGCCGTCGTGCGCCGGCCATGACGCGAAACCCGCGGGCGTCGTCGTCGCGCCGTAGCGGACTCTCGGCGTCACGCTCCAGTCGAGCATGCTCCACTTCGCATAGTCAGCCGGCGTCATCGGAACCCATTTCCACCAGGCGTAGGTGCGGATGCTGTTGGCGCCGAGCTGACGAACGAGTCCGTCGGGAAAATTGACGCCCGTTTCGTTGTCGTTGTAAGTCGTGCCCCACAGATCGCGGGTCCAGATTGGTGCGTAGGTGAGGTGAGCGGGATCGCCCCAGAAGTAATCGGAGCCGGGTATTGTCATCGCGGCGTCGTTGATCGGGCGTGGCGAGTAGTCGACGCCCTTGATGACAAAGGGGGTCGGCGCGTTTCCGTTCAATGACAACAGGATGGTCTTGCGATCGCTTGCGACTGACCACATGGTGGTCGACGACCCAGGCGGCAGGAGTGTCGTCGCGAACGCGTCACCAGCGTTGATCGCAATCGCGACGCCGACAACAAATGCGAAGATTCGGATGTAGCGGCTTCGGGTCGTCAAAGGCTGGATCAATTCGTAGAACTCTCCGGCTCGTAGGCGGCCGGGTTGGATACCAGCTCAAAATGCGCCCGCTCAAATGCAAATCACGTACCTTGGATATCGCAGTGCTTTCAGTGTGTCGAGTCGGATCATTCGTACAATTGGCAATCAGATGCCGCCGTCACGTGCAGCATCCGACGATAGTAACTGACTGTTCAGACCCGATTTTTCTAGAAAGGTATATCTTCGTCATCCATCGGCGCGACGTCGTCGCTCGCGCCGCCAGCGCCCGCGGGTGCACGACCGCGAGCACCGCCGCCGAAGTCACCGCCGTCATCGGTCGCCGGAGCGCCGCCGCGCGAGCTCAGGAACTGGACACGCATCGCGACAATGTCGGTGGCCTTGCGCTTGCCGCTGCCGTCCTTCGCTTCGTACTCGCGGTAGGAGATTCTCCCCTCGACGTAAACCGAGCTGCCCTTCTTCAGGTACTGCGCGCAGGCCTCGCCCTGTTTGCCCCACACGGTGATGTTGTGCCAGTCGGTGCGTTCCTGCCGCGCACCGCTCTTGTCGGCGAACGAGTCCTTGGTCGCGACTGAAAAGCTTGTGACCGACGAGCCCGAGTTGGTGAAGCGAGTTTCGGGATCGCGTCCGAGATTACCGATGAGAATTACTTTGTTTACCGACGCCGCCATCTTCGCCACCTCATGTGCGAAAATTAGCCCCCACCCGTTCTCAAGGCAAGCCAGCGTGTCAGTTCGTTGCACAGCGGCTTTCGCAGGCCAATTATCACCGATATAATCCGCCTCGGTGCGGAGGCAGGATAGGCGATGGCGGCAAGCACTTCCACGACCGCGCCGGTCAGAATCGTAGCCCTCGGCGGGCTCGGCGAGATCGGCCTCAATTTGATGGCGATCGAATGCGCCGGGCGCGCGATCATCATCGATTGCGGCGTGATGTTTCCCGACGAGCCCGCGCTCGGACTGAGCACTTATGTCCCCGAGATGGCCTGGCTCGAGCGCAGCCACGTCGCGGTCGAGGCGGTGGTACTCACCCATGCCCACGAGGATCACATCGGCGCGCTGCCGCATCTGCTGCGCCGCTTCAATGTTCCGGTTTACGGCACGGACATCACGCTCGCTTTCACCCGGCGGCGCCTCGTTGATGCGGAGTTCGATGATCCCGTCGATCTGCGGACGATCACGCCGCGCAATTCTTTCGCGGCAGGCCCGTTCACGATCGAGCCGATTCGCGTCACGCACTCGACGCCCAACTCGATCGCGCTCGCGATTCGCACGCCGGCGGGGATCATCATTCATAGCGGCGATTTCAAAATCGACGACGCTCCGGTCGACGGCCAGATGTTCGACCGCGAGCGCTTTGCCGAGCTGGGCGCCGAGGGCGTTGCGCTGCTGCTGTCGGACTCAACCAATGTAGAACGCCCCGGCCGCTCGGGCTCGGAGAGTTCGCTCAAGCCGGTATTGCGCGAGCTGACCTCGCGCGCACGTGGCAGATTTTTCCTGTCGGCCTTCTCGTCCCATTTGCATCGCATTAGGCAGGTGGTCGAAGTCTCGCGCGAGTTCGGCCGCCGCGTCGTTCCGCTCGGGCGCGCGATGGCGGAGAGCGTCCGGCTGGGTCTCGAGACCGGGCAGCTGCCATTCGCGCGCGCGATGTTCGTCGAGCCGGGCGAGGCGGAGTTTCTCGACGGCAATCGGCTGAGCTACCTGACCAGCGGCAGCCAGGGCGAGCCGCTTTCCGCGCTGGCGAAAATCGCCGGCGACGCGCACCCGCGCGTGCGGATCGAGCATGGCGATGTGGTCGTGCTGTCGTCGCGCTTCATCCCCGGCAACGAGCGTACGATCAACACGCTGGTGAATCGCCTGTACAAGCAAGGCGCCGACGTGGTCTACGACGCGGTCGCGCCGGTTCACGTTTCGGGGCACGCCAGCCAGGACGAGTTGTCCGAGCTGATCGCGCTCACGCGGCCGCGGCACTTCGTCCCGATTCACGGCGAGTATCGTCATCTGAGCCGTCACGTCGCGCTCGCGATCGCCGCGGGAGTCCCGGAGCACAAATGCTTCCTGCTCGAAGACGGCGATTCGCTAATTCTGAATGCGGGTGGCGACGCGCGTCGCGGAACCACCGTTGAGGCGGGCCGCGTGGCACTCGATGTAGTGGACGGTGGCGCGCCCGAGGTAGTCGGCGAGCGTCGGGTACTCGCGCGCGACGGGATGGTAACGGCGGTGGTGGTCTTGTCGTCGAAGACCGGGCGTATTGTCGCGGGTCCCGATCTGCTATCGCGCGGCCTGGTCAGCGGCGACGGGACTTCGGCGCACATGCGTCGCGCGAAGGAGGAATTGACGCGGCGCCTCGCCGCGCTCGGCGGCCCGCTGCACGCCAACGATTCCCGCGTGAAGGAAGAAATCGTGCGCGCGATCCGGCGCTACTTCAGCGACGAGCTGGGTAAGCGGCCGTTGGTGATTCCGTACGTGACGGAGGTCTGAACCCCAATCGCGCGCAAGGAGAAAACCGTAATCGAGCTACCGCCGCCGGCGGTGGTCGAGGAAGATTCGACGGCGACGGTGCCGGACGGCCGAATCGCGCGCGAGCTATGCGCACTGGCGTTGCTGGCGTTTGCGGCGTTCGGCGCGGTCAGCCTTGCGAGCGTCGACCTCGGGCGGAGTCCCAACCTCGGCGGCCCGGTCGGCGCGGCCATAGCGGCGATGCTCGCCGGTCTGGTCGGATACCAGTCGTACACTGCGACGATCCTGGTCGCGTGGCTGGCGCAGCGCGTGTGGACCGGCGCGAACCTCGTCACAGTGGCACGCGAGATTGGCGGTGGTGTGCTTTTGATTCTTGCGCTCGCGACGGCGGGCGCGCTGTGGAATTTGCACGACGCGCGGATGGGCGGCGAGGTCGGGGCACAAATCGCGACCTTGCTCAACGATTCGATCAGCGTAGCGGGCGGCTTGATCGCGGTCGCGCTGGGATTAGTCTGCGGGCTTGCACTGATGCTCCGGCGGGCGCCGACCGAATTGTTGGCCGGGGTCGCCGCCAGGATTCGCCCGCGCTCGCGTCGCGACGAGTTCGACGTCGCCGACGGAGCGCGAATCCCGTTCTCGCTCAGCTCGGGCGACGAGATCGAGAGCGATACCGACGGCGCCAACGGACGGCCTGTGCCGCTGAAAGTCAGGCTGCTCGATATTCGCGAGAAGCGCGACAAGATGGCCGCTTCGAAGCCGCGGCAGAAGGGCGCTTTCAAAATTCCGCCGCAATCTCTGCTCGATCTGCCGCCCGCCGAACACGCGCAAGTGGACGAGGGACAGCTCGAGCGCAGCGCGCGCGTGCTCGAGCAGAAGCTCGCGGACTTCGGCGTCGAGGGCCGCGTGGTCGAAGTGCAGCCTGGTCCTGTCGTCACGATGTACAAGTTCGAGCCGGGCTCGGGAATCAAAGTCAGCCAGATCGTGAACCTGGCGGACGATCTTTCGATGGCTCTCAGAGCTGCCGCGGTAAGAATCCAGGCGCCGGTGCCGGGCGAGGCTGTGGTCGGGATCGAAGTGCCGAACAAGAAGCGCGAGCGCGTTTTCCTGCGCGAGATTCTCGAGGCCGACGAATTCTCAGCCGCGCAGAGCCAGCTCACGATTGCGCTCGGCAAGGATATCGCCGGACGCCCGGTGGCCGCCGATCTCGCCAAGATGCCTCATCTGCTGATCGCGGGCGCGACTGGAACCGGCAAGTCGGTTTCGCTGCACACGATGATCGCGTCGATTCTGTTCAACGCGACCGCTGATGATGTGCGCCTCATCCTGGTCGATCCCAAGATGCTCGAGTTGTCGGTGTACGAAAATATTCCGCATCTGCTGGTGCCAGTCGTCGTCGATCCGCAGAAGGCCGCGTCGGCATTGCTATGGGCGACGCAGGAGATGGAGGGCCGCTACCTGCGGATGCGCGAGCTGGGCGTGCGCAATATCGATGGCTACAACCACGCGCTGGCGTCGGGCGCGTCGCTGGCGCAACTCAAAATGGCGGGACAGAGCGCGCCGGCGTCCGACGATCCCAATCAGCCGGCGGTCGGCGCTATCGAGCATCGCAAGCTGCCGAAAATCGTGATCGTAATCGATGAGCTGGCCGACCTGCTGCTGAGCGAGGGCAAGACCGTCGAGCGCGATATCACGCGCCTGGCGCAGAAGGCGCGCGCCGCGGGGATTCATCTGATCCTCGCGACGCAGCGGCCCTCGGTCGATGTGATCACCGGCCTTATCAAGGCGAACTTGCCGGCGCGAATCTCGTTGCAGGTGACGTCGCGCGTCGATTCGCGCACGATTCTCGATTCGATCGGTGCCGAACGCCTGCTCGGGGCCGGCGATATGCTCTTTATGCCGCCTGGTAGCGCCAAGCTTCGCCGCCTGCACGGCCCGTTTGTCGGCGAGCATGAGATTCGCAAGCTCACCGATTTCCTGCGCGAGCAGGGCGCGCCCGAGTACCGCATGGAAATCCTCGATACCAAGGCCCCCGGTGAGGACGGCGGCGACGGACTCGGTGGCGAGGTGCAGGACGAGATGTATGATGAGGCGGTGCGGATCGTGATGGAGACCAACCAGGCGTCGATCTCGATGATCCAGCGGCGCCTTCGAATTGGTTACAATCGCGCGGCGCGGATGGTCGAGCAGATGGAACGCGAAGGAATCGTGATGCCCGCGGACGGCGCCAAGCCGCGCGAAGTCCGGTTGCACAGCGCTCGATGATGGTCCGCGGCTTTTTCAGAAAAGTGTGGCCAGCCTTTTTTGTGGCGACGGTGGCGATTCTCGCCGCTGCGGTTCCAGTGCATTCCGACACGATTGCGGCGAGCGGCCCGCCCGTCAGCAAGGACCTGAAGCCGGTACTCGATCGCCTCCAACGCCACTACCGCGACACCAATTCATTCTCGGCGAAATTTAACGAGGAGGTTACGACCGTCGGCGCGCCGGTACGCAAGCGGCAGGGCACGGTTTCATTTCGCAAGCCCGGGCGCATGCGATGGGACTTCGATGATCCCGAAAAACAAACGATCGTCAGCGACGGCGAGACGCTCTACAGCTACGACCCCGATCTCAACCAGGTCGTCGAGACGCCGCTCAAGCAGGCCCTGAAATCGAGCAGCGCGACCTCGTTCC
>DATNLS010000156.1:0-10304 GCA_035602775.1 Candidatus Acidiferrales bacterium | reverse complement strand
CTCCGCCCTCGTGCGCCACGGACTCAGGAACGCGCTCACGTCCTTCGTGACGATCATCGGACTTCAGATGGGCGCGCTGCTGAGCGGTACGCTCATCATAGAGATAATCTTCTCGTGGCCCGGCATCGGCCGCCTGCTGATCACTGCGATCGGTGCCCGCGACTATCCGGTAGTCGAAGGCTGCGTCCTCACGTTCGCGATGACGTACGTCGTCGTGAACATGGCAACCGACATAGTATACGCGATGGTGGACCCGCGAGTGAGAATCTCGTGAGAGAGCGCGTCCGCAATCCGTCACTGGCTATTGGAGTGACTATTGTCATCGCGATCGTCGTAGCAGCGATCGCGGGTCCGATGGTGTATCGTGCCGATCCTTTGTCGATCGATCTTGCAGACATTCTTGCCGGTCCCAGTCGGGCGCATCCGTTTGGTTGCGACGCGCTCGGCCGCGACGTTCTCGCCCGTATTCTGTGGGGCGCGCGGCTTTCACTTTCGATTTCGACGGTGGTCGTCGCGATCTCGCTCGTAGTCGGCAGTCTGATTGGCGCGACCGCGGCGCTGTCGGGCGGTCGAATCGACAACCTCATGATGCGCGGCGTGGACATTGTTCTCGCCTTTCCTGGAATTCTGCTTGCGATCGCGCTGGCCGCCATTCTCGGACCCGGTCTCATCGATCTCGTGATCGCGCTGACCGCCATGGGATGGACCGGCTACGCGCGCATCGTGCGCGGCGAAGTGCTGACCTTGCGCGAGCGCGAGTACGTGCTGGCCGCCGAAACCCTCGGCGCCGGCCGGTCGCGGCTGCTGATGCGTCATCTGCTGCCCGGCGTCGTCGGACCGCTGGCGGTGCAGGCGACCTTTGGAATCGGCGGAATCATCGGTGCCGAAGCCGCGCTTTCGTTTCTTGGCCTCGGTGCGATTCCGCCCACTCCCAGTTGGGGCAACATGCTCGACGCCGGCCGCGCCTTCCTGCTCGTTGCGCCGCATCTCACGACCGCGCCAGGACTCGCGATCGGATTTTCGATTCTCGGCTTCAACCTGCTCGGCGACGGAATTGCGCAGAAGGTCGGCCAACGCGCCTGACGGCCGATTAAGCCGATCGCTGGTGTGCGAAGCGCGGAATTTTCGTGATACTCCTTGTTACCGGGAAGTAAGTACGGCGCATGGCGAAGCTCGAACCTGGCGAATTGGTCGAACGGCTGCGCGGCTTCATCCGCGCGGAAGGCCGCTTCGATAGCGTCGCGATCGATAATCTCCGCAAGATGCCCGGCGGCGCATCGCGAGAGATCTGGTCGTTCGATTGCGCGATGGAGCGTGGCGGCGAAACCACGCGGCGCGCGATGGTGTTACGGCGCGATCCGGGCGCTCACAACATCGCCACCAATCGCCGTCACGAGTTTATGGTGATTCGAGCAGCCTTCGAAGAGCACGTTCCGGTGCCCGAGGTGTTCTGGGTTTCAGAAGATCCCAATGTGCTTGGTTCCGCATTTTTCATCATGGAGCGCGTCGAGGGCGAGACTATCGCGCGCCGGCTCCTGCGTGACGAAACTTACGCCCGCGCGCGCGAGGTGATGCCCACGCAGCTCGCGGAAATCCTCGCGAAGATTCATCGGATCGATCCCGTCAAGCACCACCTCGACTTCCTTCCGGAGCCGGGCGGCAACGCGGCGCTGACCGAGGTCAAACGCTACGAGGAAAACTTTCGGCGCCTCGCCCTCGAACCACATCCCGCGTTCGAACTGGCCTTCCGTTGGCTCCTGCAGCGGGTTCCACAGACTCCGCGAAAAACGCTGGTCCACGGCGACTACAGAATCGGCAATGTCATTTTCGGTCCCGAAGGTGTGCGCTCGATCCTCGATTGGGAATTGGCCCATCTCGGCGATCCGATGGAGGACGTCGGATGGATGTGCGTGCGCGCCTGGCGGTTCGGCAACGATCAGAAGCCGGCCGGCGGCCTCGGGACTCGCGAGGATTTCTTCCGCGCATACGAAAGAGCCAGCGGTAAGCCTGTCGATCCCGAAGCAGCACGCTTCTGGGAGGTCTTCGGCAATCTGCGCTGGGGCATAATCACGATCAGTCAGGCCCGCACTCATATCGATGGATTCGTAAAGAGTGTCGAACTGGCTAGTATCGGCCGGCGAACCGCAGAAACGGAACTCGAGCTGCTGAATCTGATCGAATAGCAACATGGTAATCTCGAAAACGCGATGTGAGTAATCAATATGCAGGACCGGCCAACCTCAGTTGAATTGCTCGAAGCCGCCGCCGACTTCGTCGAGAGCGAACTCGTGCCGGCGGTGCAGGGCGCGCGTCAGTTCCAGGCGCGCGTAGTCGCTAACGTCATGCGAATTGTCGCGCGTGAAATAAAAATTGAAGATCCGCTGGTTCGGAGCGAGGTAAAGGCGCTGGCTCGCTTGCTCGGTCACAACGCGCCACATCTGCACAGCCTCGACGACTTGCGCGCGGCCGCTGTCAGCATGGGCGAGGAGTTGACCGCGAAGATTCGTGCGGGCGAGGCCGACGACAGCGCCTGGCGCCGGGAAGTGTTGGCGCTCGTGCGCCGTAGCGTCGAGGACAAACTGAGTATCGCGAATCCACGCTACCTCGAAAGTGACATAGCTATTCGCAATTCCAGGAAGGAGATCTGACTAATGTCTGAAACCAAAGTAGTACTGCTCGAACAAGATGATCTGATGCATCCGAACACCGGTGAGTCGAATTTCAACGAAAGTGCATATTACAATTTCTACGATCGTAGTCAGCGCCTCGGTGGGTTTATCCGACTGGGTAATCGCGCGAATGAAGGCTACGCGGAGATGACGGCGTGCCTCTATCTTCCCGACGGAACGGTCGGCTTCATGTTCCAGCGGCCCGAGATCAAAAGCAACGACATTCACGACGCAGGCGGCGCAAAGTTCGAAGTTATCAAACCGTTCGAGCGCCATCGCGTCAGCTATCGCGGCAAACTCTGCATTCTGAAAAACCCGCTCGAGATGGCCGATCCGGCCAAGGCGTTCAAGACCAATCCCTACGCGAAAGCCGCGCTCGAAATCGACTACGTCGCGACCTCCCCAGGTTGGGGAGGCGAGCTGCGCGAAAAGAATGGATCTCAATGGGTCTCGCCGAAACCATCCGGTGATCCCGAGGCTCAATTCGCAAAGGGCCATCTGGAACAGCTCGGCCATGCGACCGGGAAACTCGTGCTGACGACCGACGGCAATGACCGCGAGTTCAAGATCGATGCGCTCGGCCTGCGCGATCATAGCTGGGGACCGCGCTACTGGCAGGCGCCGAAGTTCTATCGATGGCTTACGATGAACTTCGACGAAGATCTCGGCGCGATGGCGACGATTACCGTGAATCGCGACGGCAGCGAGCGCCCGGGCGGTTTCGTCGCGCGCAAGGGCCGGCCCTTTCTCAATATCGTGAAGGTCGCTGTGCAGACTGAATTCGCCGGCGATCAGCAGTTGCACGACAAGATCAGGGTTACCTGTCAGACCGCCGAAGGTGGTTCGCCAATAGTTATTACCGGCAAAGTGCTATCGATGATTCCGTTGCGCAACCGGCGGGCGGGTATAGTCACTCGGATCGCGGAAGGTATGACCGAATGGAACTGGGACGGCAGGATTGGCTATGGACTTTCCGAGTATCTGGATCATTTCGATGAGTAGTCAGTCGATCACTGCTTGCTCTTGAGTGCGCGCAAACTTTCCGTGTAGGGCGGGTACGCGACTCCCCGTTCGGTGATGATCGCGGTCACCAACTCGGCGGGGGTGACGTCGAACGCGGGGTTGAACGTGCGAACGCCTTTGGGCGCGATCTGCTTGCCGCCGTACTCAGTGAGCTCGCGGCCTGAGCGCTCTTCGATCGGTATCGACGCGCCGTCGGGACAGTCCAGGTCGATCGACGACAGCGGCGCCGCGACGTAAAACGGCACGCCATGTCGTCGAGCCATCACCGCCAGCGGGTAAGTACCGATTTTGTTGGCGACGTCGCCGTTGGCTGCCGTGCGATCGGTTCCCACCACCACGCAATCGATCTTGTTCTGCGAAAGCACCGTCGCCGCCATGTTGTCCGCGATCACGGTCACCGGAATGCGATCCTTATGTAGTTCCCAGGCGGTCAAGCGCGAGCCCTGTAAAAATGGCCGCGTCTCGTCGGCGAACACCTGGATTTTTTTGCCCGCGTCGCGCGCCGCACGCACCACTCCGAGCGCAGTGCCGTATCCCGCCGTCGCAAGCGCGCCCGCGTTGCAATGCGTCAGAACGGTGGCCGGATCTCCGATCAGTTCGGCGCCGAATTTTCCCATCGCGCGGTTCGCCGCTACGTCTTCCGTGTAGATCGCGATCGCCTCCGCGCGCATCCTGCCAAACAATTCTGCCGCGTCCAGCGAATCGTTCTGCTCGAGCACGCGTCCCATCCGATCAACCGCCCACGCCAGATTTACCGCGGTGGGCCGCGTGGCTTTGAGAGCCTTCGCGACGTTCGCGAAGCGCTTCTTTGCCTTTGCGCCCGCAGTGCCCTTGATTCCGAGCGCGACGCCCATCGCCGCCGCGACTCCAATCGCCGGCGCGCCGCGAACCACCATCGTGCGGATAGCATCCGCGACGCCCCGATAGTCGCGGTAGGTGCGAATCACCTCGCGCGCGGGCAGCAGGCGCTGGTCGATCATGCGAACGGCATCCGCCCGCCACTCAATCGTCATCACGGCCATGTAGGTAGACTCTTTCGCACCCGTGTGAGGTCTTCAAAAAATCTGTATTCAGCTGAGCAATAGAAAACGGCGCTGCTGATCGTTCGCGGCGCCGCTCACCTGGCTTCGATCGCACGATACCGCATTGCAGCCGGTGCGGGCGAACCTTCAGTTAAACTCTTTCGTATACCCCGCGGGCTTTTCGCCGTGCGGCGCCGGCATCGATCCATCGCGTAATTGCCGCAAAAATCTCTGACGGCCGTTTCCCCTTGAGTCCGCGCACGTTGCGTACGTCCGCCGCCTTGAATTGCTTGGGCAGCGCCGAAAGCACTGCGCGCCAATTGACCCGTCCCGTGGGCCCGCTGCTGATCGATTTTGCCGAACCGCTCGAGCGGCCGATCAACGATCCCAGTCGCGCTTCCTCCTGCTTCAGTTTACTCAGTGCCGACTCTTTCACCCGGATCTCCTTGCGCAGATTGAGTAGCAAGGTGCGCGCTTGCCGCTGTACTTGCTGGAACGCCGATGCGGCCTCGCGCGAGGTATTCTTACGAGCCATGTAGCTATCTCCTTTCGAGGGGACTGATCAGTAGAAATCAACTTTGAACATACACAACCAATCCCATATCTACAAGTATCAAAGTCATTTTGTCCATTATCAACATCGTCCAACTGGGTATAGCTGATAGAGTGTTAAATTCGCGTCGGATGTATCTGGTCAGATAGTCACACGGCGAAAAGTTTTCTCAGTCGGCGAGGCATGTTTGCGTCGACAATCAGGTTCGCGAATTGAAAGTAACTGAGATCCGCAAGCGTCGACCTTCGCCGGCGACGTGACGAGAGCACCTGCGATCACTTTCTGAGACGCTCGGCGCGACTCTCGCATCGGCACAATCGAAAACTGTTATGTCCTGACCTCGCAGATCAAGTGAGATCGGCCATTCGCCTGTTAAATCGTGGGCAAAAGATTAGGGGAAACTCGGGAAAAAGAGGCTGGAATTGGATGAAAACAGCACTATGTTTGCGGTTGGCGCGATGCTATAAGCATTGCGGAATTCTGACTAGATGCGCGCTGTCAGTATAGCTAACTGACGCTGGACGCCGCGAGGCAATCGGGTTGCGCGCAAGGAGAGGGGTAATGGGCCGCAGACTGTATGTTGGGAATCTGGCTTGGACTGTGACCGACCAGGATCTGCTCGACGTATTTTCAGAAGCAGGAAAGGTGGACAGCTCGCAAGTCATCATCGACCGCGCCACCAACCGCTCGCGGGGATTCGGTTTCGTCGAGATGGCGACCGATGAAGCAGCCGAAGGCGCAATCAAGAAATTGAACGGCCGCGACATCAAGGGCCGTCCGATTCGCGTCAACGAAGCACAGGCGCGCAGCGGCGGAGCGGGCGGCGGCGGTGGCGGCGGCGAACGCCGCGGCGGACGCGACCATTAGTCAGTTCCGCGCTCGCACATAGCACGCGACTGTAGTTCTCTTCTCGTCGCGCAGCAAAATACATTAACCCACTTGCGGGATGGCCGACTCTCGGGCCTTACCCTCGCGATCCGCACGCTCTCGCGCTAAACCATTGTCATGGAATTCATCACGCTTGAGGCGCAGAGCGAGCGCGCCGTGATCGTGCCCGGCGCCGGATGCCAATGTCTCAGCTACCGCGCGGGCACGCTCGAGGTCATCGCGGGCCCTGCCAATGTCGACGCATGGCGCGAGCATCCGCATCGCGGCGGCATTCCGATTCTCTTTCCATGGCCGAGCCGCGTCGCCGGCGCCCGCTTCACGTTCGAAGGCCGCGAATACCGGCTGCCGGTCAACGAACCGGCGCACGGCAACGCCATTCATGGCTTCGCGTGCGAACGCGCCTTTCGCGTGACCCGGCGCGGACCTTACTTTGTCACGGCGATTCTGGATTCTGCCGACTATCCGGATCTCAATGCGATCTGGCCGTGGCCGTTCGCGCTCGAAATAGACTACGAAGTAGGTAATGGACTGAGATTGAAGGCGCGCGTCACCAACACCGGCGACTCGGTGATGCCGTTCGGCTTCGGTGCGCATCCTTACTTTCACGCGCCGCTCAATCCCAAGGGCGCGCGCGACGCAATGATGATTCAGCTCGACGCCAACGCTCAATGGATGCTCAACGCGCAGCTCGTGCCCACCGGTCAGATGGAACCGCTTGCGGGCAAATTCGATCTTCGCGCGCCAGATCCGCTTGGCAATAATACTTACGACGACGTTTTCCGCATGGCGCCAATCTCAAAGGACGATGCGCCGGCGCCGCGTGCGCGGCTGATCGATCCGTCGCTGAAAATCGCGGTCGAGATTCGCGCCGACGCCGCCTTCGGCGACTTCGTCGTCTTCGCGCCGCCGGCCAGTCCGGTGGTCGCGCTCGAGCCGTACACCTGCGCGCCCGACGCGTTCAATCTCGCGGCGCGCGGCGTCGCGGCCGGGATGCGCGAACTCGCACCCGGCCAGACTTTCGAGGCCGGCTTCGAGATTCGCCTCAACGTCCCTTGAAGCGGGGCTCGCGCCGCTGCGCCAGCGCCGTCGCGCCTTCGCGAAAATCTTCGGTGAGCAGCAGCGAGCTCTGCGCGAGCACTTCGAGCTCCTGGAACGTCATCTTGTCGAGACCGTGACCCTTGTCGATGATCCGCTTCGCGAGCCCGACCGCGAGCGGAGCGTTGCGCGCCATCTCGCGCGCCAGCTCTTCGGCGGCCGCCAGATGCGTCCCCTCGGCGACGACGCGATTCACCAGCCCGATCTTTTCGGCGTCCGCCGCCTCGATCATCCGCGCCGTCATGATCAGCTCCTTCGAGCGCGCATAGCCGACCGTGCGCGTGAGCCGCGTGGTGCCGCCGACATCGGGCACCAGCCCGATGCGCACCTCGGGCATCCCGAGCCGCGCGCCGACCGACGCGATTCGCGCATCGCAAGCGAGCGCCAGCTCGAGCCCGAGTCCGCCGACGAAGCCGTGCAGCGCGCCGATGACCGGCTTCTCGACGCTCTCGATCCGGTTGAGCGACGCCTGCGACTCCGCCACGAAGCGCCGAAAGCGCTGCATGTCGGGCCCGCCGCCCTGCCCAGCCTGCGCGCCGCTGTCGTTGCTGAGCGAGGTGAAATCGATCCCCGCCGAAAACGCCTGCCCCTCGCCATAAATGATGATCGCGCGAACGTCGTTACGATCAACTTCGTCGATCGCCTCGGGAAGCGCGCGGAGCATCGCCTGGTTAATCGCATTGCGCTTCTCCGGCCGATTGAGCGCGATATACGCGATCTCGCCTTCGACTCGAACCTTGATTGGATTTTCCGCCATGACAGACACCTCGATTGTTATTGAAGGTATCGCGCACCCGCGGGAGGCGCGCAACAGAGCATAATCGCCTGCGCGGCGGGCGGCATGGGTGACCCCTGCACCCAGTGTGAAGAGCGGGGGAGAAGCGTCACGGCTTCAGGAGCACCTTCATTACGTTGTCTTTTCTGGCGTTGAAGATTTCGTAGCCTTTGGCGGCTTCCTCCAGGGGCATTATGTGGCTTATCAGAGGACGCGGATCGAGGGTGCCTTTCTCTATCAGGCGGGCTAGTTGTGGGATGTGGGCGTTGATGTTGGCCAGGCCGATGCTGAAGGTCAGGTCGCGCATGAAGGCGTAGCCGATTGGGAAATTGAATGATGGCGTCGCGAAGACGCCAACTACCGAGACCGTGCCGCCGCCGCGTGCGGCCATTATTGCGGCCGTCAGGGCCGCATCGTTGCCGACTGCCTCGATCGTAACGTCGGCGCCGCGGCCTTCGGTGCGATCGAGGATCGTTTGATTGGCCTGTTCGAGACTTACGGGCGTCGCGCCTAGTTTGCGCGCGAGCTCGAGGCGGTACGGGATGCTGTCGACGGCGATGATTTCGGCGGGGCCGAAGAGTTTCGCACTTAGCACGGAGCATAAGCCGACGGGGCCGCATCCGAAGATCGCGACGGTGTCGCCGGGACGGATGTTGCCGTTGACGGCGCCGAAGTAAGACGTTGGCAGGATGTCGGCGAGGAAGACTGCGGCATCGTCGTCGATCGCGTCGGGCAGCGGGTAGCAGGTGTAGTCCGCCATCGGGACGCGCACCGCTTCGGATTGCTCGCCGCCGAGAGATACGAACTTGCCGGCTGCGCTCGAGCCGTAGCCGAATACCGCGCCGCCGCTCTCGGCGCATTGCGAGGGTTGGCCGCGGCGGCAGAAGAAGCATCGCCCGCATGCGACCAGGCCCGACACGACGACGCGATCCCCCTTCTTCAGACGTTCGACGCCGGCGCCGACTTCCTCGATCACGCCGACGCCTTCATGGCCCAGCACGAAGCCTGGCACGGCGGGCATCGCGCCGTGATAGCAGTGGAGGTCAGAGCCGCAGATGCCGGCGCGGGTTATTCGCACCAGCACGTCGGTAGGGGTTTTGAGCGCGGGGTCGTCAACGCGCTCGACGCGCACGTCGTGGGGTCCGTGGAAGACAGTTCCTTTCATGTGTTTGAGTAACCTCCGCGCATCGGTTCAGAGAAGAAGCAGAATCCTGAATCGCGCGAGGCGCGCTGTAATCGGACCCTCACTTCTTCCTCTCCCTTACAGGGAGAGGGGAAGAAATCCAAGCCGGTCAACGGGATAATGGCATAGACGGACGTGGGTTTGCAGAGGCGGCGAAGGGCGTGGTAATTCCAGAGTTCCCGGTACTTGGAGGGCTCGCATGATTCAGAACGTCAAGAAGATTCTCGCGCCGATCGATTTTTCAGAACATTCGATGGAAGCGATGCGTGGCGCGATGGAACTGGCGAAGGACGTCGGCGCAGAGGTTCACCTGATGCACGTGATCGCGCCGCATCATCATTTTATTCCGCTGCCCCTGGCGACCAGCGCCGAGCAGAGCCGCGAGCTGGTGCGCGAGGCCGCGATGATCGAGCAGGCGGAAGAGGAGCTGGCGCGAATCAAGAAGGATGACTTCGGCGATTCAAACAAGGTCTTTACCTTTGCCGTGGTCGGCCCGCCGGTTCAGAAGCTCTGCGACTACGCCAAGGAGCAGGCGATCGATCTGATCGTCATGTCGACTCACGGGCGCACTGGCGGTGAGTTCATAATCGGCAGTGTCACCGAGAAGACTGTGCGCAACGCGCCATGTTCCGTGCTGGTCTTTCGTCCTCGAGCGCGGTAGCCGAAACAGTCCACATGATTCCGGCGGTTGCGCGCGTGATGCGAGGCCGCCGGATTTTACATTCCGAGCTGATTGCAAAATCCTGCACGATGGGCGAGATAGCTCCCGGCCACGTCATATAAGTCCTACTGATGGTAGCATTCGACGGCGGATGACCCGGAGCGCCGCTCGAATCGTTCAGCAGAGTTCGTCGGATGTCGCGTACGGGAAGGTTCTCGCAGGCTCCTCGGCAAATCGTTCTGAACAAATAATAAGGGCCAGGCGGATTGCTCCACCCGGCCCGTAGCCAACCGGGAAAAGGGGGGCAAACCCCGGCCAGCAACCGTATTGTACGCAAATGCGCGCGTCTTGCAACAACAATCGCGATGGCCTCGCGCACTATTGTCGATTCCGAAAATGTGCATTTAGCCCGCGTACGACGCGTTTTCAGACTTC
>DATNLS010000263.1:0-2820 GCA_035602775.1 Candidatus Acidiferrales bacterium | reverse complement strand
TCGCCGACGACGATTCGGTCGGGCCGCATCCGGAGACAGTTCTTGACCAGGTCGCGCTGGGTGACTTCGCCGCGGCCTTCGAGATTGGACGGCCGCGTCTCGAGGCGCACTACGTGTGGCTGCTGCAAGGACAACTCGGCCGAATCCTCGATAGTAACGATGCGTTCGTCTTCGGGGACAAACGCGGAAAGACAGTTGAGCATCGTGGTCTTGCCCGAGCCGGTACCGCCGCAGACGATTACGTTGAGGCGCGCGCGAACGACCGCCAGCAGAAACTCGACCAGGTCCCAGGTGAGCGCGTCCCGCTCGACCAGCGCGCCGATGTCGAAGCGATGCTGGCCGAAGCGCCGGATCGACAGGGCTGGCCCGTCGAGCGCCAGTGGCGGAATGATGGCATTGATACGCGAACCGTCGGGCAAGCGGGCATCGACCATCGGCGACGATTCGTCGACCCGGCGCCCGACGCGAGAGACGATGCGATCGATGATCAGCATCAAATGCGCGTCGTCCTGGAAGACAACGCCCGTCGCATGCAGCTTGCCGCGCTTCTCGACGTAAACCTGGTTGGGACCGTTGACGAGGATGTCGGTGATTTCGTCGTCACGGAGCAGCGGCTCGAGCGGCCCCAGGCCGAGCAGCTCGTTCTTGAGTTCCTCGACCAGGCGGCCGCGGTCGGCCTCGGTCAACAGGCGCCCGTCTTCATTTAGAATGTCGTTGATAGCGGCGGTGACTTTGCTGGAAACCATCGCGGGCTCGAAAGTCTCGAGCTTGGAGACGTCGATAGTTTCGAACAGCTTGTTGTGAACCTTGACCTTCAAGCGGCGCGAGCTATCCGCAATCGCGTCCTTGCGCCGGCGCACGGTCGCCCCGATAAGCGAGCCGCCGGCGCTGCCGGTCTCAGAGGGGCGTCCGCCCTTGGTAGCATTCGACAGCCTGTCAGTCAGTCCCATCTTGCATACCTCGTCAACGTTGGGAGTGTGGACTTCAACGCGTACCGAAAGCGGATTTGAGCCGCGTCATGAATGTTTCCTGGAGCGCGACCGGTTCAACCCGAGGCATCACGAGCGCCGCCAGGTCCAGCATCGCGCGCGCAACCGGCGAGTGCGGCGCCACCTGAAAAAGGTCCTGCGCCTTGAGCTCGATGGTTTCAAAGGTCCGGTCGTCGGCCGGAACTCTGGCGTAAATGGACTTGGCGAGAGTCGATTCGATGGCCTTATCGGTCAGAGGATGCGAAGGATTGTAGCGATCGATAATGAAGCAGGGCTCGAGCGTGGTCAGGCCCAGGCGTTCGAACAAGTCGATGAATCGCCACGCGGAGCGCGCCGCCGCGATCGATTGATTGAGCACGTAAAACAGATGCTCGGAGCGCTCCCACGCGGCCACCCCGTTTTCATCGACATGGTCGCCGCAATCGACGATCACGTAATCGAACAGCTGGCGGATAAGGTCGAGCACCGTGCCGACCGTGATATCCGAGACCAGCTCGCCTTCTTCGATGCGCTTGGGCGCGGCCAGCAAGCAGACACCCGACGGATGCTTGGTCAAGGCGGATTCGAGCTGGATCGAATCGAGTTTACGCTCGAGGCGGACCAGCGGCATGATTGTCACTTCCGGATCGAGGTTGAGAAAGACCGCCAGACCCCCAGTCTGAAGATCGAGATCGACCAACGCCACACGCTGATGTAACGACTCGAGCGCCAACGCGAGATTGGCGGCAAGCGAAGTGACACCGACCCCGCCGACCAGGCTGGTAACGGAAATGACGACGCCGCCCTCGCGGCGCTCGGTGCGCCAGCGCGCTTCGCTTACTTTCAGCAAGGCGCGGGTGGCCTCTCCCGAATCGAGCGGGATGAACAAAATTTCGTCGGCGCCCGCGCGCAGCGCCCGCTTCATCAAACTGGCCGATCGCGCGCTCAGCACGGCGAGCAGAGTCGGGCGCGGCGAATGCAGCGACTGTTTCTGGAGAAAGCTCAAAGCCGCTTCCTCATTGCCATTGACCATCACCAGGGTTGCGTCCGGCGGCGCGGAGGCATTCTCGGCAAGATTGGCGGCGGTGGCCGCCTCACCCTCGACGATTTCAAGCAGCGGCTCGGTCAACGCGGCGAGAACTGTTTTGAGCTGGCCACGCTGCTCGCCGGGATCGCCGACCAGCATGACCTTCATCATGCTGCGGCGACCCTCACCCTTTGAACCGTTGAATGGCAATCGATCTTTCTCCTGGAAACTAGAAGCGCGGACGGGCCGCGTCCTCCGGATAGAGCGGCACGGTTTTGATTTCGTCCGGAGTCAAATCGCCGCGGCCAGTGGGCAGGTAAACCTGTCCGGTCGGGGGCAGCGGTCGGACTATCTCGGGCGTCACGCTCATGACGAGGTCGGTTTCCTGGTCTGAGTAGGACGTATTGCGGAAAAGACCGGCCACGTAAGGGATGTCTCCCAGATAAGGCACCTTCTGCACCTGCGAGATCTTTTGATGGAGAATCAGGCCGGCGATGATCAGCGTCTGCCGGTCCTTCAGGCGCACCATCGTCTCGGCGCGGCGAGTTACGAAGGCCGGAACCGTGAAGCCGAACAGCTGAACGCCTTGAGCGTAATCCGGCTGCGAGACTTCGGGCTTCACCAGGAGCTCGATATCATCGCGGCCGACGACGGTCGGAATGAACTCGACTGAGGTGCCGTAGGTTTTGAACACGATGGTCGAGTTCAGCGCTTGCGCAATTACGATGGGGATTTCGCCGCCGGAAAGAAATTTGGCTTTCTCGCCGGAGTTCGCCAGCAGATGCGGCTCGGCGAGAATTTTGCCGAGGTTGTGAGTTTCGAGAA
>DATNLS010000254.1:0-4494 GCA_035602775.1 Candidatus Acidiferrales bacterium | reverse complement strand
GGTACGAGTACGCTCATGCCATCAAGGTACTATTTGGATGCGTAGCTGGGAAGTGGCGCGCGCAATTCGGGGTCGGGATCCGGCCGCCGCCGCGCTGGCAATATTGCCGGCGTTGATTGGCGTTGGGAATGCTGCGGCGGCGCCGCTGATGGAGAAGCACTTTTATCTGCCGGATGCGGCCGGATCGAAGATCGTGTCGGTCACGAAAGCGGGCAGCGCGGAGGCGGAAGTGATCGTGCTGACGGAAGCGATCGCGATCAAGGAGACGGGACCGAAGGAGACGGTCGCGAAATTCGGCGAGGTTTACGCGTTCTCGCCCACCTTCATCGCGGTTCACCGCGACGTGCCGACGACGCTCACGTTCTGGAATTTGCAATCCGACGACGAGCACGATTTTATGCTGACCGCGCCCGACTCGAGCGTCCTGATGCATCTGAAGTTGCTGCCGCTCACGAAGACGTCGTATGTATTCACGTTTCACAAGGACGGCATCTTCAACTTCTACTGCACGGTGCATCAACCGGAGATGAACGGGCAGATCCTCGTGCTGCCGCCCACGAGTACGAAGTGATTCAGGCGGCCGGATCGATCAGGCGGACGGCGGCGTTCAGGCGATCGACGGTGCGTCGCTTGCCGAGCACCGCAATCACTTCATAGATCCCCGGACTGACGGTGCCGCCAGTCAGCGCGACGCGGACCGGCTGCGCAAGCTGGCCGAGCTTGAGGTTGAATCGCGCCAGAACCGATACGAACACCGCTTCCACTGACGCCTCGGAAACCTCGCCTTCGTGCGCCTCCAGCTCGGCGGACAACGCTCGCAGCGGTTCGGCGATTTCCGGCTTCAGGAATTTCGCCGCCGCTTTCGGCTCGATCGCAATGTCGTCTTTCAGGTAGAACGACGCGAAGTCGACCAGCTCGACGAGCGTCTTGGCGCGCTCGTGCAGTGTCGCGAGGGCCTTTTCGAGCCACGCGTCGTTGCCTGGGATCGGCCATCCGCGTTTGGCGATGAACGGCTTGGCTTCGGCGACCAGCTTCGGCAGCGGGCGCTCTTTCAGGTAATGAAAGTTGAGCCACAACAGTTTCTCGGGGTTGAAGACTCCGGCCGATTTTCCGCACGCGTCGAAGCCGAAATAGTTGATCAGCTCGTCTTTCGAGAAAATTTCCTGGTCGCCGTGCGACCATCCAAGGCGCGCCAGGTAGTTCAGCATCGCCTCCGGGAAGTATCCATTCTCGCGATAGGCGACGACCGAAGTGTCGCCGTGGCGCTTTGATAGCGGCGATCCGTCCGGTCCCAGCACCATCGGTAAATGTGCGAAGGCTGGTGGCGTGAAGCCGAGCGCATACGCCATCTGCATCTGGCGCGGAGTATTCGATACGTGATCGTCGCCGCGAACGATGTGCGTGACGCGCAGGTCGACATCGTCGAGGATGCTCGCGAAGTTGTAAATCGGCGATCCGTCCGAGCGCACGATGATGAAGTCGTCGAGCTCGCTGTTCTGAAAGACCATCCGGCCCTTCACGAGATCATCGACCACCGTCTCGCCGTCCAACGGCATCGCAAAACGGATCGTATAGTTGCGCCCGGCGGACTTATCCGGCAGCGGCAGGTCCGCGGGGAAGTCGAGCCCGCGGCATTTCCGATCGTAAACCGGCCTGCGATGCTCGCGCTCGGCCTGCTTGCGCTTGGCGTCGAGTTCTTCGGCCGAGCAGTAGCACGGGTAGGCCTTGCGATCGCGCAAAAGTTTCAGCGCGGCCTCGCGATGCCGATCGACGCGATTGGTCTGGAAGTACGTCTCGTCGGGCGGGCCCTCGTCCCACTCCATCCCGAGCCATTTCAAATCCGCGAGGATTTCCTCGAGCGACTGCGTGGTCGAGCGCTCGCGATCGGTGTCGTCGATGCGCAAGATGAACTGGCCGTGGTGGCGTCGCGCGTACAGGTACGCGAACAGGCCCGAGCGAACGTTGCCGATGTGCAGCGAGCCGGTGGGACTCGGCGCGAAACGCGTGCGAACTGTCACGTCACTCCCACTCGATCGTCGCCGGCGGCTTCGACGTGATGTCGTAAACGACGCGGTTGACGCCCTTGACCTCGTTGGTGATTCTGCTCGACACCCGCGCGAGAAACGCAGGCTCCAGCCGCGCCCAGTCGGCCGTCATCCCGTCCATCGACTCGACCGCGCGAATCGCGATCACACTTTCGTAGCTGCGCCCGTCGCCCATCACACCGACCGTCTTGAGCGGCAGCAGCACCGCGAACGCCTGCCACAATTTGAGTCCAAAGCCCGCCGCCGCAGTTTCTTCCATCACGATCGCGTCCGCGCGCCGCAACAGATCGAGCCGATCGCGCGTGACCTCGCCGACGATTCGCACCGCCAGGCCGGGGCCTGGAAACGGCTCGCGATCGACGACCTCCGGCGACAGCCCGAGCTGCCGCCCCGCCTCACGCACTTCATCCTTGAACAACTCGCGCAGCGGCTCGACCAGCTCCAGCCGCATCCGCTCCGGCAATCCGCCGACATTGTGATGACTCTTGATAACTGCCGACGGGCCCTTGAACGACACCGACTCGATCACGTCGGGATAGAGCGTGCCCTGGCCGAGAAATTTCGCGCCCTTGACTACTTCCTCAGATTCGAAAACGTCGATGAAGGTATGGCCGATGATGCGGCGCTTTTGCTCGGGGTCGATCACGCCCGCCAGGCGCGACAGAAAAAGATCGGACGCGTCCGTCACCTTGAGATCGATTCCAAGTTGGCCGGCGAAGGTATTTTCCATCCGCTCGCGCTCGCCGGCACGCAGCAATCCAGTGTCGACGAACACGCAATGAAGCCGCGAGCCGATCGCGCGATGGATCAGCGCGGCGGCCACCGAAGAATCGACCCCGCCCGACAGGCCCATCAGCACCTTGTCGGTTGGGCCGACCTGCTTGCGAATCTCGGCGAGTTTCGTCTCGACAAAATTCGCCATCGTCCAATCGCCGCGCTCGCCGCAAATTTTCAGCACGAAGTTGCGCAACACTTGCGTACCGCACGGCGTGTGCACGACCTCCGGGTGAAACTGGATTCCGCGCATGCGCCCGTCGCGCGATTTGAACGCCGCGTACGGCGAGTTGTCGCTATGCGCGATTGCGCACAACGCTCCGGGAATCGCCTCGACCCGATCGCCATGACTCATCCACACGCGATGCTCGCGCCCGCCGAGACCCTCGAACAGTGCGTCGTCACCGTCGATCACGAGGGTTGCCGGACCGTACTCGCGATTGCGCGAACTCACGCTGCGCGCACCCATGTGCTGCGCAATCACGTACAGGCCGTAGCAGATTCCGAGGACCGGGCAGCCGAGATTCAGCACCTGGTCGGAGATGTCCGGCGCGTTGTCCTCGTAGAGGCTCGCCGGTCCGCCGGAAAGAATTATCCCGCGCGGATTTAGCGCGCGGATTTTTTCGGGCGCGAAATTGAACGGATGGATTTCGCAGTACACGTTGGCCTCGCGCACGCGCCGCGCAATCAGCTGCGTGTACTGGCTGCCGAAATCTAAAATCAGGATCACTGTATATTGAAATATAGCGGACGCGGCGCGGCATACGAAATGCCGTCGTGTTCGACGGTCCACAATGTCCGGTCTACGCGCGTGCCGGTTTGGTTCGTGGCGCCGGGCGGTTGCGAGGCTTGCCGCGCGTTGGCCGTGGCGGAGCGCCTTGGACCCACGAGCGGCCGGTGCGCCGGAAATCCAGGCGCAGCGGCGTACCGACCAGCCCCAGCGCTTTTCGAAATCGCGTTTCGATGAAGCGGATGTAATGCGCCGGGATGCCGCGTTCGACGTTGGTGAAAAATCGAAGGCGTGGCGGCGCGTTGCCGACCTGCGTCACGTACATCAGGTTCAAGCGCCGCCGATCGACCTGCGGCGGATCCATCGCGGCCGTAGCCTCGGCCAGCGTGCGATTCAGCCGCGAAGTCTGGAAGACAGCGCGCCACGAATCTCCCGCCGCAATTGCCGCCGGGATTATCCCATCGACGCCGTCACCCGTAACCGCCGATGTGAATACCATCGTCGCGTACTCGAGGAACGGGTAGCGCTCGTGGGCGTCGCGAGCGAACGCCGCCACCTTGCGCCCACTCTTCGCCGCGACGTCCCACTTGTTGCACACGAGCACCATCGCGCGATCGCTGGTATCCACCAGCCGCGCCAGCCGCGCGTCCTGGTCGGTAATCCCCTCGCTCGCATCGATCACCAGCAGCACGACGTTGGCGCGGCGAATCGTCTCGATCGCTCGACCTACAGAATGATGCTCGAGCTCACCCTCGACGCGAGGTGGCCTGCGGATTCCGGCCGTGTCGATCAGCAGCACGTCGCGGCCGTTCGAGGTCAGCCGCACATCCACCGGATCGCGCGTCGTGCCGGGAGTATCGTCCACGATCGCGCGGTCGAAACCCGATAGCCGATTGAGCAGCGACGACTTGCCGACGTTCGGCCGGCCGATCAACGCGAGCCGCA
>DATNLS010000131.1:0-9100 GCA_035602775.1 Candidatus Acidiferrales bacterium | reverse complement strand
GGCGGCTGATCATGTCGTCGAGGTTGAGGCGCCCTTGCAGGTAGTAATCGACGTAGCGCGGCATGTCGATGCGGAAGCGGTTCGAGCCCATGAAGAATCCCTGGATGCGCTTCTCGTACAGCAGCGAGAAGCCGTCGACGTCAACTTTCTGGCCGATCGGAACCATCCCGACGATGGTGGCGATGCCGCCGGCGGTGAGCGATTCGTAAGCCTGCTCGGCCGCGGATTTGAGTCCGATCGCTTCGAACGAGTACTCGACGCCGCCGCCGGTGAGCTCGCGAATCTGCGCGACCGCGTCGCCCTTGGACGCGTCAACGGCGTGAGTCGCGCCGAGTTTTTTGGCGAGCTCGAGCTTGGCGGGAAACTTGTCCACCGCGATGATCATGCGCGCGCCCGCGATTCGCGCACCCTGGATGATCGCGAGGCCGACGCCGCCAGCGCCGAACACGGCGACCGTCGAGCCGGGTGCGACCTTGGCGGTGTGGAGCGCGGCGCCGACCCCGGTCATCACGCCGCATCCGATTAGCGCGGCGCGATCGAGCGGCACGTCGTTGGCAATTTTTACCAGCGCGTTTTCATGCAGCAGCATTTTTTCGGCGTAGCCCGACAGGTCGGCGAACTGATTGACCATCTTGCCTTTCTGCGAGAGGCGCGGTTTGTCGCTCGCGCCGCGCTGAGTGGCGGCCTTGTTCGAGCAGAGGTTCGGATGCCCGGACATGCAATCCTCGCAGTAGCCGCAAAAGACCGACAGGCACGCGATTACGTGATCGCCCGGCTTGAGGTACGAGACCTGCGATCCGACTTTCTCGACGACGCCGGCCGCCTCGTGCCCGAGGACCGCGGGCGTCGGCCACATGTATAGGCCGTCCACGAAATGGAGATCGCTATGGCACACGCCGCTGGCGACGGTGCGCACGAGGACTTCGCGCTCTTTGGGTTCGTCGATATCCACCTGCTCGATGGTGAGTGGCTGACCGGGACCGTGGAAAACAGCAGCTTTCATCTTGAATTGCTCCCTGGATTCTATTTTCGTTTCGCGCGACGCGCGTCAGTTGAACATCAGGACCGTGCGAGCGACCTCGCCGGCTTTCATCGCGCGGAACGCGTCGTTGACGTCTTCGAGTTTGCCCCGGCGGCTGATCATATCGTCGAGATTGAGGCGGCCTTGCAAATAGAAGTCGATGTACTTCGGCATGTCGATGCGAAAACGGTTCGATCCCATGTTCGAGCCTTGGAGTTTGCGCTCGGTGAGAAACATGTAGCCGTCGAGCTCGACCTTCTGTCCGACCGGGATCATGCCGATCACGGTCGCGGTGCCGCCAGGCTTGAGCGCGAGGAACGCCTGCTCGGCGACCTTCTTGAGTCCGATCGCTTCGAATGAGTAATCGACGCCGGCGCCGTCGGTCAGCTTTCTGATTTCATCGACGGGGTCGCTACTCGACGCGTCGACCGTCTCGGTCGCGCCCAGCCGCTTCGCCATCGCGAGCTTTCCCTCGAACATATCGACCGCGATTATCTTGCGCGCACCCGCGATTCGCGCGCCCTGGATTGCCGCGAGTCCAACGCCGCCCGCGCCAAAAACCGCGACCGTCGATCCCGGCTCGATCTTCGCGGTATTGAGCACCGCGCCGACGCCGGTGGTGACGCCGCATCCGATCAGCGCAGCGCGATCGAGCGGCAGGTCCTCGCGAATCTTCACCACCGCGTTCTCATGCAGCAGCATCTTCTCGCAGTACGACGAGATGTCGAGGAACTGGTTGACGGGCTGGCCCTTCTGCGAGATGCGCGGCTTGTCGCCGGGTTTGCGCTGGGTGGCGGCCTTGTTCGAGCATCGATTCGGATGCCCCGACATGCACTGATCGCAATTGCCGCAGAACACCGACAGGCAACAGATCACGTGATCGCCGGGCTTGACGTAGGTCACCTGTTTGCCGACTTCCTCGATGATACCGGCGGCCTCGTGGCCGAGCACCGCGGGCGCCGGGTACGGGTAGAGTCCCTCAACGAAATGCAGGTCGCTGTGGCAAACGCCGCTGGCGACGGTTTTGATCAGAACTTCACGGTCCTGCGGCTTGTCGATTTCGACGTCCTCGATACTGAGGGGCAACTTGGGCCCGTGGAAAACGGCGGCTTTCATCCTGACTGCTCCTTGAGTGTGGCGATAGTATTGGCTGCACGCGCGAGCGAGATCCTGCGCCGCGCGAGCGCCTCGGCGATCACCTTACTTACCACACTGGCGGCGCATTGCCAGTGCGGAAAATCTTTGCCGGTGACGTGACTACGGAAACGACGCCGGATGCGCGATGCCCTTGAATGGCACGCCGGCGAGGCGCGCGGCAGGTGAATTCGCGCGCGCGTAAAGACGCGCAACGTCGTCGCTATAGATGAGACGCCAATCGGGTTGCGAATCCATCAGCTTTGCCGACGGCCACTCCTGCTTCGTCAAAACGAAATCAGTCGGATAGGCGTTGAGCGTACGCACCCCGCCCGGCTGGCCTCGATCCAGCGCCATGAAATCCGAGATCACTTGGCGCGGATAGCCGAGGTCGTAGCGGCTGTCGATGAAGACTTTGGTGCCGACTGCGCCATGCCAAATGACGAACTCGCCCCACGCGTAGTCGGCCAGCACGTTTCCCACCAGCCCGTGGCGGTTCATGAAGTTGACCGCGTCGGCAGGCTCGCCGGATGCGTCGATGCCGGGCTTCAGAATCCCGCTGTACCGCGCGAACACGATGGCGAGGACGGCGATCAGAATTTCGACGACCCATCGACCGGCCGGCGACATCGGACGAGCAGCCGCAGCAGTGGCCTCGGCAGCAGCGCGCGGGCTTAGCAGGAGGCCGATATGGTTCGCGAAGACGGGGGCGATCGCAATCGTCGCGATCGCGATATTGCGTTGAGCGGCGAAGGCCGCCATCAGAAGTACGGCGGCGACCGCGACCATCGGCGCGTCCGCGCCTTTCGGTTTGAGAATCACCGAGATTACCGCTGCCGCAAAATAGAAAAGCACCACGGCGAAATACTTCTGCTCGAGACTCCCAACGGGCGCAGTCGTTAGTGAGGCAAACAGCGGCTTCCAGTCCACGATGTCGCTGTGCGTCGTCGGATTCAGAATCGAGTAGATCAGCGTGTGCCAGGTCTCGCGCGCGGGCGGGATCAGAAACGTGCACAAGGTGGAAGCGGCAGCGGCGGCAGTAATTCCAACAATGACCAGTCCGCGACGCGGCCCCCGGTCCATCAAAGTGTCGCAGATCAGGATCGTCGCTCCGTACACGCCCATCGCGACCAGCCCAATGAAAAATCCGCCGTGAAGATTGCTCCAAAGCGCGATGATCGGAATTACAATCCACAGCGGCGCGGAACCGCGCCAGTTGTGACGAGCAAGCATCGCGACAATTGCCGACAGCGCGAGGAAGTCGAATAGCTGCGGGCGGAACTGCATCGACGGCACCAGGATCAGCGCCGCTAGCAGAAGGATCACCGCCTGCACGCCGAAGGGCGCGCCGGTTTCGGACTCGGCGACAACGATAAACGAGATCGTGCCGGCGGTGCACAGGAACTTGAGAATCTTCAGGCCGATCGGTCCGAACCGGTCGAAGATCGCGCCCATAAGCACTTCGCTCAACCACTCATGATGCAGCCAGCGGAAGCTCGGCGCGGAGTACGAATAGATATTGTTGGGCGGAAGCGATCCGTGAGCGAGCAGCTCGCGGCCCCACAGGACGTGTCCCCACAGATCGGGATCGCTGAGCTGGCGGATGTCCGCGATTACGATCGCGAACAGGACGAGAGCCGGCGAGTAGCGCCAGAGTGAGACGCGAGCGGGACCGCCGGCCACTGAAATTTCCAGCTACGCTCGCGCGCCGAAGCAGATAGTCTCGTTGCTCATCCGCACGACGCCGTTGGCCACCGCATATTCCCGCGCCGACGCAACGACCGCGTCACGCACCTGCCGGGCAGTCTCGGCGGGCATTTTCGACAGCATCGCGCGAGTGCCGCCGATCGCGCCGCGGAAGTCCGCGAACGCATCCGCCGACGGAAATTCGAACGTCACTATCAGCCGCTCAAACGTCACGTCGCGAAAGCCCGCGCCGGCAAGCGCGCGCTCGAGGATCGACGGGTCGGCGAGCCGGATCGGGTCGGGCGCATTCGGCGGCGGCACGATCCCGGTGATCCGCCGGATCGCGTCGCGCGCGAGTCCGCACATCGGCACCTTGTCCGCGACCGACCAGACTGCCGTCGCGAAACGGCCGCCCGGCTTGAGCGCGCGATGCATCCCTCGAAGTACGCCGTCGAGGTCGGGCATGAACATGAGCCCCCACCGGCACAACACGGCATCGAACGAATCCGCATCGAGGCTTAGAGACTCAGCGTCCGACTCGATCAATTCGACGTTGCTCAAGCCCAGTGCGCCGACTCGCTCGCGCGCAATCGCGAGCATTGCCGGCGACATGTCCACGGCGATCACTCGCCCCGATTGTCCGACGGCGCGCGCCGCGGTCAGCGCGGGCTCGCCGCTGCCGGTTGCGATATCGAGCACGCGGGCGCCCGCGCGCACGTTCGCCAACTCGACCAGCCGATCGTTGACCAGTTGCGCGGCACGCTCGAACGCCGGCCACCATCGCTTCCAGCCCTCGGCGCTGTCGTCCCACGCGGCTTTCTGCTGCCCCTTTATTTTCAAATCGTCGGGATTGGAATCGCTCATCGTAGTATCACCTTCTCAGCACAGTTACGCCCCGCAGCTGCGCGATCACATTCGGATATTGTTCTTTGTATGAATGCGCGGCACCGGGCGCGAGGTTCTGATCGCCGAGAATCAACGCGGCGGCCGATACTGATTCATTGTAGCGAACGGCGCGATCCAATTGGTCGGGTGGAAGATAATATCGAATCACCTCGATCGCATACGACGGCACTGCGGTCATGACCTCGCCCGGCTTGAGCGCGGAATCAGCCAGCCCAATTGCTTCGCGATATTGCGCGTCATGCGGCTTGCGATCGTACGAAACGATATGCCCGACTGAGAATGCGACTGCGATCGCGAGCGCTCCGGCGCGGACCAAATCGCCAGGCAACTCGAATATTCCCAACGCGGCGAGGATGAAGAACGCCACGAAGCACGACAGCGCATAACGCTCGACGAACACCGGCGCAATCGTGTACGACGCCGCGACCATCATCAACGGCGGCGCCCACATCCACAGGAGCGCGAAGCCGACTGCGTCGCGCGCGCCACGGCGCCATCCGTGGACCGCACCCCAAATCGCCAGCGCGGCGAGGAACGGAAATGCGAAGCTGCCGGTGGCCTTGTTGAACAGCGCGAAAGGCTCGTACCACGCAGGAAGCTTGCGCCATCCGCCGACGCTTCCAGTTGCAGCCGCATGCAGCGGCGAAAAAAGTTTCGGCACCAGGATCAATCCCGCGCCCGCCAGCGCGAGCGCGATCGTCCACGCGCGCCGCCGCTTCGCATTGTCCGCGCGCACGATCAGGTACAGTAGCCAGAGCCCTTCGGTCGCGGGTATCAACACGGCCGCGAAGTTCGAGGCGATTGAGATTGCCGTGAGAACCACCACCGCTGCGTAGTTCGCAAGGCCGCCGACCCGGATCGCGCGCAGCAACATTGCTACTTGCGCGAGGATCGCCGCGAGCATCAACGGGTACATCCGCGCCTCGCGGGAGTACTTGATCGTGACCAGGTTCACCGCGAAGACCAGCGCGGTCAGCCCTGCGACTACCTTGATGTCGTCGCGAGTCAGCGCGGATTCCGCGAACAGTTCGCACACGACGAAATACACCAGCAGTATCGACAAGGTGCCGAAGGCGGCCGACAGCGAGCGCATCGCGGACAGGCTCGAGCCGAACAGCAGTATCCATCCATGCAGCATCAGGTCGTGTACCGGCAGCTCGCCGGGGTTGAGCAACGGTTGGCGCGCGATCACTTCGGCGGCGGTCGGTGCGGAGGCGGCCGCCCATGACGCGCCTTCGTCGGGCGACATCTCAAGCGCGCCGAGATTTGCAAAGCGGATCGCGCCGCCCGTGGCGAGCGCGACTATTAGTAAGATGAGGCTTAACGTACGGGCCGAAACGATCGGGCGGGAGGTCGTTCGAGCGGGCGGATGGTCGCGCGGCTGATCGCGCTCGTCCGCTTTGGAAGCGGCCGTCGTCAGAGACCCTTCCTTAGCTCCGGCGCGGGACGAAAGCCTACTGTGCGCGCAGCGGGAATTGTCATTGGCGCGTTGGTGCGCGGATTGAAGCCAGCGCGAGCCTTGCGCCGGCGCACTGAGAAAGTGCCGAAGCCGGGCACCCAGAAGCGCTTGTCTTTGCGAATCGATCGCGCGATTTGTTCGAAGGCGAGGTCCAGGGTTGTGGCAACTACCTTTTTGGGCTGGTCGGTGGACTTGGCGATGGTGTCAATCAACTCCGCTTTGGTCATCGACGGGACCTCCACCGATTTTCTATAGCCGAACTTCGCACGGAGCCATAGATGTGGGCGGTTGGATCTGTTCCCGCAGGATCCATTGGTCGATTGCCTCGAGCGCGCGCGTGCCCATCTCGATTTTCTTTTCGCGGCCGCGCGCGCGGATCTTCAGGTCCGGCATCAGCCCGTAGTTAGCGTTCATCGGCTGAAAGTCGCGCCGCGTCGCATCGGTGATATAGGCGATCAGCGAGCCGACGGCAGTTTCCGGCGGCGGCACCACCAGCTCGCGATTCGTCACGAGGTTCGCGGCGTTGATCCCGGCGATCAATCCCGCGGCCGCCGACTCGACGTAGCCTTCGACACCGACCATCTGGCCCGCTAAAAACAAATCCTCGCGGGTCTTTAGCTGGAGCGTCGGCCGGATCAGGCGCGGCGAATCGACAAACGTGTTGCGATGGATCGATCCGAGTCGCACGAACTCCGCTTTTTCCAGGCCGGGAATCATTCGCAGAACGCGGCGCTGCTCCGGATACGTCATCTTGGTCTGGAAGCCGACCATGTTGTACAGACGCCCCTCGGCGTCGTCCTGCCGGAGCTGCACTACCGCAAACGGCTGGCGCCCGCTGCGTGGCTCTGAGAGCCCTACCGGACGCATCGGGCCGAACGCGAGCGTCATCGGACCGCGCCGCGCCATTTCCTCTATCGGCATGCATCCCTCGAAATAAACCGGCTTCTCGAACGGATGCAGTTCGATCTTTTTAGACTCTATTACGGCGTCGACGAACACCCCGTACTGAATCTCGGTCATCGGGCAGTTGATGTAATCGTCGCCGCCCTTGCCGTAGCGCGAGGCCATGAACGCCACGCTCATGTCGACCGAATCGGCGGCCACGATTGGCGCAATCGCGTCGTAGAAATACAAGTTGCGCGGACCAATCACACGGTTCAGCGCCTCGCCCAATTGCGGACTGGTCAGCGGACCGCTGGCGAGAATTGTTAGACCGGCAGGTATCTCGCATGCCTCGGCGCGTGAAATCTCGACCATCGGATGTTCCTCGAGCGCCGCGGTGATGGCGCGCGAGAAGTCATTGCGATCGACCGCGAGTGCGGAACCGGCCGGCACCCGCGCGCGATCGGCGGACGCGATCACGAGCGATCCAAGGCGGCGCATCTCTTCTTTCAGGACGCCGACCGCGGTCTCCATCGAATCATTGCGCAGCGAATTCGAGCACACCAGTTCCGCAAAATCTGGCGTCCGGTGAGCCTCGGTCATCTTCACCGGACGCATCTCGACCAGCCGCACTCGGATACCTCTGCGCGCGAGCTGCCACGCAGCCTCGCTACCCGCGAGTCCCGCTCCGACAACGGTTACCTGGTTTTCATTCATGGCGTAGATGCGGCGAAAGGTGATCGTGGCGTTTTTCGACGGTCGTGTAAACCTGGATGTCGATCCGGCATATTCCTGTTCGACTAGTAAGTGAAAACCCAAATCGGGCCAACAAGGAGAGATGCGATGGAATACCTGCTTTTGATCTACAACAGCGAAGCGGACGGAAAGAAAATGAGCGCCGCCCAACAGGGCGAGATCTTCCAGGGATACATGGCCTTCACCCAGGACCTGACCAAGAGCGGCAAGAACAAAGGCGGCAATGCGCTCGAGCAGACGACGACGGCCACCACGGTTCGCGTGCGCAACGGCAAGACCTCGGTGACCGACGGGCCGTTCGCGGAGACCAAGGAACAGCTCGGTGGCTACTACCTGGTGGAGGCGAAAGACCTCGATGAGGCGATCTCGATTGCCGCGCGGATCCCCGGCGCGAAGCACGGCTCAATCGAAGTGCGGCCGGTAAGGAAAATCGAAATGTAACAAGCCTGCGAAGGTTAATCGCTATGAAGTACATGATCACCGGCGGGGAGATACGCGGAGAGTCGGAGAGTCTCGACGCAGAGGAAATAAACCGGCGCGTCCGCTTCCATCAGCAGAAACTCGACGAGCTTCTCCGCGCCCGCCTGCGAGCCGGAAAGGGCGGGCTGATAAGCGTTTCGGTCGGGCTCGGACGCGATCGCGAGACCGTCACAGTGAAGCACCACGCCGGCAAGCATCTGCGAATCGACGGCCCGTTCCCGGAAACCAAGGAGCTGGTGGGCGGCTTCGACATAATCGACTTCGACTCGTACGACGAGGCGATCGAGTACGCCAAATACCCGGGAGCACATCAGAGTCTCGTCATTGAGGTCCGGTCGATTCGCGAGCTCTGGTGGATTTCGCAAGCGTTCGGACAAGCGGCGTCGAAGATCTTTATGCTCACCTTCGTCGAGGACGAGCGCGCCGTTCTGAACTTGCCGGAGAGCGAGCGCACACAAATCATGCGCCAGCACCAGGGCGTCGGCGCCGAATACGTCGCGAGCCGCGCGATGCTGGATCAGGAACCCGGACTGTGGGTCGGCGCACGCCTACAGGTTTCCGATCAGGCAAAAACGATCCGATGGAAAAATGACGGCCGGCTCGTGACCGATGGACCGTTCGCGGAGACCAAGGAAGTCGCCGGCGGCTTCAACCTGGTCGCGTGCGCGTCGATCGACGAGGCAATCACGTGGGCGAACAAGCTGGCTGTCCGCGACGGCGACGCGATCGAAGTCAGGCCGGTCGAGGGATGCTGGTGGATCTATCACGAATGATCT
>DATNLS010000124.1:0-11021 GCA_035602775.1 Candidatus Acidiferrales bacterium | reverse complement strand
GCGGTCGTTGGCAATCGGCGTCACGGCCTGACAGGTGAATTGGCGATGAATCGGCTGCACACCCTGGGGCTCGCTCTCCGGGAAACGTTCGGCGGTGCCCTCCGGATAGAAGTCTGCACGGAGCAGGAAGATGCCGGGCACGACGAAATCGTAGGTCTGGTAGATGTTGGTCCTGGTGCCGCGGATCGCCGCGTCCATCTGCGACGGCTCGCCGATCAACCAGTTCTGAACCCGCACCGCGCGGTCGAGTTTTGTGACGACGGGCCGCGTAACGCCTTCGGGCGTGAGGTTCGCGCCGAGACTGTAGCGATGCAGAAACGGAATGTGCGAGAGGTCGAGCAGGTTGTCGTTAATCAGCATGTAGTTGGCGTTGTAGTCCATGCGTCCGGGGAGCATCGCCCAACGCGGATCGTCGATCCCGACGAACTCGGGAATCAGAGATTCGTCTGCGCGCGTGGGATCGCCCATCCAGATCCACGCACCGCTGTACCGGTCGACGATTGGATACGAGCGCACGCACGCTTGCGGCGGAATTTTTGTTTGGAACGGGATTTCAATGCACTTTCCCGATGGCGCGAACTTCAGCCCGTGATACATGCATCGAAGGTCGTCGAGCTCGATGCGTCCTAGCGACAGCGGGGCGAAGCGATGGCAGCATCGATCCTGAAGGGCAACCAGGCCTCCGTCACTCTTGCGATAGATAACTATCGGCTCATTCAGCATCGTGACTGCTTTCAACTCATCGCGCGTGAAGTCGCGGCTCCAGCCAGCCATGTACCAGCAATTGCGGACGAACATCGAGATTTCCTCCCGCGGTTGAATTGGATTTGCAGACCGCGCAGGCGGCTCCGCAAAGGCTGGCTTAACTACGTTCATGACTAAAGTCAATTCTGACCACGGTCGAGAATTTGCCTGGATCTCCTATCTTCGCGGAAATTCCGCGGCTGAGGGCAGACCAATTATTTTCTTCCCGGTTTCCGAGTGACCGCGAGTGTCGCGTGGTTTGAGCCCGAGCAATTCGTCCACCAGCCGTCGGGAACGTTCCTTGGGCGCGAGCGCCTGCGCCAACTGATAATTTCGCGCGCCTGACGCCAGGTAGAAACGCTCGTACAATTCGTTGCGGCTCGCGAGCGCGCTGCCGACGAAGTCCCACGCCAGCCGGAAGATTCGCGCGCGCTCCTCGGCGCCCATCTCGCCGGCGCCGCGCAGATAGCGGTCGATGAGCGGGCGCAGCTTCGGATCGTTCAGCTGCGCATTGGTTGGCGCGGCCAGCAGGTTGTGCGATCCAAGCAGCGTGATGATTTCGCCGACGCGCGGAAACCACGCCGGCAGCGCGGCGCGCAACGCGGCCAGTGGACCGCCGTTGGGGAACCACACGCCGTTGCCATAGTCGAACGCTTCGACCTCCGCGCTATGAATCGCGGCGCGGGCGAACTCCGCGTAGGTCCAGATTTCGCCCAACATCTGCCGGGTCGCCGGCGAAAAATCGTTGATTGCTTCCGCCATCCTGCACGCGAGCCCGTAGGCGAACTCGAGCTTGGTCTGCGCGCGAATCATCGTCTGCTGCATGATGTTCGGATACCAACCGGTCGCCATCACCGTGTTGTAGGCGACCAGGTTGGCGTTGATGAAGACGCGATCGCGCGGGACCTCGACGTCGTCGAAAATCACGAACGCGTCCTGCTCGTCGAACCGGCTCGACAGCGGATGGTCGAAGCGATTTGGCGGCGTCGCGCAACTGTCGCGGCAGATGAAATTCAGCCCCGGCGTGTCCGTCGGCACGCAAAACGACAGCGCGTACGCGTCGGTGCCCTCGAGCAGAGGCATGGCGGGGTAGACCGCGATTTCATCGGCGAACGGCGCCAGCGTCGCGAGGATTCTCGCGCCCCGCACGACGATTCCATGCGCGGTGTCGGCGACCTTGTGCAGCGCGACCTCGTTGCCCGGCTCCGGCACGTCGCCCTTGGCCTTGTCGATAGTGGGATGAACGATGGTATGCGTCAGCGAGAGGTCGCTGCGCGCCAGCAACTTCTGGTACGCGACCAGGTTCGCGGCGCCGCGCTCGTTGCCGTTAATCGCCCACTCATCGGCGCGTCCGGCGAAGCCTGCGAAGGTGACGTTCATATAATCGGGCGTGCGGCCCATCAGGCCGACGGTGAACTCCGCGATTGTCTGCAGGCATGCATGGCGCCGCTCGAGGTCGCCGCGCGAGCGCGGAATCAGGTGGCTCACGTTAATCGGCTCGCCAGTCTCGGGATCCGGCATCAGGCAGACGTCGCGCGCCTCATGCTGGAGATCGAAAATCCGCGCCAGCGTATCGGCCGCACCGGCGAATGCGGGATGCGACACGATGTCGGTCACCTTGTCGTCGCCGACCCAGAGCTCGCGCGGCCTGGACAGGCTCGCGAGAAATTCGCGTCCGGTGCGTGCTGCCATCAGCGACCTCCCCGACCGTTTCGTCGCGCCGCCGCAGTGGAACCCCCGAGCGCGCGCCGGGCCGGCTTTGCGTTTTTGTTTGCCGGCATCTTCGACGGCAGGTTGCGCAGACCGTCGAGCTGCAATTTGAGCGCGGCGTGCAGATACTCGTCACGCTGCCTGCTGCTGGTCGGATCGGCGCCCAGCCATCGCTGCAACTGGAAGAAGAAAAGGGCAAAAAGACTGTGCGCGAGGCGTGTCGCGGGGACGTCCGCTCTGAGTTCGCCGCGCGCCTTCGCTTGCTCGATCAGGTTGGCAATCCCCGCCAGCTGGGTCGCCACCATTTCGGCCACGCCGTGACGGCGATCTTCGACGAACGGCAGTTCGCGCACGAATACGCGCGCCAACCCGCGATCGCGCTCGTGCAGCGCGATCATCGCGCCGAACAGATGCAGCACCTGCTCGAGCAGCGGCCGCGCGGGCATCGTGGCGAACGCGTCGCTGACCACGCCGCTCATATCTTCGCGGAAGAGCAGCACCAGCAGGTCTTCCTTGGTGCCGGCATAGAGGAACAGGGTGCCGGCGCCGATATCGGCGGCGGCGGCGATTTCGCGCGTGGTGGTAGCCTCGAAGCCCTTGCGGCCGAACAGTTTTCGCGCCGCGCGTTTAATCCGTTCGAGCTTGTCGCGCTTGCTGCGCTCGATGCGGCTCGGACTCCCGTTCAGAGTTTGCCGCTGAAACTGAGCACGCTCAGGTGTGAGCATGCTCACTATCTAGTAAGATCCACGCGATCTGTCAAACGCGGCTGATGAATTTCGGACTCGGTTATTTGCGAAGCTGCGCTGCGCTGATTAGTCTGCATCTCGATCGGAGGACAATTATGGCTGGATTAGTGCTTCGCGAAGACCGGGACGGTCTCGCCACCCTCACGCTCAACCGCCCCGAGAAACTCAACTCGCTCAACGTCGAGATGTTCGTCGAATTGAGCGCCCACATCGATCAGCTCGAGATCGAGACGGAGCGCATCGGCCTCGTCGTCGTGCGCGGCGCGGGCAAGTGCTTCTCCGCCGGGCACGATCTCGCCGACATCGCCAAGGGCGAGCGCGCGCCCAAGCCGCACTTTCAATCTGAGACGATCGAGCGGCTCGCGGACCTGCCGCAGCCGGTCATTTCAGCGGTGCATGGACATTGCTACACCGGCGCGCTCGAGTTGGCGCTCGCGGGAGATCTGATTGTCGCGGCGGAGAGTGCGAAATTCGCCGATACTCATGCGCGATGGGCGCTCACTCCAATCTGGGGGATGAGCCAGCGCTTGCCGCGACGGGTCGGTCTCTCCAAGGCCCGCGAGATGATGCTGACCTGCCGCACTTACTCCGGCGTTGAAGCTGCCGCGATGGGCCTTGCGAATATCTGTGTGCCTGACGATTCGTTCGACAAGGAGCTGCGCGCGCTGGCCGACACTATCCTCGCCAATTCGTGGTTCAGTCATCGCGCCAACAAGCGGCTGCTGATCGATACCGACGGCTTGTCTCTGCGCCACGGCCTGTCGCACGAGGTGTACCGGAACTACGGCGTCGGTCCCGACATGCAAGAGCGTATCGCCGCGTTTAACAACAAGTCGGCGCGCCGTGCCTGAGAGCGACGCCGCGCCCGCGCTGGGCACCGGGCAACCCGACCAGATCCAGCCGCCAGACGAAGTTTCGCGCGACCGACGCGGCGCGTTTCGCGCGCTGCGCCATCGCAACTATCGTCTCTACTTCTTCGGCCAGCTCACCTCGCTCGCCGGCACCTGGATGCAGAGCGCCGCGCAGGCGTGGCTGGTGCTGAAGCTGACCAACTCGGCGACGATGCTCGGAGTCGTGACGTTCGCGCAGTTCACGCCGATCCTGCTGGTGGGCTTGTTCGCAGGTGTGATTGTGGACCGGCTCGATCGCCGCCGCCTGATAATCACCACTCAAATCCTGCTCATGCTGAGCGCGTTCACGCTCGCGGCGCTGACGTGGACCGGCACGGTGCGCGTCGAGTACGTGATCATGCTCGCCGCCTTCAACGGCACCGTCGGCTCGTTTGACATGCCCGGTCGCCAATCGTTCGTGGTCGAGATGGTGGGTTACGGAGATCTCGCCAACGCGATCGCGCTCAACTCGATGATGTTCAACAGCGCGCGCATGATTGGTCCGGCGGTCGCCGGATTGCTGATCGCATGGCTGGGCATCGGCACCTGTTTTTTCCTGAACGGCGTGAGTTTCCTCGCCGTCATCTGGAGCCTGACCCGGATGGATATTCCCGCCCGCGTGATCGCCGGCGCCGGCGCGCGCATGCTTCATCAACTGCGCGAGGGCCTTGCCTACGTATGGACCAATCGCCCGCTCTTCTACCAGATGGTGCTGGCGGCGGTGACCAACGGCTTCGGCTACCAGTACCTGGTACTGGTTCCGCTGTTCGCGAGGAACGTGCTCCACGGCGATGCGCGCACCTACGGATTCCTCGCGGCGATCCAAGGGCTCGGATCGGTCGTCGGCGCGGTCACGCTGGCGTCGCGCGTCTCGACGCGGGGGATGAGGAACAATCTGCTCGCCGGGCTTTTTCTCTCCGCGATTGGAATCTTAGTCTTCGGCCTGTCGCGCTCGTTCGTACTCTCGCTGGCGGCCCAATTCCTAATCGGTGCGGGACTGACCAACTTCAGAGCGAGCAACAACACGCTGGTGCAGATGTTCGTCAACGACGATCTGCGCGGGCGCGTGATGAGCACCTACCAGCTCACCTCGGTTGGGCTGACTCCGATCGGCGCACTCGAGGTCGGCTACCTGGGTTCACACCTGGGCCCGATGCAGGCGGTCGTCATCTGCGGCATAGTCACGATGCTGAGCGGCATCGTGCTGTTGACCCGCCTCAAATCGGTCGGCATGGACGCGGAGCCTTCGTAGCTCGCTCCTTGCCAGGCAACCACTTCGCGTGTTCAATGCTCGCTAACCGTCCAACCGAAGGAGCCCGTCTATGAAGTCGTCGATCTTTAAAACCGCAATCGCGATCGCGATGCTGGCTGTGCTTCCCGCGCTCGCGCACGCCGACACCTGGCAAATCGATCCGGCGCATACCAATGTCGAGTTCACCGTGCGCCACATGATGATCTCGAACGTGAAAGGGCAGTTCCAAAAGACTTCGGGAACTATCACGACCAACGGCAGCGACCCGGCCTCGGCCATGATTGACGCGACCATCGACGCGTCGTCGGTCGATACGCGCGTCGACAAGCGCGATATGCATCTGAAGAGTCCCGACTTTCTCGACGTCGCCAAGTACCCGACGATTACTTTCAAATCCACCAAGGTCGAAGCCGCCGGGCCGAACAAATGGAAAGTGACCGGCGATCTGACACTGCATGGCGTGACCAAGCCAGTCGTGCTCGACGTCGAAAGTTCCGCGCAGCCGATTAGCATGATGGGTAAAACACACGCTGGCGCGTCGGCAACGACGAAAATTAATCGCAGCGATTTCGGCCTCACCTGGAACAAGGCACTGGAAGCAGGCGGCGTGGTGGTCGGTGACGAGGTCGCGATCTCAATCGACGTCGAAGCGGTCAAGAAGTAGCGATTCGTTTCAACAATGCGCACTTGCCAAAGCAGAGGTGATGGATCATGGCTGCATATCTGATTGTCGATTTGGAAGTAAGCGACCCGGAAAAAATCGCCGAATACCGCCGCGCTGCGGGCCCGACGGTGGTCAAGCATGGCGGCCGTCTGCTCGTGGGTAACGGTGCACGCGAGGTGCTTGAGGGCTCCTGGACCCCCAAGGAACTGATCATCATCGAGTTCCCCTCCATGCAGGAACTCAAGAATTGGTACAACTCCGAGGAATATCGGCCCTTGATCGATGTGCGCAAAGCCGCGGCCCGCGGCAACCTGATCGCGATCGAGGGTGTTTAAGCAGTCCAATGTTGTGATCCCGGTTTAGTTTTAAAGAGTACCAATATCAGGTTCTGGACAGCACTTCGCATCTGTCTGGTTTGCATTTGACTTCGCGCCGCGATACCGCTGAACCGATCTAACGTCTCTGATCGTCGGGGAGGGCGGCCATGAGTATGTCACGGCGTTTCGCAGCGGAGTTGATCGGCACCTTCTGGCTGGTGTTCGGCGGATGCGGCAGCGCGGTGCTGGCGGCCGGCTTCCCGAAGACCGGAATCGGATTCCTTGGAGTGGCGTTCGCCTTCGGCCTGACGTTGCTCACGATGGCCTTCACGATTGGCTCGATCTCGGGATGCCATATCAATCCCGCGGTCACGATCGGATTGTGGGCCGGCAAGCGATTCCCGGGGCGCGAGGTCCCAACCTACGTCGTCGCGCAGGTGATCGGCGCGATCATCGCGTCGAGTGTGCTCTACGTGATCGCCAGCGGCACCGCCGGATTCGATCTGAGCGGCGGCTTCGCCTCCAACGGATATGGCGCGCATTCGCCGGGCGGCTACAGTCTCGGCGCGGCCTTCGTGGCCGAATTCGTGCTGACCTTCATGTTCCTAATCGTGATCCTCGGATCGACCGACAAGCGAGTCGCCGTCGGCTTCGCGCCTATTCCGATAGGTCTGGTGCTGACGCTGATTCATCTGATCAGCATCCCGGTGGACAACACCTCGGTGAATCCCGCGCGCAGCACCGGTCCCGCGCTGTTCGTCGGCGGATGGGCCATCTCGCAGCTATGGCTATTCTGGGTCGCGCCAATCGCCGGCGCCGCAGTCGGCGGCTTCTTCTATAACTGGCTAGGCGTTGAGCGAAAGACCGGCGAGGTGCTGGCTCGCGAAACCGGAGCGGCTTAGGCTTGACGTTTCGCCTCCGGATTTAGCGCGCTCGGGCCTGTTTGAAGGTATCGGGATTGCCGTTCGAGGCGACCGCGCGATCGAATCCCGGAATTATCGCCTCGATAAACGCGTTGCGCACCACCTGCGTGAGCGCCTGCCACGTGCTTATATCCGGACTCGTCAGCTTTCCTTTGAGGTCTACGTCTGCCGCTACATTTTGCGTGCTGTGATTCTTGAAGAGGTGAGACGCGCCGGCAATCGCCAGTTCCTTCGCCTGATGCAAAAAGCCGGTGCCCTTATCCTTCTGGTAATCATAGACTTTGAGGTTCGCGAATATCGGCTTTACGTAGCCGTCGATGTCACCGTTCTTGATTGCGACCTGCGAGTAGACCGTGAGCTGGCCGGCCGCGACGTCGAAGCGTCCGAATGAGCGCATGAGGTCGTTCAGCGAGGTAAGGTCTGTATTCTCGATCGCGACCTTCATGTTGATTGTGGGTCCCTGTTGGCTCGCCAGGAAATCACCTGCGATGTTGGTATCACCGCTGCCCATGAACTTGCCGCGAAGCGTCAACTCCGCGGGCCCTTTAGTCTGATGATTGGACAGATTCTGGATCGTCAGGTCGGTGTCATTGACGAAGAGCTTATAGTTCGGGTTGCCGGTCTTGTCGGTGTACGCGAAATTGCTGTGATTGATGTCCAAGTCGCGGACGCTGATATCTACCGCCGGGCGATTGTTCTGTTTCTCAATCTCCTGGCCGGTCTCCTTCACCCGCTTCGCTTCCGCCTGCTGAGTCTGCGGCGTATGAACATAGTCGACGTTAACCCCGTCGATTTTGGCGTTGTCGACCTCGACCCGGGTTATCTTGGGCGAGTATTCGAGCAGACCGTTACTCGACAGCCGCCCTCCGCTCACGTCAATATTGATCTGGCGAATCTCGGGATTGAACGCGCTCAGCGGCACGTTCTCGATCGTGTACTTCGCGCGCGCGCCCGGGAAAGGCTCTTCGAGAAAGTTCGCATGCCCATCGATCGTGGCCCGGCCGGTATTAAAGATCACCACGGTAGAGTGGAAGCGGGACGGGTAGTCATTCTCGGGTGCGTGAATATTGCGGATGTTATCGGCGGTGAAGTTGAGATCCGCCAGGTGCAGCGGCGGATTCACCTGATCCTGGATATAGACGACGTCCCCATCGTAGATCGTGAAACGGTTGATCTTGATCGGATAGGCAGCCTCGAGCGCGTCCTGCCATCCCTTCTGCCGGAGCGACACGCTGCTCTTCTTTTCCGCCACAAACTGCGTCTCATCGATGTGAATTTTCGGACGCGTCAGCAGCACGTCCGCCACCACGCGCCGCGAAAAAAGCTCCTTCACCTGGATCGTGAAGCGCATCGACGCAATGTCCGCGACCGCGGGACGCGGATGCGCCTGCCGAATGACCTTGAGCTCCTTCAACGTGAGAATTCCGCCGAGCAATTGCAGGTGCGCATGCGCGAGTGAGACATGATAGCCCTTGAGCTTCTGGTTCATCGCCGTCTCGGTTCGCGCCCGGACTATGTCGTCGAGGAAGAACGAGGCGATGAAAACCGCGACAATCAGCGTCGCGAAAAAACCGCCGACCCAGAAAAGAATTGGATGTTTTCGATAGGCGCCCATGGCAAAGTGCTCGTCAGATCGGCAGAGCTTCTGCCGGGCTTTCGAAGCGGCGCTCGTCACGCCTTCGGCTGAACGTCCGAACGAAGAGTGGGGTCAATCCGAGACCGATGCCGAACAGCAGGTGCGCGACGAAATACGCCAGCGGCATCAGCGCGATTCGCGCCGCCATCGTCGGATCCATGTACGGAAGTACCACCAGTTCCATCGCCACCCAGATGACGATTCCCACCATGATCCCCACGAACAGCGCCGCTACGATCGAAGTTTTCCGCGACGTGAATAGCGCGAACAGGATTCCCAGCACGATCGACAATCCGAGTTGAATCCCCGCGCCCGCCAGTATCGCCATCGATCCTGCGACCAATGCCTCAACGCCATATACGAGCGCACCCAGATCCTTGAGCGGCGTCGTCACGCCTGCACTATTGGCACTCGAATAGGCCATCATGAGGCCCATCATCAGGATGGCGCTAAAGACGCCGTCGGCGATTCCTGCGATCAGTCGCCTGCCCCACGAAACGCGATCTGTTGCTTCAGCCATGGTTCCGAATCGGGCCACCTAGGCCTGCTCCTTCTTCATGAGAATTTGCGCGAGATCCTGGTGCTGCTGGAGGATCGGCATGATCTTGTCGATCAGCGCTTCGACGTCATCGTCGCTGGCATCCTCGCGCTCCTGCTTCAGCTCGCTGATAAGTCTTTTGTGATCGGCGCTGGTCTGCTCGAGGAAGAGCCGATCAAATTGAGCCCCACTGGCCGACGACAGTTTCTGTTCGGCCAGCTTTTCGCGATTGCCCGCGCGCCGACTCGGCTCATGCAAATGCGCGCCCTTTTTCTGAGCCGTCTCGATCACCATTTGATCGGCACTCGTATGATCCTTCACGAGTTGATCCGCGTAGGCTCGAACCTCGTCGCTCGAGGCTTTTCCTTCCGCAATCTTGCCGATCGCGATTTCCTTCAAATCAGCCTGATGAATCTGCTCGAGGATCGTCGCGCTGGTGCTCTTGCTCGATACCTCGGCCGGCAGCACTGCGGCGGGCTTGGCCTGAGCCTCTTTCACGGGCTGCGCCGCCGGCGAAGACGCGGCGACATTGGCATTGGCGGGCGGCTGTTGCCGTGAAGTGGAACAACCGGCGATCGCGACTGTAACGAGCGCCGCTGCAAACAAACGTCTCGAAACTTCCATTTCTTTCTGTATGCTCATTGTCGCCGTCCTCAGAGCAACTTCGACGTTGAGGTGCGGAGAACCGGCGATCAGGCTCGCGCACGCAAGCCAGCAATCACGCAAGCGGCACTGCGCGCCTCAAGCGTCTTCGGACCCGGAAAAATGAGCAAAAGCTATGCCTTGAAATTTCCAAGCAATCGCAGGGCCGAGATTTACAGACCCGTGAAAGAACTCCACTCTTCCATCTGGCACGCTCCTGCTCTGAATCGGCTACGGCTTGACGCTTCGATGATGCTCGATCGTGCGGGCGCCCAGGCGGGCGGGTGCGGTTTCTGATCCTTGCACTACCACGACGCATCGTTTGGGGTCGCTTAGATCTTCCGGAGAGAGGCCGACTCGGTCCGCGAGGTTAGTTGCGACGACCACCAGGCCGCCGGGCGTTTGACGCGCGAGTTGCGCCGCCGTCGGCGCGCTCAGCACGTCGGTATGCAGCCGGCGTCCGAGTGCGCGGCCGGCGTCGCGAATCAGTTCGAGCAGTTCGGCATCTTCAGCGGTGCCGTCCTCCGGCACCAGCACCGCATGCAGGCCGGACTTCTTGCGCAGCGCCACCCGCAGCGCGAGGTCGAGCGCCGCGCGGCCATGCGTACCGCGATCGACAACCGCGAAGACCCGGTCGAGCGGCCGCCCGCCACCGTGAATCACCACCGCTACGTTAACCGGCAACGCGCGCGCCTTGTCCAGGATTTCGCGGACCACGCCGCCCAGGAAGTCGGAGCGGAAGACCGCGCGATGGGATCCCAGCAGCAGCCATCCGATTTGCGGCTGATTCGCGAAAGCTAAAATGTCAGCCGCGGGATTGGTTGTCCACACCGCTTGCGGACTGATGATACCGCCGCGCTCGACCGCGAGATCCAGCGCTGCCGACAGTGCCGGCGATCGCGGCGGCACGCGCTGGTCGGCCTCGCGCAATCCCGATCGCACGCCACCCGACGGCTTCT
>DATNLS010000044.1:0-2325 GCA_035602775.1 Candidatus Acidiferrales bacterium | reverse complement strand
TACAACCTGCTTTATTTTTACGATCCGGATTTCTCGGAACTGTTTAAAGTAAAAGCCGAGATGCGGCCGTCGGTCGTGGCTGACGGCGCGGCGGCGGCGCACTATGCCGCGCGCGTGGGGGCGCTGGCGCGCAGAGAGAATCTGCCGCCGTTCGACGCGGGCGCGCTGGCGAAGATCGTGGAATTCGGCATGCGGATGGCCGGCGACCGATCGCGCGTGCTCGCGATGCTCGAGCCGATCGACGACCTCGCGCGCGAGTCGGCGTACTTCGCGCGCAACGAGGCGGCTCAGCGGGTGACCGCGGCGCACGTCGAGCGCGCGCTCGGCGAACGGATGCTGCGGCTGAATTTTATCGAAGAGGAAATCCGACGTCTCATCGCCGAAGGCACGCTCATCGTCAATATTCGCGGCACCAGCGTCGGACAGATCAACGGCCTGGCGGTACTCGATGTCGGCGGTTACAGCTTCGGGCGTCCATCGCGCGTGACCGCGACCGTCGCGCTCGGGCAAGCGGGCGTTATCAACATCGAGCGCGAGGCGCGAATGTCAGGGTCGACGCACGACAAGGGAATTATGATCCTGAGCGGATTTCTGCGCGCGCGATTCGGGCAGCAGCATCCGATCGCGATGTCGGCGAGCATCTGCTTCGAGCAATCGTACTCGGGAATCGACGGCGACAGCGCCAGTTCGACCGAATTGTACGCGCTGCTGTCGGCGCTGTCGGGCGTTCCGATACGGCAGGATCTCGCGGTGACGGGCTCGGTCGATCAATACGGCACGGTGCAGGCGATCGGCGGCGTCAATCAGAAGGTCGAGGGCTTCTACCGCGTGTGCAAAGCGATCGGGCTCACCGGCACGCAGGGCGTGATGGTGCCGCGCACGAACGTGTCGAATCTGATGCTCGATCCGGAGACCACCGGCGCAATCGATCGCGGCGAATTTCACATCTATCCGATCGACACGATCGATCGCGGGATCGAGACTTTGACCGGCGTGCGCGCGGGAACAATCGACCAGCCCGGCACGATCAACTATCTCGTCGATCAGCGGCTCAAGCAGATGGCTAACATCCTGCGCGATCGCCCGATGGGCGAAACTCGCATCGTGCAGGAGCCGGCGCCGCCACCTCCCGCGCCAAACCCGCCCGTGCCGGCGCGGCCTCCCCGCTAGCAAGGACGAATCGCTTGCGGATGAGAAGGAGACATGCCGGATGCCGATAGATCTCCGACTCGACCCCGCGGAGGTCGCGCTGCTCACCGACCTCTACGAGCTGACGGTCGGCGCGGCGTTCTTCGAGCACGGCTTTAACGACACCGCGTCGTTCGAAGTCGCGATGCGCCGGATGCCGCCGGGGCGCGGCTTCATGATCGCCGCGGGCATCGAACGGCTGATCGAGGCGCTCGAGGAATATCGTTTCGACGCGGGCGCGATCGGGCATCTCGAATCGCTGCAGCTCTTCAAGCCGGCATTTCTCGAATTCCTTTCCAACCTTCGCTTCACCGGTTCGATCCGCGCGCTGCCCGAAGGCACGATCTATTTCCCCGGCGAGCCGATCGCCGAGATTCGCGCGCCGCTGATCGAGGCCCAGCTCATCGAAACGCTGGTGCTCAACCAGCTCGGCTTCGCTTCGATCGTCGCCACCAAGGCCGCGCGATGCTTCGCGGTTGCCGGCGGCAGGCGCCTGGTGGACTTCGGTCCGCGCCGCGCACAGGGCGCCGACGCGTCGCTCATCGCGGCGCGCTCGAGCTACATGGCAGGCTTTCACGGCACCGCCAACGTGCTGGCCGGCAGGCGCTACGGCATCCCGGTTTTCGGCACGATGAGTCACAGCTTCGTGATGGCGCACGAAAGCGAGCGCGACGCGTTCGGCGATTTCGTCGCGAGCTTCCCGACTCTCAGCACGCTGCTGGTCGACACTTACGAAACCGTGCGCGGCGTCGAAAACGCGGCCGCGGTCGCGGCCAAGGTTCGCGAAGCGGGCGCGAAAATCCAGGGCGTGCGGCTGGACAGCGGCAACCTCGACGAGCTGAGCCGCAAAGCCCGCCGGATTCTGGACCAGGCCGGCTTCGGCGATATTGCGATCGTCGCGAGCGGCAATCTCGACGAATATCGAATCGCGGAACTGGTCGACGGCGGCGCGCCGATCGATGCGTTCGGAGTCGGCACCGCGCTCGCCGTCAGCGACGACGCGCCAGCGGCCGACTTCGTCTACAAGCTGGTCGAGTACAAGGATCGCGGTCGCCTGAAAACCTCGGCGGGGAAAATTTCAACGCCGGGCCGCAAGCAGTTGTTTCGCGGATACGCGCCGAGCGGATCGTTCTTTGC
>DATNLS010000104.1:0-4288 GCA_035602775.1 Candidatus Acidiferrales bacterium | reverse complement strand
GAGGATCTGCCGCGCCTCAGCCGCGACCTGCTCCGTACTGCCGCTTGGCCGGCGCGAAATTCCCACCAGCACCGCCGCGCCATTCTCCGACGCGGCGCGGATGTAGTCTTCCTGGATTCCAAGCTCGACCGAACCGACGTCGCTGACGCGAATCGGTTGGCCGCCGGCGGCGGTGATTGGCACCGCGGCAATCTGGTCGGCTTGATGCAAATCGGTCGTCACCACCGTCAGCAGCATCCGATGCGATTCGTTCATCCGGCCGGCCGACGCGATCACGTTGTTCTTCGCGAGCCCCGAGACGACGTCGGCAGGCGACAGGTCATGCTGCAGCATCTGGGCCGGATCGAGTCGCACGACAAACTCGCGATACTTGCCGCCGATCACGCCGACGCGGTAAGTCCCGTCGATTCGATGGAGGCTCGGAACCAGATCGTAGTTCACGATATCGGTCAGCTCCGGCAGGCTGCGAACCTTCGAGCTCAGGCTCAAATCGACGATCGGAAAAGTGCCGGTGGTCAGCAGCAACGCGTCGACGGAGGTATCGTTCGGCAACTGCGCGCGCGCATGCGCGACCGCCGCGTTCAGCATCTGGAAGCTGACCTGCGGATCGGAGTCTTCGCCGAAGGTGACGTCTATCTCGGAGCTGCCTCGGGTGGTCGTCGAGCGCACGAGCGTCACACCGTCCACGCTGTAAACGCTTTCCTCCAGCGGCCGCGTGACCGACGCGAGCATTTGATCCGCCGGTAGATCGCCGCTGTCAGCGATAATCGTCGCACGGCGAAACGTCATCTCCGGGAACACCGCGCTCGGAATTGTTCGCGCCAGGATGACGCCGAGCACGCTCGCCGCCAGCACCGACAGCACCGCCAGGGTCGAGCTGCCGCGGGTCATTGATTTCCCTGCGCGACGCGAACGCCAAGGCCGTCGGAGAGCGCATAGCCGCCGGAGGTCACGACAAGGTCGCCGGCCTTGATGCCCTCGGTTACCTGGACTCGATCGCGATCGCGCAGTCCGACTTTGATGTCCGTGCGATGCGCGCGCGCGTCGGCGCCGACGACAAACACGTGGTACCGATCCACGCCCTGATCCTGAAACAGCGCGGCGGCCGGAACGACGATCGCGTCGGGCACATTCGTGGTGACGATGCGCACCTCGACCGGCGCGCCCGCTTCCGCGATACGCTCGGGCCCGGTGAAATCCGTTCGTACCGACGAAGTCTCACTGGCCGCGTCGAAATTCGGCAACAGCGCTGCGACGCGCGCGGGAAACTCGACGCCGGGGCGAAATGGCGTCGTCACCGTCGCCGCCATCCCGGGTCTCACCATCGAGAGCTCGCCCAACGGCATCGCCGTATCGACGTAAAGGCTTTTCGGATCGATCAGATCGACCAGCGTGTCGAGGTCGGCTACCATCTGGCCGTTGGTGACGGGCGGTTGCGAGACGATCCCGGACTCCGGCGCGATCACCGGTATTCCCGAGCTATGATTTTGCCGTACGACCGATGCGCTCAGCGCCGCGGCGTCCTGCGGATCGATCTTGCGCGCGACTTCGAGCCCGGCTTCCGCCGCTTCGATTTCGCGATTGACGACGTGCGCGACGACCTGGCCCTTGCGCACCGAATCGCCGCTCTGGAGTTTTATTCCCGTCACTCGCCCGGCAGTCGGCGCACGTACGATCACGTGATGCGTCGCGACCGTCTTTCCGAGCAGCCGCAACTCGCTCGTCATCGGATGAACTTCGGCCGTGGCCGCGCTCACCAGCAGGATCGGATTGGCCGGCGCCGAATCCTCGTCGTCGCGGTGCTTCCCGCCGCCGCATCCCGCGAGCAGCACGGTCGCAAGGGCCGCTGCGAAAATCGCAACGACCCGACAATTCGAGCCCGCGCGCTTCATTACTGGATACGGCCGAAGAGCAAATTGGCCTCCGCCACTGCTTCGCGCGCGTTGAATTCCTGGTCGTGCCGCTGGAGGCGCAGTTGCTCGGCCTGCTGATAACTGTCCAGCACCTCGAGCATCGTCGCCGAGCCGCCGCCCAGGAACCGCGTCCAGGTCAGCGCGAAGTTGTCGTCGGCGGTCGGCTGCGCACGCGTCAAGATGTCGAGCTGCCGATTCGCATCATCGTAGCGAAGCGACGCGTCCGCGACTCGCCGTTTGAGAATGTACTCGACCTCACGCGCCTGCGCTGTCGCCGAATGCGCCTTGGCCTTCGCCTGATCGATGTGCGAGGAAATCAGGCCGCCGTCGAACACCGGCAGCGACACGACGCCGTCGTACGAGCCGCCAAAATTGTGCGCGATGGTCTCCGGCGGATCGACCCCGACAAATCCGGTGGTGAACGCGACCTGGAACGTCGGCAGCCGCTCGGCCTTTGCCGCCTCGATTTGCGAGTCAGCCGAGGCAATCGCGCGCTGCGCCGCCTGCATCACCGGGCTCAGCGCGAGATCGCCCGACGGCTTTGGCGGAACTCCGCTCAGGCTCGCGACGTCGAGGTCGGGCTGATTGGGCTCGCCAATCAAGCTGCCGAGCGTCGCCGACGCGCGCTCGCTGTTGCTGCGCGCCGCGTCGAGCGCGAGCTCAGTGCTGTCGTGCGCCGTGCGGAATTTCAGCACGTCATTGGTGATTGCGTGTCCACTTTTTTCCAGTTGCTCAATCGTCGTCACATAGCGCGTCAAGCGATCTAGGCTCGCCTGCAGATCGCGCTGCTCTCCGCGCGCGCGCAGCAAATCGAAATAGGCAATCGATGTATCGAAAACGATTTGCGCGCGTGCCGCCGCCACTCCCAGCCGCGACGCTTCGTTCACGTACTCCGCGGCGCGCAGCCGCGCCTGCCGCCGTCCCCAATCCCACGCCGTGTAGTCGAGCGTCAGCATCGCGGCCGAAAGTCCGCGGTTGGTAACGACCTCGTTGTAGCCCGGCGCCTGGTAGTACTCGGCGCCCGCGCCGACGGTTGGAAACAGCGGGGCGCGCTGCTCGTGCATTTGCGCGACGCTCATATCGCTCGCCGCCGCGGCGACGTCCACCGACGGCGCCAGGTGCAGCGCGCGATCGATCGCGTCGGACAGAGTAATGGTCGCGGCGGATGCCACCAGCGTCCAGCTCAGGATCGCGGTAACAAGCACGGCCGCAGATAGGCGACGGCGAGTCGGCTCCATGCCCGGCAGAGTAACAGCGGTCTGCCAATGGGCCAAATTAATGGAAGTTAAGGTGATTTGTGGGCGCGCGCGGTTATCGCAGCGGCACCGTCGCTCGATGCGGGTCCTCTTTGTGGAGCGCCAGCGTGACGACGAACGCGGTTCCGCCGGACGGCAGATTCGCGGCCGCGATCTCGCCGCCATGCGCCCGTGCAATCTCGCGGCATAGGCTCAAGCCTAGCCCGCTGCCCTCGCCGGGCGATCCTGCACCACGATAAAATCGATCGAAAATATGCGGCAGCTCCGCCGGATGGATTCCTTCGCCGGTGTCGGCGACGCGGAGTATCGCGCGGTTCGCGTCACTCTTCAGCGCAACGTCGATCGAGCCACCTGCCGGCGTGAACTTGAGCGCGTTGTCGAGCAGATTTACGATCAAGCGGCGCAGATGCCCCTCGTTGCCGTTGACGAAAACGTCCTCGGGCGCGTCGACCGAAAGCTTCAGCTCACGCGCCTGCGCCAGCGGTCCGACGGTCGCCGCGATCTCGCTCAGCAGCGCGCGCAGGTTCAGCCGATGCCGATCGACCATCACCTCGCCATTGAGCCGCGAGAGCATCAGCAGTTCGTCGGCAATCCGGCACAGCGACAGCGCCTCGCGATGCGCCGCGCCAAGGGCCGCGCGATTTTCCGCGGGCGTGCGCTCGCGCGCCAGTGCTACTTCCAGCCCCGTACGCAGCACCGACAGGGGCGTCCGCAGTTCATGCGCGGCGTCCGAGGCGAACCTGCGCTCGGTCGCCGACGCGCGCTCCAGCCGCTCGAGCAGCGAGTTGATTTCCGCCGCCAGCCGCGCGAGTTCATCGGCCACCGCCGGCACTGGCAGCCGCGAGCTCAGATTCGTCGGGCCAATCGCGTCGAGCTCCGCCGTCACCGATTCAATCGGGCGCAGCGCTCGGCCCGCCAGCAAGTATCCGCCGCCGACGCAAAGCAGCAGCACGATCGGCACCATCAGCAGCAGCAGGTTGCGCAGGTTGTCGACCGATTCCTGCACCAGCGCCACCTGCACCCCGCTTTGCAGGTACGCGATCTCGCCGTTGTACATCATTGGGACGACCGCGAACCTGAAGTCGTAGCTGCTGACAATCGCCGGATGGGTCGGGAGCG
>DATNLS010000067.1:0-11959 GCA_035602775.1 Candidatus Acidiferrales bacterium | reverse complement strand
CCGCCGATTTGCATCGCGTCGTGAAACAGATCTGGGCCGAGCAGCGTCCCGGCTACGTCGAGATTCATCGCGACATGGTCGACCGCCAAATCGAAGTACCCGAGCAGCTCATCGAATGGGACGGTCAGCTCCACTTCCAGGAATCCGACGCGCGCAAGGTCGAGGAAGCCGCGAACGAGACGGCCGCGATGTTCAACGAGAGCAGCAAGCCCGTGCTCATCGCCGGTATCGAGATTCACCGCTTCAAGGCGTCGCACGACCTGGTCGAGCTGGCCGAAGCGATGGGCGCGCCCGTGTTTACCACGGTGCTCGGCAAGGGCGCGTTCCCGATGGACCATCCGCTCTACATGGGCGTGCACGTCGGTCCGATAAGTCCGCCGTCGATCGCCGCGCGGATGGACGCCGCCGACTTCGTGCTCAACCTCGGATGCCTGAAAACCGACATGAACTTCGGCAACCGTCCGCCGCACGTGATTCAGGGGCGGACGGTGTGGGCGGTCGATCGCAAGGTCGATGTGAAGTATCACACCTACACCGACGTCGGGGTGCGCGATTTCGCGCGCGCGCTCCTGCGCCAGAAGCTGCGGCGTCATCATGAGAAGGTGGTCTACGCCGACAACCTTCGTGAGATTGCCGCGCGCAATGGCAAGCCGGTCAAGGTCGCGCAGATTTTGTCCACCGTCAACGAATTCCTGGCCGACAAACGCGACTACCTGGTCGTCGCCGAGTCAGGCGACATGCTGTTCGGCGGCCTCGACATTCGGGTGCCGCACAACAACGCCTATTTCGCGCAGGGATTTTACGCCTCGATGGGCTTTGCGGTGCCGGCCGCGCTCGGCGCGCAGATCGGCAGCGGTCTGCGGCCGCTGGTGATGTGCGGCGACGGCGGCTTTCAGATGACCGGACCGGAAATTTCGCAGGCGCCCGCCAAAGGCGTCAATCCGATCGTCGTCGTGATCAACAACGGCGGATGGGGCATCTTCCGGCCGATTGCCGAGCGCCGCGACCTGCTCGACATCCCGTCGTGGCCGTACGCGCAACTCGCGCGCGATTGGGGCGGCGAAGGCTTCGAGGCGACCACCGTCGAGCAGTTGCGCGACGCGCTCCGCGCCGCCCACGACTGCAAATCGTTCGCGATAATCGATGTGCGCGTCGAACGCGACGACCTATCGCCGGTGACGGTGAAATATATCAAGGCGGCGGCGAAGCGATCGCAAGCGCCGGCCGAACATGCGGCGCGCGGGAACTCGCGCGCATGAATGATTCAGCAAAGCTCGACGCTCTCGAGGCGTATCAGCGCGCGTATCGCGACTTCCGCTGGGAGACGCCCGAGCATTTCAACTTCGCGGACGTAATCGACAAATTCGCGGAAGACCCGCGGCGTGTCGCAATCCTGTGGGAAGACAGCGAGGGCAAGCGCGCGCGCCTGACCTTCGCGGACATCGCCGTCCAATCGAAACGCATTGCCAACGTCCTCGCCGGCCACGGAATCAGGCGCGGCGACGCGGTCATGTTGGTGCTGCCGCGAATCACGCTGTGGCAGGCGGCGTATATTGGCGCGCTCAGGCTTGGCGCAATCGTCATCCCGTGCACCTCGATGCTGCGGGAGAAGGATTTGATCTATCGCGCGAACCATTCGGGCGCACGCGCGATTATCGCCTGCGTCGAGAATGCCTCGATGATCGCGGACCTGCGCAAGGAATGCCCCGGCGTCGCGCAGTACTTCATTTGCGGCGCCACCCGCACCGGATGGATCAGCTTGCAGGAGTACATGGGTCACGCGACGCCCGCGTTCAAGTCCGCCAATACCAAATCGTCCGAACCGGCGATTTGCTACTACACTTCCGGCACGACCCGCGAGCCGAAGGCGGTACTGCATAGTCACTCCTATACTTACAGTCACAAATTCACCGGGCTTAACTGGCTGGACTTGCGTCCCGGCGACATCCATTGGACAACCTCGGACACCGGATGGGCCAAGGCGGCGTACGGCGTGCTGTTCGGACCGTGGATGAACGGCGTGACGACCTTTATGTACAACGGCCGCTTCGACGCGGCCAGGGAACTCGACTTGCTCGCGCGCTACCGCATTACTACTTTCTGCGCGCCACCGACTGAGTATCGAATACTCATTAAGGAGAAACTCGGCGATTACTCATTCCCCGCACTGAGGCATTGCACCGGAGCAGGCGAGCCGCTGAATCCCGAAGTGATCGAAGTCTGGCGACAGCATCTCGGCCTCACGATTCACGACGGCTACGGACAGACCGAAACCACCATCCTCGCCGCCAACATGCCCGCGATGCCGGTGAAGCCCGGCTCGATGGGTCTACCGTTCCCCGGCCACGACGTCCGCGTCATCAACAACGAGCTCGCCGAGGCGGGGATCGACGAGGTCGGCGAAATCGGCGTGCGCGTAACTCCCGAGCGCCCGCCCTCGCTGTTCCTGGAATATTGGAAAAACGCCGAAGAAACCGCCAGCGTGTTTCGCGGCGAATGGTACCTGACCGGCGACCAGGCGACTCGCGACGCCGACGGCTACCTGTGGTTCGTCGGCCGCGCCGACGACGTGATAATTTCCGCCGGCTACCGAATCGGCCCGTTCGAAGTAGAAAGCGCGCTGCTTGAACATCCCGCGGTAATGGAGTCCGCCGTGGTGGCATCGCCGGACGCGGATCGCGGATCGATCGTGAAAGCGTTCATAAAACTTCGTCCCGGCGCCGAACCTAACGACCGCCTCATCACCGAGCTCCAGGAATACTGCAAGCGGATCACCGCCCCCTACAAATACCCGCGCGAAATAGAATTTGTCGGCGAGCTGCCAAAGACAGTCAGCGGAAAAATCCGCCGCGTCGAATTGCGCCAACAGGAACAATCGCGCAAGCGGCCCCCGCTCTAGGCAGAACCTTTCGCGACCACTCAGCCGCCGATACCCAGCGCGTCCGCAATCCGGGTATATCGTTCAGTCCAGTCGCGCAGCGTTCCCATCTTGGACGCGACTTCAGCCTCGTGCCGCTGGAGATACTCCCAGATGATCAGCCGGTCGAGCAGCATGTAGAGCGAGAAGCGTTCGCGGAAACCGGACCGGGGCGCGCGGATTTGCAGGAACGTCGTCAGGAACTCACGCGCCAACTCGGGATCTTCATCGAAATATTCGGCCGTGATTCGCGACAGATCGGTCTCGCCATCGCCGAAATAGCATCCCATGAAGTCGAACGCCCCGCTGACCTGCCATCCATCAAAGGTTCGACTCACTACTACATTGCCTTCCTTGTAGTCCTCCATCGTGAAGCACGGAGTGAAGGGAACTGCCAGCGCAGCCTGTACGCGTTCGATCAAACCTTCCGCCCACTCGACATCGGCCCCAGTCGTGCGATCGCTCGCCGTACGCGCTCGCTCAAGAATGCGGCGGATGCGCGCGGTGACAAGCTCTCGATGCGACGGCGGCTGAATGATTTCGCCGTAGCCGCTATTGAACGGCCACTCGGCGTGATCCTTGACCGGCACCGGTCTGACGACATCCCGGTCGGGATCGTAGCGCGCGCAATGAGGCATCGTGACCTGCTGCATCGCGATCAGGGTTTGCGCCATCGCCCGGGCGATCGCGTGCAGGTCGGCAGTGCTCAGGTCGCGCCGCACCTTGCGATCCGTGACCTGCAGACCCGGCATCCGCGGCATGATCACGTAACTCCAGGGGAAAAAGTTGCACGAATCGTCAATCTGATACGGCCATGGCACCGGCACGCTCGTCCGTTCGTGGAGGATGCGCGTGAAGAAGCGCTCGGTCGGAAACTGGGTGGGACCATGTGGTGATCCGCGAAATACGAACTCGCCGACGCTCGAGCTGACGAACAAGTTCTGCCCGAAGAGTCCGAAGGGCACGGGCTCGACCGTCAGCAAATCGCCTAGCTCGAACCGGGCCAGTGCGCGGGTGAGCTGGTCGTGACTGATCGGCCCGAGCCGTTTGGAAGTTTCGTAAATTCGCTGCGCCATCGATGAGACGGCCTTTACTCTATTTTTGAAATCGAGTCACTTTTGCCCTGCTGCGTCGACCTAACTTATGATTAACACGCGGAGACAACTTCCCCGCCAAAGGAATTGAGGATGCCTATGAACAGAATCAAATTTCTCGCGATCCTTGCAGTGGCTGGCGTCTGCTTCGCGTTGACGGCTCCTAAAGCAGGGGCTCAGGTCACCATAAACATCGGCCCGGCGCCAGAATGTCCCTACGGTTACTATGACTACCCGCCTTATGGTTGTGCTCCTTACGGCTACTACGGCCCGGAGTGGTTTACAGGTGGCGTGTTCGTTGGCGCAGGCCCTTGGTATCACGGCCCGGAGCATTTCCAGGGCCACGTAGATACTCACTACGATGTTCAGCACGGCTACAAAGGTCCAGTTCCAAAGGTTGGCGAAAAACCTGAGCCGTCGAAGCATCCCGAGCAGGTCGCCAGCTTCAAGGGAGATGAAGTGCACGACGGGCACGGTAAGGGTCCCGCCGGCGGCGAGAAACATTAGCAGCGCCGATCCGAGTGGTCCGGAAACGGACGTATCGCCGGTTCCCGATTGAGCAAGGGAGCCGGCGATTTTGATCCGAAGTCGTCGGGTTGCCCGGATTTTCACTTAATGCGAATCTTGCCTTGGCTTTCGCCGCGTTGAGCCTGAGCGAAACGCGCGCGTCGTCGAATACCTGACTGGGAGAAGCACAATGGCAAAAACTTTTGGAGCAGAATCCACCGCCGACGAGGTCCTCGAAGGCGTAAATCTTTCGGGCAAGCGAGTGCTGGTAACCGGCGTCTCGGCCGGTCTCGGCGTCGAGACCGCGCGTTCGATCGTCGCGCACGGCGGCACCGTCGTCGGCACGGCGCGTGATCTGGAGAAAGCGCGGCGCGCACTCGCTGCAGCGGGCAATCCGGCTGTTGAGCTTGTCGAAACGGATCTCGCGTCGCTCGCCAGCGTGCGCAAGGCGGCCAGTGAGTTGCTCGAGCGCGGCAAGCATTTCGACGTGATCATCGCGAACGCCGGCGTGATGGCGTGTCCGCAGGGCAAGACGCAGGACGGCTTCGAAACGCAATTCGGCACGAATCACCTGGGGCACTTCGTGTTCGTCAACCGGCTGGTGCCGCTGCTGAAATCGGGCTCCCGAGTCGTCACGCTCTCGTCGGCGGGTCATCAGATAAGCGATGTCGATATCGCAGATCCGAATTTCGAACGAACTCCTTATCAAGCGTTCACCGCGTACGGTCGCTCGAAGACGGCGAATATTCTCTACGCGGTGGCGCTGGACGATCGGCTCAAAGGGCGCGGCGTGCGCGCGACCTCAATTCATCCAGGCGGAATCCAGACCGAGCTCGCGCGCCATATGACGCCTGAACTCCTCGAGCAGATGAGAGCGCGAATAGCCAAGGCTGAAAGCAGTCAGGGTCGGGCGTTTCGTTTCAAGACGGTGCCGCAAGGATCGGCGACTTCGGTGTGGAGCGGTTTCGTCGGGGCAGCCGACGCGGTAGGCGGTCACTATTGCGAAGACTGTCACGTATGCGCGGTGAATGACGACGTGAATTCGCGCGTCGGCGTCCGCTCCTACGCGCTCAACCTCGCCCACGCCAACGACCTGTGGAAAAAGAGCGAGGAGATGGTCGGCGAGCGCTTCGCGTTCTAGAAGGAATCACGCGAGGCGCGGGAACAGCGCGAGGGCGTTGCCACGTCCGATCGCGCGGAAGTCTTCCGGCGACAAGAGCTTGCTGCTCAACAACTCCGCAAGATGCGCAGACACTACCGCTTCCGGCGTGTGGACGTAGTCGCTGCCGTAGAGGATATGCGAGCGCTCGGTCATCTCGAGTAGCGGCGCGATCGCATTCGAGCCGGGCGATCCTGCAAGATCATAGTAGAGCCGCCGCAGATGCTCTTCAGTGTTGATCGGATTCTTGTCACTGCCGCGGGCGAGACCGCGGCCGAACATGCCGATTCGCCGCGCCAGGAAAGGCAGGGTGCCACCCGCGTGCGGCACGATGATACGGAGTTTCGGACAGCGCGCCGTTGTCCCGCTGAAAATCAGGTTGACGACCGCGCGCGTGCTATCGAAGGTGAACTCGATCATTGGGCGCGGATATCCGAGCGCACTCTGCTGCCAGCATATCGGCGAGGTGGGATGAATGAAGACCACCGCGCCCCGCCGATTGAGCTCATCGAACACCGGGTCCAGCCTTTTGTCGCCGAGGTACACGCCGTTGAAGTTGGTCAGCACGACCACTCCGTCGAGCTTGAGCGTGTCCAGCGCATAGGCAATCTCGTTGAGCGCACCGTCGACGTCCGGGAGCGGCAGGCTGGCAAAGCCGCCGAAGCGTCCGCGATGGTCCGAGATCGTGCGCGCGGCAAACTCGTTGACGGATCGGGCCAGCAGACGAGCCTTCGCATCGTTGCCGAAATGCACTCCGGGCGAAGACACCGATAGCATCCCGGTCGCGATGTTCATCCGATCCATCATCGCGAGCGTGGCCTCGGCGCTCCATTGCGGCGCTGGAAATCCATCGGCCCAACTGCCAACGGCGTCGATCATTTTCTCGCGATACTCCGGACTCAGATAGTGAAAATGAACGTCGATACGATCGGTGAATTGATCAGCCATGGCGGTAGCCTCCGGTAGCGTTGCAACTACTTATAGTCCCACCGCGAGCTTGAGTTCGAATGCTTTAATTCGACGCGGATGCTCTCTGGTAGCGCGGGCGCAGGACTTCCATGACCTCGGCGGGCGCGTGGCTCGCGTTTCCGTCAAACGGTGGCTGCGGGTCGTATTCGATACCGACCTGGATAGCGCGTGCCACAGTGTCGCCAGCGACGCGACGCGCGAGATGCAGCGCCATGTCGATGCCGGCGGAAACTCCTGCGGCGGTGATAATTTTGCCGTCCTCGACGATACGCTGGGAGCGCGGCTCCGCGCCGAAGTCGCGCAGCTTCTCGAGTCGTGCCCAATGCGTGGTCGCCGGGCGTCCCCTCAGCAGGCCGGCCGCGCCCAGCACCAATGATCCCGTGCAGACTGACGTAGTCCATTGCGTGGTCGCGTCGATTTGGCGGACCCACTCGAGCATGTGCGGTTTCTCGCGCACCTGTGCCTCGCCGCGTCCGCCGGGCACGACCAGGATGTCGGCGCTGGTCACGTCGGCAATCGAATAGTCGGCGACGATGCCGAGCGATTTAGGATCGGCGCGCTTGATACCCGCGGTCTCGCCGACGAACATCATTTCGCCGGCCGGAATTCGGCACAGCACCTCGAACGGTCCAACCGCGTCGAGGGTCGTCAGGTCATCGAAAATCAGGAAAGCAATTCGCATGGCAATCTCCTTTTCGTCAGGCGCTCAGTTTTTGATGAAAGCGGCTGCGATACGCGCTCGGCGGCACGTGCAGCGTGCGGATAAACGCGCGGCGCATCGACTCGCGCGTGCCGAAGCCGCACGCGGAAGCGATCGAATCGACGCCCGCGCCGGATTCCTCTAGCCGGCGGCGCGCCGCTTCGACGCGCGAGTTCTCGACAAATTCTCCCGGCGTCACGCCTACTTCGCGCGCGAATACGCGGGCGAAATTACGCGGACTCATCGCGGTTCGCCGCGCCAGCGCTTCCACCGACAGATCGGCGCCCGGATGATCCGCGATCCATTGCTGCAGATCGCGAATCGGCTCGCGATCCGCCTGCTGCGCGCTGAGCTGAACCGAAAACTGCGACTGCCCGCCGGGCCGTCGCAGGAACATGACCAGTTCGCGCGCCACTGCGAGCGCAACTTCGCGTCCGTGATCTTCCTCGACCAGCGCCAACGCCAAATCGATCCCGGCGGTCACGCCGGCCGAAGTAAAAATCTTGCCAGCGCGCACGAAGATCGGATCGGTCTCGACCGACACCAGTGGATATCGAGCCGCGAGCCGCGCGCATTGCCGCCAGTGCGTGGTCGCCGACAATCCATCGAGCAGGCCAGCCTCCGCCAGCAAGAATGCGCCAGTGCACACCGAGCATAGGCGACGCGCGCGCCGCTCGGTGCTGCGGAGCCATTCGATCAACGCGCGATCGCGCATCGCCGCAGTAGTTCCGGGCCCGCCGGCGACCAGCAACGTGTCGATTGGCCCGCGGACCTCCGCGATCGAGCGCTCGGCGATCAACCGAATGCCTGATGAAGTCGTCAGCGCGCCCGCCTTGGTCGCCGCCAGCTCGACAGAGTATTCGGGAACGCGCCAGCCGCGTTCTTCGGTCAGCAAGCGCGCGGCGCGTCCGAACACTTCGAGCGGCCCGGTGATATCGATAATCTGCGCGTCGGGAAACGCGACCATGACGATCCGGCGTGTCCGCGAACGCTGAGATATGCGTGCGATCTTCATGAGAAGAAATTATTGCGCTGAGCGGCATTGGCAGCAATACATTAGCTGCCACAGTTACTGCCAATGACGGCTACGCGGCGGACATTTCAATGAGGCGGCGATTGCGACGTCGACGTCGAAGCCGGAGTTGGCGCGATCGCGCGCATCGGCAGTGCGCCGCGAAATCCCGGCTCGAGCATCAGTAAGCCGACGGTGCGCGAGAGCGCCACTGACAGGGACTCGGCAGGCTCCGTCTCGAGCGGTAGAAAGACCTCGGCACCGACGGGGTTCGGCGGCTCGCTCTCGATGCCCGTGATCTCGTTCGAGTAGAGCACCGCGCCGTCGCGATTTTTGAGTTGGTAGTTCACCCGCACCACCGCTCTCATCGTGAAGTACTGACCGTGGATGGTCTCCTCGTTGCTGAAGCGCTTGTTCACTTCGAGCTGTTCGAGCTCCGAGGTGAGAATAAAATCCGAGCCTTCGACTGGCTTGCCGTCGTCCGGATTCGAGTCGAGCGGGATCGCTATCAGGCCGGCGTCCGCCAGTCCTTTGAGCAGTGCGTGGTTGAAGACCTGGGCCGCATCGGCGACCAGCAGCGGCGTCTGCACGGTGCCGTCGGCGGCGTAGATCATGCCGGCCTCGGAATCGCCGCCGAAATTTCCGCTGGTGGGAGGCACCGCGATTTTGGCGGGACGAAAAACGTTCTGTGACCCCGGCACGAAGTCCGGAAGATAATGAAGCTCGATACGCGCGCGCGGCTTGCATCCGGTCAGCGCGAGCGCAAGCGCGACTATTGCGAGGCAGCCGCGCAGAGTTGAATCGAAGAAAATCTTAATCACCTGCGCGGTGGGCGGCAGGGGGTGACCCCTGCGCCCAGTATATAAAAATGCGGCGCTCCGCGCCTGTGGGAAGTTAGAGGCGAGGACGCTAGTCGGCTTGTTCGCGGGCGCGCGATGTGAATCGTGCAGGTGCATCACGGTGCGGTGCGGATCGAGAGCAAGGCGCGACTACGATTGTGGCCGCGGCACCGCAGGATGCCGGTCCCTCCACCAGAAGACGAGCACGATGAGCACCAGCAACAATGCGGCAAGACCAAGCCATCGCGAAATCTGATGCGCCATCGCCAGCGCCGGAGACAACTCGTTACCGACCAGGTAGCCGACGGTCACCACCAATGAGCACCACACGATTGCGCCGAGCATGTTCCATCCAAGGAACTGTACGAATGGCATTCCGCACGAACCCGCCATCGGTCCCGCCATGAAACGCGCGCCGGTGATAAATCGCGCCATGAAGACCGCCTTGCTGCCGTGGGTCCGAAAGAAAAGCTGCAGGCGTTCGTAACGCTTGCGCGTAAACGGGAAGGTCGTGGCGAGCCATTCGAGGAGGCGCTGTCCGCCGGTGCGCCCGATGAGGTAGCCGCAGCAATCGCCGGTGACCGCGCTGAGGATGACGACAAGATAGACCAGTCGCAGATCGAGCAGCGCCTGACCGGCCGCGAATCCCGCGGCGAGCATCACAGTCTCCTCGGGCACCGGCACGCCGAGGTTGCCGACGAACACGGCAAGGAAAATGCCGAGATAGCCCCAAGTCGTGATCAGGTCCGCGATGTGCGCGGGATCGGTTATCCCATGCATTGAAAATCCATCGGTCGCGAGGCCGGCGCTGGTGTTTACCCCCGGCGCGGCCCCCTCTAGCTTGCCCGATTGAGCGTGGCTCTGTAAGAGGCCGTTGACTCGTCAGGCCATTAAATTACGCGTCGGAAAGCGACCAGCGGACTCATGATTCAAGAGCAACAACCACAGGTTTTCTGAACACGAAAAACTTGTAGCCGAAAAAGTTGGTGAAGAGGGTCAGCCCGGCGCCGGAAATCGCGCCGACGTTCGCCCATAGCCTGAGGCTGACTCCGTGCGGCGCGCCAATGACGTTCACGATCACGTCGGCGCCGGCCACGTTGACCGCGACTGCGATCACCGTCACCACCATGAATGAAAGCATCTCGCGCCGCGCCTCAGAAGATTTCGCTGCGCCGAAGGTCCAGTACTTGTTCCAGACGTAGCTGTTGATCACGCCGAGCGTCACCGAAATCGATTTGAACGCGAGAAAGGCACTGCCGGAGGACAAGCCGGTTATCAGCATCAACGAGTTCAGGATGCCGAAATCGACGCCGGAATTCAGAACGCCCACCACGGCAAATTTCGTAAATTCGAAAAGGGAGGGGGCGTGGCCGGCGACCATGCTCGCGATCAGCAACGCAATGGCAAAGAGTGCGGCGCCGATGACGGGCAGCAGGAATAGCGGGATCCTGAGATTGATGCCGACATTGATGACGACCGGGATCGCGAGTGCGCCCGTCAGAAATCCGACGATCACCGCGAGCACAATGTCCCGCGCGAAAGTGCTGTCGGTGCCCGAGCTGCTAAGATTCCTTGCGGTCATCGGTAGTGCCTTCGGATAGAGAATGATCGTCGCGAACGGGTTCGCGAGGTGCGCGAGGTTGACGCACAACTATAACAACGATCCAGATGATCGACGCGATAAATATAAGACTGTTGTAGATGATGTGAGAATGTTGAGGCGTCGGGGTCAGATCGTGGCGGCGATAGAGCTGGATGTATCCGCTGGTGAGGATCGACTCGTAGCCGGCCGGCGGATCGCCGAGTGGAGCGCGCGGCGGCACTTGCTCGAGAATGTACGGAGGACGCTCTGCCAGCCTGGAAGGAAGATCCGGAAGACCGCGCACGCGGCTGCCGCCCTCCCATAAATTGTTCGGATCGTGGTTGTACTCGAGCGGGTCGTCGTTGATCCCGGTCAACACCGGGAACTGAACGAGCGACCACGACGAGATGTCACTGCAGATATGCAGTACGTGCGTGGACGTCGTGATGTAGCCGTCGCGTATCTCCTGCTCCAAACGGTTGATAAGCGGCATCTCCTCGTTGCCGAATGTCCAACGCCGATCGGAATGCCCCGCCCAATAGCCGTCAGCCGCGGTCTGCAGGTTGAAGGCCCATTGCTCAGTTATCGAATGCTCGACCGAGTCGTAGTCGACCGGATCTTTTATCTGGTTCCACGGATAGATCAGAATAGTCAGTAGTGCAAAAAAGGTAGCCGGTTTCGACCAGCGATCGTACGCAACGGAGAAAAGAAACCCGGCAGGCAAGGTCAGGAAATACGGGACCCAATAGTCCCATAGCTTGATCTTCAGATCGGAGACCATCATGCCGGTGGACGCGCTGTGCGAGATCGGGCGCAGGATAGCGTCCATATACTCGCCCACAATTCCCAGCGACAGCGCGATCACCACTATCGCCGCATAAGGCATCGCAGAGGCACCTTCGCCGTAGATAGTTCCTGCGGCGCCGACCAGCCCGATGAAACAGAACAGCGTGAGCATCGGAAGGTTGCCCGCGATTTGCGCGTAGAGCGAGTACGGCTCGACGGCATGCCGATAAATCACCGCCAGCACGAACGCGGCGATCATCGCGACGTTGAGCCAGCGCAGCGGCGCCCGATTGCCAGTCGTCGTGTCGTCACGGAGTAGGTTGACGCCCACGACGATCAGCACTACGCCCGCGATCATGCATAGCGGGATGATTGGGTACCGGAGCGTCGTCAC
>DATNLS010000141.1:0-2884 GCA_035602775.1 Candidatus Acidiferrales bacterium | reverse complement strand
CGCGCGCGAGCATGATTGGATTTCGCACGCGGCTGACCACGGCGACCGCACCGGCTGAGACGCTGTAGTCGGCGTCGTGGGAATGAACGCGCTTGCCTCGCGCGGATGGTCCCGCCGCGACGGGCTCGGCGTACATCACCGACGCGTCCATCTCGACGTTGCCTTCGGAGTTGAGCAGCGAGCCGTAGCCGGCGTTGAAGAGCGGATGATCCTCGAGCGAGACCACTGTGGCGACGACGGCTTCGAGCGCGCTGCCGTTGGCGCGGAGAATTCGCGCTCCGAGGCGCATCGCCGTCATCATCGCGCGGCGGCGCTCCGAACGCTCGGCGCCAGGCCCCGCATTGCCGGCGCCGCCGTGCGCGACGAGCGCGGGATGATTGCGTGCGCGCGCCATCTTAAGGCCCGGGGCGGCGGCCCCAGATAAACAGCCGCTTGAAGTCGAACGTCATCGGCCCGGAAGTGCCGTAAGCCGCATCGAGCCGCGTCGTCAGCCGCTCGAGAAATTCTGCATGACGATCTTTCGGGAGCGCGTCGAGAAAAGGGCGCAGCCCCGTCGATCGATACCACTGAACTACGTCGGCCGGCCGCTCCATGGGATGGTGAAACGTAAGGTAATAGCAGTCGATTCGATCGTAGCCGAGCTTCGCCAGCATCGCGGCATAGAACTCCGGCGGCTCTTCATGAAACGCGCGCTCGCGTCCGCTCAGCATCTTGTTCCATGGCGCTTCGCGAGCAAGCCTGCCGATTTCCATCTTCGCGGTCTCGGTTTCGTTGGCCGGCATCTGAACGACGATCGTGCCATCGGGCCGGAGCGCGTCGAAGCACGCGGCCAACAGCGCGCGATGGTCTGGAATCCATTGAAAAGTGGCGTTCGAGAAAATGAGCGTGTAAGCGCGGTCGGCGCGAAACTCGGGCACGTCGAGCATCTCGAACGAGACGCGGCTCTTCAGCTCCGCGGGCTCAGCGTCGAGCAGTTTGCGCGCCGCCTCGATCATCGCGGGCGATCCGTCAACGCCGAGCGCCGTGCCACGCGAGCTGCGCCGTGCCAGCTCGAGCGTGTTCTCGCCCGAGCCGCATCCAAGATCGATGATTTTTTCGTCATCGCTGATGGTTAGCCGCGACAGGATATGCGCGACGGGCTCCGCTCGGTATCGGCGAAAACGGTTGTAGAGTTCAGGATCCCAATCGGGCATTCGCGTCGCCTTCCTGCAAGGCAGCATAAGTGTCGAATGCAACGCTCACAAGGACGCGTTCGTCGGCTTTTTTCTCGCCCGCACACGCACACCATCAAAGACAACCGTTGTCATTCGATACTGATACGGTTTTCAATTCCGCTGCGTGGCTTAAAAATCAAGGAGGGCAAGTTCGATGGCGAAAAAGACTTTGCGCAATGTCGGACGGATGCACCGCGTGAATTGCGATTGGTGCGGGCTTAAGATGGCGTGTAGCTGCTTTTTCGACGCGCTCATCGATAAGCCGTCCGAGGCACATCCGCTGGTTCTTTGTCCACGATGCCAAGTGGGCGAGTTCCTTAACCTCGTGTTTGGGCGGGATCAGAATGCGCGCGGATCGCAGGTCTGAGACAAGAAACAAGGAGACGCTAATTGGGAGAAACAAACTCGTATCCGGCGAGCACGGTCGCGTGGCATCTGGACGCCGACGACCAGCACGGCCTGCCGACGGCGGTATTTCAGTCGATGGTGTGCGCCAGCGGAATGAAGGTGGTCCGAAGAATCGATCTCGATGCGAGCGACGGAAAATTGCAGCCCGATTCAATCAAGGGCGAGCGCATCCTGTGGTCCGAGTACCTGGAATTTCGATCGCGCGTGGTTCGCGACAACGAAGCGGGCGCAATCGTGATGGCCAGCCAGGGATACGGGAGTTTCGACGTGTCGGTCGCGGCCTCCGACCTCGCGGTAACGGACAAGATCGTCTCCGATTTGCGAAAAGCGTTCCCGCCGTCTCCGATCGGAACCGAACCCGTGTTGCCGCTGGGCTTCTGGCATCTCTCGAAATCAGGGCCGGTGATGAACGTCCGCAAAATCGAAATGGCCAGCTGGAGCGAGGTCGAACGGAATTACAGCACGGCAACCAAGTCCAACCTCGTAAGCCTGATCGAGGAATTCAAGCCCTGGCGACACAACGGCCAGCTGCTGCTGTGGCACGGCGAACCCGGCAGCGGCAAGACCTGGGCGATTCGCGCGCTGGCGTGGGCGTGGAGAAGCTGGTGCCGTTTCGAATACGTGATCGACCCCGATCAGTTGCTCGAGCGCGGCGACTACCTGGTCGAGGTGCTGCTGAAGCGGACGCATCACGAGTCGTCCGAAGATTCGATGGAATTTCGTGATCCATCTCAGCCTGAAAAGTGGCGACTGCTGATTCTCGAAGACAGCGGCGAGCTGATGAGTATCGACGCCAAGAAAACTCTCGGACAAGGCCTGTCAAGGCTGCTGAACATTTCCGACGGTATCCTTGGTCAAGGAACGACGACGATGATCCTGATCACGACCAATGAAGAGCTGGGCAAGCTCAATCGCGCGATCACGCGGCCAGGACGATGCTTTTCCGAGATCGGCTTCGAGCGGCTCAGCGCGGAGGAGGCGAATCGCTGGCTGCGCGACGGCGGAAGCGCCAGTCGAGTCGATGGCGCGCGGACCCTGTCAGAGCTGTACGCGATCGCGAACGGGGTGAGTCACGATCAGCCGTCGAGAAAAATCGGATTTCGCACACGGTAGACGCTGACGCGAATATTCTCGCGAACGCTTGCGGTGGCGTGTGCAATCGTGCACAAGCATAGCAGATGAGTGATCCCTCGGAGTCTCAGCCGGCGCCGCCAAAGCGCAAGCCACGGCGTATTTTTGGCATCGGCGCAATCCTGCTGAGC
>DATNLS010000186.1:0-7008 GCA_035602775.1 Candidatus Acidiferrales bacterium | reverse complement strand
CCGCCGCCAGCGCGGGAGAGCGGGGCGGCACGCGCTGTTCGGCCTCGCGCAGTCCCGAGCGCACACCGCCCGACGGAGTCTTCACCAGTGCGAGCACGCGCGGCGGCGGCGCGTCATGCGGCGTCGCCGCGAGCGCAAGCTCAATCAGCACGCCGACGCCTTCGGGATTCGAGATCGGCACCAGGATGGCGCTGTGCTCGGTTCCGACCAGGATCGGGCGCGCCGGCGGCTGCGCCGGCCGCGGCGCCGTATGCGGCGCGCGGTTCGGATGAGCTTGAGGCGCGACCGCGGGCTCGGGCGAGAAGGTGCCGAGGTCCGGCAGCGGCTCGATCTCCGGGATTTGACGGCGCGTGATCAGATGCAGAATCGGCGTCGTCGCAAAAGTGGTCACCAGCGCCATGATCACCAGCATCGCGAACAGCGTCGGCGAGATCACATTCATCTCGAGCCCGATATTCAGCACGATCAGTTCCATCAGCCCGCGCGTGTTCATCAGGACGCCCAGCGCCGACGAGTCGCGCCAGTCGAGTCCCGTAATGCGCGCGGCGACCACGGTGCCGCCAAACTTGCCGATCGACGCGACCGCCACGATCAGCGCGCACATCATCCATTGCTCGGGTCCGTTGACCAGCCCGATCTGCGTGCGCAGGCCGGTGTACGCGAAAAACGCCGGCAGCAACAACACGATCACGATGTCTTCGAGGCGGTCGGTCAGCTCGCGCGCCATCCCGGTGTCGTGCGGAATCACGGCGCCGAGCGCGAACGCGCCGAACACGGCGTGGATGCCGATCAATTCCGTCGCCGAGGCGGAGATCAGCAGCGCGATGAATATCGCCGCCATCACGCCCTGCGTCAGCCGCCCGCGATTTCCATACAGCAGCGACAGCCGCACCATCGTGGGCCGCACCACCACGGCCATCAAAACGATGAACGCGAGCGCCATCGCGATCGTCGCCAGCGCGCCAGACGCCTCCGCCCGCGCCACGCTGACCACGAAGGCAAGCATGCACCACGCGGTCACGTCGTCCACCGCGGCGCAGGTCAGCGCAATCGCGCCCATGCGGGTTTTGTGAATTCCGCGATCGGTAAGAATTCTCGCCAGCACCGGAAATGCAGTCACCGACATCGACACGCCCAGGAAAAGCGAGAAACACGTGAACGGCACGTCGTGCGTCGAGAGCTTTGGATACAGGTAGAGCGCGATCGTCGCGCCGAGTAGAAACGGCGTCACGATGCTGGCGTGGGAAATCGCGACGGTCGTGTGGCCCCGCTTGCGCAGCAGGGAGGGATCGAGCTCGAGCCCGACCAGGAACATATAAAGGATGACGCCGACCTGCGCGATGATATTGAGAAACGGCCCCACCGTTGACGGGAACAAATATCCTTCCGCGCCCGGCGCGAGCCGCCCGAGCAGCGAAGGACCGAGCACGATTCCCGCGAGAATTTCGCCGACCACCGGAGGTTGTTTGGCGCTACGAAAGACCCAGCCCATCGCGCGCGCAGTCGCGATCACGACCACCAGCGCGAGCAGGACGTGTAGCAGGTCGCCTTCATTCGCCCGCGACGCGGCCGATCCGAAGATATTGCTCCCAGAAGGCGCGGGTGCTGCCAGGGTCTCGCCGTAGTCGCGAATCCACAGATACAACAGCACCAGCGTGCCGATCATCAATGCGTAAACGGCGACGGCGCGCGTGCCTGCGGTGGTAATTCGCGGCTGTCCTTCAGCCATCGGCCGATTCTACCAGAGTGCCAGCTCGATGCGCAGCGAAAGCAAAATCAGTTGCGGCGACCCTACGAAGGTCTAGTGGGATTGGCGGACAGTTTCGGTGCGCGAGCGCGCGGTTTTTTCGGTGCCTTAGCCGAGTGGCCCGACGAAGCCCCATCGCCATTCGATGAAATGGTAACGGCCGCTGCACGCTCGCGGCGGCGGCGAATCGCCGAGAACGTCGCCGCGATCTCAACCGCCTGCTCGGCTGCGCGATCCCCATGCCAATGATTTATGACGTCGCTCAACGACAGGATTCCGACCGGCCGGCCGCGCGAATCCACCACCGGTAAGCGGTGAATCTCATGCGTGCGCATCAGTTGATGCGCGCTGTCGAGATCGTCGCCGCGCGCGCATGAAATCACCTTGCGCGACATCACGCGCTCGACTGGAATCGCTTCCAGCGGCACGCCTTGCGTGTAAGCGGCCATGGAGATGTCGCGGTCGGTGACGATTCCCGCGAGCTTGCCGTGTCCGTCGACCACCGGCGCGCATCCACAATCGTGATCCCACATTATCTGCGCCGCCGCATTCAACGAGTCATGAATCGTGCACGCGCGAACCTCACCGGTCATTAAATCAGCGACTTTCACTTATTGTCACTCCTCCCAACAGCATTGGTCTGTAGTTATTTCCAAGTCGAGAATGGCTTGGACGACAAGTTCGAATTGTAATAGCGCGCATCGCCGCTCACTTCGCGATCGATCCAGTCGGGCAGCTCAACCGGTTCCTTGGCATCCTTGAGCTCGACTTCAGCGACCGTCAGTCCGTGATTCGGCCCGCCGAATTCGTCGACCTCGAAGGTATGCCCCTTGAACAGAATCCGATAGCGGGTCTTTTCGATCGGCGGATGCTCACAGAGATGATCCATTATCTCGTTCGCGTCGGCGAGCGGAATCTCGTACTCGTATTCGTCGCGCGTGATGCCCGAGGTACTGCCCTTGATCGTCACGTAGGCGCGGTCTCCGTACGTGCGCACGCGAACCGAAGAGCTTTTCGTCGCGCCCAGGTATCCCTGGCGAATGGGGAGGCCGGCGCCGATATCGCTCCATTTGCGCGGGTGAACCAGGAATTTACGCTCGATTTCCTTCGCCATCTACTTTAACTGCTCACCACTGACGGTTCGCGCCCCCACATCGCCGGCGGTTCGCGGGCTCAAGTCGCCGTCGCGGATGCGCGCGGCGTCATCCCGGTCATCAGCTTCAGGTGACGAACATAGTTTATATTCGCGTGAGAGTTCAGGCCAAGTTTTGCGATCGCCCGCAGAACGGCGGCGGGGTCGTCCGATTCGATCTCGACGGTTTCGGAGGTCGCGCCACCGGCGATTCGCACCTCGGCAAACTCGGCCGTGTACTTCTCCGACGTGAACTGATGCCGCAGTTTCACGACCTCGACCAGCGCGAGATCCCGATGCGGCCGCATCAGATCGCGGACCAGTTCGGATTGGGTGTACGACGGTTGATCGATCTGCGAAGCGGGCACGCCAAGATTGGGAAACACCTGCTCGACGATCGTGCGCGAGTCGAGCGGAAATCCGGACTTCAGCACCGGCCGCCATCGCTCGAGCCGGCCGACCTGCTCGGTCATCAGCTTGATGTCCATCAGTTCGTCGCGAATTTTTACGTTGGCGGCGTCAGTGGCACGCGACAGGATGTAGGTTTCCGCGCTTTCGTGCGGATCCGACGGCGCGGCTATCGCGGCCAGCCGGTCCCGAAACGCGCCCAAGTGATTTCCCCAAATGCGGAATTCGAATCTTCCCAGCGGATTGCTCATCGTCGTCGCAGCGGTTGCCGCATCGCGGCCCGCAGCATCACGATAACATTTTTGCCGGGCGTGAGAAAAAATCCGGCGACGCGATTTCCACTTCTCGGTATTCTAGAGGACCGCGCTCTCCCGCATTCCTGCCCCGCGCGCCGACGACCCGGCCTCGCTGCCGTTCGATCGTTTGCGCGACGAGCGCCCGGCCCGTACCACCTGCCTGCGGCCAACCGAGCGCATCTGCTTGGTCGGCAGATCGTCGGCGCTCAGCAATCCGAGCCTCCCGCGCAGTGACGCCGGCTCGATCCCGAGCACGTCGCATACGTACTCAAACGAAAACGGACTGTGGATTCCCGCGTCCGCGTGGAACCAGCGCTGAACCTCGTCGTATTGCTCGCGGTCGCATCGCCGCGGCGAATTCACCGTCTTGACGTAGCAGCGAACCGCGTCCTCGAGCACCGCGAAGACCAGCCGCGTCTCGCCGTCGAGCATCGAACGGCGCCGGGTCAGATCGAAAAACTGAACCGGCACCAGAAAATCGGGCTCGAAGCGCGCGCTCAGCCACGGATCGGGGCCCCCGATTTCGTCGATTACCCTCGTCTGATTTGAAGGTCCATACTTGAGAACCTGTTCCGAAGCTGATGCAGACATATTGGACCCTCCTTGAGCCGAATCGAGTCAAATTGAACTCCTGCCAGCCAGCATGGTCTGTGCCAACTCGGTTTATGCATGCTGAAACGAAAAATCAGTTGAGAATCAGTGGTTTCGCGATGCCGCCAACGGCGGTTGCTGCTCAATTATGCGGCATCCATTGCGATTGCAGGCTGCGCATTCGAATTTGCACGAAGCCGCCCGCGCTGCAAAAAGGCTCTCGCGCGAGCCTTCCGATCCAGTTAGACTGCCGCGGTCCGGGGAGCGGTAAGCTCTCAGCGAAGCAACCAAATTGAATCAAATTCCGTATATGGAACTACTGGACTCGAATCGTGCGTGGAAAGAGTATTGAGTCCGCTCGTTCGCACGAGATGTGGCGCGAGGCACGATCAATGCTGATATTAAAAACTGGCTCGATGCGGGCGAACGACGCTCAACTATGAAAACTCACACAAAAACAAAAACTCGTCCTACCAAAACCAGCAAGAGGCAGAAGACCAAGATGGTATCCGCAGCCAACACGGGCGGACGCAGAATCGACGCGCTCAAGCGCATGCTCAACAAAGAGCGCGCTGAGACGCTCGCCCGAGTGAAAGAATTGATGCGCGAGCAGGCTCGCAACGGCGGTCAGCCGCCGGCCGACGAGATGGATGTCGCGCGCTCGTTGTCCGAAGTCGAGACGCATGCGGCGCTGTTCGACCGCGCGCAGGAACGGCTCGGCGCAATCGACGCAGCCATCGCGCGACTCGGCGCCGGAGTTTACGGAACCTGTGCGCGGTGCGGCGACGAAATCCCGCTCGCACGTCTCCAGGTAATTCCGTTCGCGCAGTTTTGCGTCGATTGTCAGAACGAAGCGAACACCGAAGCTCGCAGCGGTCAAAGCGGACTCTCCAAGCCGTTCGGCGGCCGATGGTCCGGGCCCGAAGAACTCAGCATTCCCGATGACGCCGAAGAACACGTCGAGCCGGTCCGCAACGCCGACGACGACGTGCAAGTCGACAGCGCATTCGGACCTGATGAGGACGAGCTCGAGGCCACCGGAGTCGAGAAGCGTCGTCGCGGACGCCCGCCGAAGGCGAAGAAGCCGCCGCTGCAGAAGAAGGCGCGGTAGGATCCCGATAACCAGTCCGGAACAATCGGCGGTTGAAGCAGGCACCGTCGCGGCTTGCAAAGTCGGCGACGAACTGATAATCATTCTCATTATCAGTGAGGTTTCCCGCCCATGTACCTATGTATCTGCAACGCGATTACTGACCGCCAGGCCCGCTCGCAGACCAGCGCCTCGTGTTCAGTCGCGGCGTTCTATCGCGCGCTCGGCGTCAAGCCCAAATGCGGAAAGTGCGTGCCGCTGGTTCGCGAGATGCTCGACGCGCGCTCGAGCGACGCTGCGCAGGATGCCTGTCCGGATGCGTGCGGAGCCGAAGCTTAGCCGTTTTGCCCGAAGGCTAGCCGTTTTCCCCTAGTCCGATTCGCCCTACACTGGAACCATCCATAGCCGCCTCGTCCAGGAGCAGGTTCCGTGAAGGGTAATCCCAAGGTCCTCCAGTTTCTCAATACCGTACTGCGCAACGAGCTGACCGCTATCAACCAGTATTTCCTGCACGCCAAACAGCTCGAACATTGGGGCGTCGGCAGGCTCGCCAAGTACGAGCGCGACGAATCGATCACCGAGATGAAGCATGCGGACCGACTCATCGAGCGAATCCTGTTTCTTGAGGGACTCCCCAATCTCCAGGATTTGGACCGCTTGCTGATCGGCGAGAACGTCAAGGAAGTGCTCGAGAGCGATCTCAAGCTGGAGCTGAAAGCGCTGGGAGATTTTCGCGCGTCGGTCGCGCACTCAGAGTCAGTGAAGGATTACGTCACGCGCGATCTGCTGCAGGAAATCATGCATGAGGAAGAAAACAGCGTCGATTTTATCGAAACCCAGTTAGATCTGATCAAGCAGATCGGAATCGAGAACTACATTCAGTTGCAATCGTCGAGCGCTAGCTGAGCAGGCGCATCGCGCTGGACAGTGTCTCATTGCGGGACGCGGCTCGGTCAGTTTACGGAACATCCGATTGACGGCACTTCGCGCTGCTTGCGGCCCCTCGGTCTTTAATTCGTAGTCGTCTCGTGCTTTTCGGAACCGTCACGAATTCCATTCCGCTCGGCATAGTGATTGCTTTGCTCTGAAACGCAGCAGCGCGTTCGCATGCGCCCGAGGATATTTTTCGGATGTTCTTGTTGCTGGTGGAAGACAACCCGACCGATCGAATGGTTATCCAGGCCCGGCTCCGGCACGCGTTCCCGGGCGCGCAAATCGCGGCCGCTGAAGATTCCATCGCGATGAACGAGCATCTCAAGCGCGACGGCTGCGATATCGTGATCACCGACTACTGGCTCGGGTGGAGCGACGGCCTGTCGATCCTCCAGCGTGTGCGCGAGCGATGGCCGCGCAGCCGGGTAATCATGCTCACCGGCAATGGCGGCGAAGAGGTTGTGGCTGGTGCGTTCAAGCACGGGTTGTATCACTACCTGCTCAAGCCCGACGGGTTCGACGAGCTGGCAGCCGTCACTTGGGCTGCGATGGAGAGCAAGCGGCGCGAAGATTTCAACGAACAAATGGCGATGATCGTCAACTCGATTCCTGACGGCGTCTATTGCGTGGACGCAGCCGGCACGATCACGGCGATTAACCCGGCGGCGCGCCGGATGTATGGGTACGCCGAGGTCGAGATTGTCGGACTGGCCAACCAGATCCTGCTGCCGGTCGGACAGCGCGACGAAATGCGGCGGATGCATGAGCGGGCGCTCGGCGGGGAAATCGTCCCTCGGTTCCCGACCTTCCA
>DATNLS010000283.1:0-3534 GCA_035602775.1 Candidatus Acidiferrales bacterium | reverse complement strand
CCCCGAATGATAAACTGCACCGGCGACAGGACTCCTGCCCGGGAAGTGCTGGCAATCAGAAATTTGTAGGTAAGAGTCCTAGCGGCCGGCCGCCTGGCGCGACTCGACAGTTGCGGGCATGGTCCAGCTAACACCGATCTGCCGGAGTACGATCCGATCCTGCTGGTCGCCTGCTGCCTTGATTAGGCGTTGCATCGGCTCTTCGAGCGGCTCCTTGCCCAGTCTGAACGTTCCCCAATGAATCGGCACCAGGTAGCGCGCGCCGGTCGATTCGAACATCGACCACACCTGTTCCGGATCCGCATGATTCCAGATCCATGGATCGTAAGCGCCTACTGAAAATATGGCCACATCGGGCGGAGTCGACGCGAGAGGCGCGAACAGGTCGGTGTTGGCGCTGTCGCATGCGAGCAGTATTCGATGGCCGTCTTTTTCCAGCACATAGCTGTTGAAGCCGTAGTCCTCGCCCATCGGGGGCCATCGCTTTCCCCAATGCCGCGCGCCCATTGCGCGGATGGTTACTCCTTTGACGACAGTCGATTCGCCCCATTTGAGTTCGCGAACATCCTTGAAGCCGAGCGGCGCGATGATTTTCGAACACTTGTCGCACGCGACTACAACCGCGCTCTTCGGCAACGCCTTGAGCGACGGAATGTCGAGATGGTCCATGTGCGCGTGCGTGATCAGAATCACGTCGAGCTGCTGCAATTGAGCGGGCGCCAACGGTGGATCTGTCACCCGCTTCGGCCCGATCGTGAAGATCGAGTCAAAGGAGAGGCCAACGCGCGAAAACAAGCTCGGGTCGGCAAGCGCTCGCGTCCCGAAGAAATTCATCAGGACGGTGGCGTGGCCGAGATTTGCGATCGTGAGCGACTTGTCAGGCCACGATGCGGGATCGAGATGCGAATGGATGGGGGCGGCGTTCATGTTCTGACAATATGATCTGGCGGCAAACATCGCCAGCGAAAGAATCGCGACGACAGCGATTACTCGTGGCAGCAACCGCATCAGGCGAGACGAAAGGAACGGAATCGAATTCACTTCTCCTTCGCTGGCTTGAAGCAGGGCAGTTGCTTGACCAGCACGAAGGTGTAGGAACGATCGCGCCAGATGAAGGTGCCGACGCCGGAGCCAAATGCCCCCACCATCGAATCAAACTGTTCGCTGTCGGATACGTTGACGATCTCAGTCGGTGCGTAGGCAAGATATTCGGGCTCGTCGGGCTTGAGCATCTGATAGAGCGGTGGAGTGAAAAGAAGTTTGCTGATACCGGGCTTCGGCTGCCAGGCGTCCCGGTCCGCATTCTCGGTCTGGGTGCGCGCCACGATCCAGATTGGGTCGCCGCTGGTCTCGGCGATTTTCCACTGGCGTGATTCGATCAGCCCGTCTTTGTTCTTACGGACCTCCTCAACCCCGATTGGTGCGCGCAGAAGCTGATCGCATTTGTCGGCGCTGTCTTCCTGGGTAGCCCCAGTGCCGCCGCCTTCTTTCATCGCAACCTGAGAGCCGATGACCTGCGCACTGCCGGCGGCGACCGCAGGGGCAATCGTCGTCACCATGCCGACAGCCCCGAGCGCGCATCCCGAGCACACGGCGGCGAGCATCATGATGATCGCCGTGGACGCGATTCTGAGCACAGTAAAATTTTTCACGAAGGCTTGCGCGCAACTACCATCGAGGAGGTGAACTGAGGGCTCGGCAGCGCCTCGAGTCTTATGTCGATGAAGCCGGCGTCGCGGAGCCAACGGGAGACTTCGTCGAAAGAATAGTCGCGCCCACGCGTGGCCATCAACAGGTAGAGGGCGAAGATCGCGCCGGCCCTTGGCTCCGTCAGGTCGGCATTCATGATGTGGTCTTTGATGATCAGCATGCCGCCCGGTTCGAGCGCGCGAAAGCATTTGCGAACGAGTTGCGCATTATCGGTCTCATCCTCGCTGTGAATTATATTCGACATGAACAGGGCTCCGCATGGGCCCGGGATCTCGTCGTAGAGGTAATCGACGCGGACCAGATCGATGCGTGCCAATGCCGTGGGCTCGCGCTCGGCGAGGATATTGCGTGCAACTTCTAGAGTGGCGGGCAAGTCGTAAATCGCAGCGCGCAGATGAGGCCATCGGCGCAGCAGCGCCACCGTGTACGTTCCAGGCCCGCCGCCGATGTCGGCGACCATCGAAACCTTGCTGAGATCGAGCCGGCCGGCGACGTATGCCGGATCGCCGCGAGCGCGCGTGAGACTATCCATCGCGCGGATGAATCGTTCGGTCTCAGCGGGACGGCTTTGAAACATATCCGTCGCGCGCGCAGGAGCGCCGGTGCGAACGGTCTGTTCGAGATGCGTCCAGGTTTCAAAGATCGCTTCGTCGAACAGAATCAGGCCGCCAAGATATTCGCCGGACGAGCGCAGCAGATAGCGCCGCGTCGCATCGTTGAGCGAGTAGCGGCCGGCGCGCTTGTCGAGCAATCCGAGCGCAACCATCGCGTTGGCTATCAGTCCCGTCGCACGGCGATTGGCGGAGATTGCGGTGGCGAGAGCGGCCTCGTCGAGCGGCGCGCGCTCGAGCATATCGAAAATTTCCAGCTTGAGCGCGGTCTGGATTGCGCGCGCTTCGGCGTGACCGGAGGCCAGCGCGGCAAGTTCGGCGAAATCCATCGCGACTCCTGTCAGTGCACGAAATCTTGGGTAACGTACGTGCTGCCGTCGGCTGACTGGGCGATACCGACCCCGGTCTCAGTGAACTTGTCGGAGATGATGTTGGCGAGATGCTCGGGACTCTTGAGCCATCCGTTCATAGCGCGCCGCGGGACGCCGGCCGAATCGGCGTCGTCGTCCATGTAGATGTTCTCGCCGACCGTGCGATTTCCGAGGCCGGCACCGCTTATTCTATCCGCGGGCGCGACGCCGTCGGGACTTTTGTGAGCGAGATAGTGGCGCATCGCCATATCGTAACTGTGGCCGCGCGCGATCACCGCGAGGCGCGGCGAGAATTTCAGCGGCCGCATTCCGCCGCGAACGCGCTGCTGGTTAACCAGGCCAAGGATTTCGGTTTCCTGGTCTGTAAGGCCGGATACTTTTTCGGGTGAAGGCGGCGCCGTGTACATCATGTAGAATCGCGCGATTATTGCCGCGATCAGCGAGAGCACGAGCAAGCCAAGTCCAGCCTTGATCGCGCGGCGGCGCCGGACCACTGTTGGAGTCGGCATCCTGATGACTTTCGCGGGGCCGTTGCGAGTCCGGGACGGGCGGCGGCGGGTTGCTGGTCTTGCACTCATATTCCGCTCACTCACGATGGAACTCGGCGGCGGTGGCAGGCGTTGTTACACATGGCATTCACAGTTGAACTCGAAACCTGAACCGCTGGCGCTCTTTGGCGCAATTCGTTTTATCGGCGACCTGGAGCGGCGCGACGCTCCTGATTCCAGCTATCGCGCCATTTGCTGGATGTCAACGCGAACAATTCTTGCAACAGTCGCGATCCTTTGCTTCCTCAACGTTCGAGCAGTCGTCGCGGCAGATTCGGCCGATGCATTGCCGGC
>DATNLS010000148.1:0-19335 GCA_035602775.1 Candidatus Acidiferrales bacterium | reverse complement strand
TGGTGCGCGGTCGCGGGCCTGATCATGGTCGGAGTGATTGCGCTGTCGTATCCGCTCGAGTGGTACCGAATCCGCGAAGGAGCGGGCGCCGCTATAATCGCCGGGGGCGTGGGATTCGCGGTGGTGTACGTATGCCAGGTCGCGATGTCCGCGATGCTGCATCACCTGTCGCTCTCGCCCGAGCGGGTGATGGTGATGGCAATCGGGAGCGTGCTGATATTTCCGTTCTGGATGAGCTTCGAGCTGCTGGTGCGGCGCGGCGGGCTGGCGATGGCGACGACGTGGGCGGTGATCGGCCGTATCCTGATCCTGGTTTTGATGGCGGTGGGCGTCAGCCTGAACGTGTTGCCGGGCGTGCTGATGTTGGTCCTGCCTATCCTGACGATTGCCTATTTGATGATCGAAATTTTCGCGGCGTCGGTGTACAGCGCGTCGCGCAACCTGGTGCTGATAGCGGTTTTTGAGTCCCTGTGGATCGCCTGGATGATCGCAGCGGCAAGCCCGATCACTTTCCAGTTCTAGGAGAAGACCAATGGCGAACAAACTGGATCCAATCCCGACTGGACCGCGCGCGATAACGGCCTACCTGACGATCAAGGGCGCGGCAAACGGAATCGAGTACTACAAGAAAGCGTTTGGCGCGAAGGAGTTGATGCGCTGGACGGGGAAGGACGGAAGAGTGGGGCACGCCGAGATCGAAATCAGCGGGACGCCGGTCTTCATCAGCGATGAGCATCCGGAGATGGGCGTCGTGAGTCCCGCGACGCTCGGCGGGACCTCCGTCGGGCTTCATCTGTTGGTCGAGGACGCGGAGGCAACCTTTGAGCGGGCTGTAGCGGCGGGCGGGAGAGCAGTCAGACCGATGGAAGACGAGCCGTGGGGCCAGAAGTCGGGCACGCTGCAGGACCCGTTCGGGCATCGATGGTTCGTCACGCAGCGCACGGCGGAAATGTCAGCCGATGATATGGACAGGATCGGAAAGGCCGCCGGATACAAAACGCTCAGATAAATTCTCTCTTTCTTGTTCCCCTTCCCTCGAGGGAAGGGGTTAGCGGTCAGGTTTCTCGGACGCGCGAAAGCGTCGCTCACGTGCTAGGCTCGTCGGGGCATAGCCCGGTCTGCATTAATCAATATTAAACCCGTCGCACGCGACGAAAGGAAAGCAATCATGCTCGAGACAGGGAAACCGTTTGTCAATTTCGCGCTCCAGAACCAGGACGGCAAGCAGATGAAGCTCGGCGATTTCGCCGGCAAGTGGCTGGTGGTGTACGTCTATCCCAAGGACGACACGCCGGGGTGCACCATCCAGGGAAAATCGTTCACGGCGAGCAAGGCGGATTTCGACGCAGCGGGTATCAACGTTGTGGGTGTCAGCGCTGACGACGTCGCCTCGCACAAGAACTTCTGCAACAAGTTTGCGTTCACGATCGATCTGCTGGCGGACCCCAGCGCGGACCTGCTCAAGGCGGCGGGCGTCGCGCAGACTGACTACAACGGGACCAAGTACTGGAATCGCACCAGTTTCGTCATCGATCCCAAGGGCAACCTGCGCAAAGTTTACGAAAAGGTGAATCCGCAGGGGCATGAAAAGGTGCTGCTCGAGGATATCAAAGCGATGCAAAAGGGTTAGCGCGAGGGGGCATGACAGAGCCTCCACCGGCCGGTCGGGAACGTTTCATTAATGCCGCGAATTTTGATTTGATAGATCAGTGGCAAGGCCCTGACCGGACGCCGAAGACGACGATAGGTGGTTTGGCGGATTAGCTGAATTTCGGGCGAAATTTATCGTCCGATAACTAGATGGTCCGGTACTTGCCCTGCCTCATGAACCAGAAGTTTCGCTACATTCCAGGAGGAATGCATGGTTAAGAAGATCGCCGCCGTGGCCGGCGGCGTTTTGATCGGCCTGTTCATAGCCTTTGCCCGGGTCGGCGCGTTCCCGTTCTGGGGCAGCGACTCCGACGCTTCCAAGGCATCGCCGCCTGCCCAGCAAGCACCTACCCAACAAGCGCAGGCTAATCCGATGGCTCCGCTGCCGGCGCCGCCGGTGCCTGGAGTTCATGTCGCGCCACCCCCGGCGCCAGCGGAGCCGAACACGCCCGAGCCGGGCGAAAAGGTCGGGGTAATCACGACCTTCGCACCGCTGGTCAAGAAGATGATACCGGCGGTGGTGAGCGTCAACGTCGTTCAGGACGTGAAAGTTTCGGGGATGCCGTTTGGTGGCCAGGAGGCTGGACCCGGCGATGATAATGGCGACAATGGCGACGACAACGGCGATCAGGGCGGCGGTGGCGACCAAGGGGGCGGCGGCACACCGCCGGGCGGCGGCGATCCGTTCGACCAACTGCGCCGCTACTTCGGCCAGGGTCAGCGCGAATACAAGCAGCACGGATTGGGCTCGGGCGTGATCGTGTCCGCCGACGGCTACATCCTGACCAACAATCACGTGGTCGGTAATGCCGAAGAAATCCACGTTACGCTGCAGGACAAGCGCGAGTTCACCGCTAAGGTGATCGGCAAGGACGCCAAGACCGATCTCGGACTTATCAAAATCGATACCAAGGATGCGTTGCCGGTCGCACCGCTGGGCGATTCCAATACCACTGATGTCGGCGACTGGGTGATCGCAATCGGCAACCCGTTCAACGTCGGGATGACGGTGACGGCGGGAATCGTCAGCGCCAAGGGACGAATCCTCGGCGGCGACTACGACGACTTTATTCAGACCGACGCGTCGATTAATCCGGGCAACTCCGGTGGCCCGCTGATCAATACGCGCGGCGAGGTTATCGGGATCAACACGGCGATCTACAGCCGCACCGGCGCCAACAACGGCATCGGCTTCGCGATTCCAATCGACATGGCGCGCAACGTAATGGACCAGTTGAAGGCGCATGGACGGGTGATCCGCGGATGGCTGGGCGTGGAAATTCAGGAAGTCACGCCGGACCTCGCGCAATCGTTCGGATTGCCGAAGCCCGAGGGCGCGCTGGTCGCCAGTGCGGACAAGGACGGTCCCGCCGGCAAGGGCGGAATCGAGCGCGGTGATATCGTGCTCAGCTTCAACGGCCATCCGGTCGACGACGAGCATGAGCTGCCGGCGCTGGTCGCGCAGACACCGATTAATTCCTCGGTGCCGGTCGAGGTCGTGCGCAACGGCAAGCACATGACGCTCTCGGTTACGATCGGTGAGCGCAAGGAGCCGCAGGTGGCGTCGGCCAAGGCTGAGACGCCCGGCGGGAACTGGGGAATGCAGGTCGGCGATATCACGCCTGAGATCGCGCAACAGTTCCATCTCGAGGGCACCAAGGGCGTGGTGATTCAGAAGGTCGCGCCGGACAGCCCTTCAGCGGAGGCGGGTCTGCAGCCGGGCGACGTCGTGATGGAAGTCAATCACACGAAGGTCGCAACGGTTTCGGATTTCGTCGCGAAGGCCAAGGAAGCGCAGACCAGCAAGACGCCCGCGCTGCTGCTGGTGCAACGCGGCGGCGCGACGCTCTACACGGTGATCAAGCCGGCCGAGGCGCAGGGCTGAATCGAGTAGTAAGTCATAGGGATTGAACGCGCGGCGCATCGAGGAAGTCGATGCGCCGCGCTTGTTTTGAGGTGCGATGGAATCAGGATCGGTCCGGGTCGCTATTCGAGTCGAGCGCGATGCGAATTGCGGTCTCGACGGGAGAACAATCAGCTGGAGACCTGGTAAAGTCCATTGGTCTCGTCGATTGAATCAGGGGGTTGCAGGCGAATCGAATTTGTCTGCCGCGGTTCTGTCCGAATCCGTGGATCAGAAACGGATGCATCAGTACTATGTCGCCGGCCTCGCCAACCAGGTGCGCTATCCGGGATTCTTCGGGATTCAGGATGCTCGCAGGGAGGTGCTGCGCAAGATCGTTCCAACTCAGACCAGAGTTTCCGGCGTTTGCGATTGTTCGTGCGACCGTCAAGTGCGATCCGGGTATCATGACAGTACCGCCGTCGCCGGGGCCGGCGTTGGAAAAGAGAAAGAGGGTGACCAACGCATGGCCGTGATCGGTTAGGCTTCCACTGACGCGAAATTGTCCCCCGTCCACATGCCAGCCGCCCGGACCTGTGGCTCCGGGAAAAAGTAGCGACCACCAGCCGTAGCCGGGCGGTTCCCGCCAATTACCTGGACCAATCAGCGCGTCCAGCGGAGACCTCAGCCGATCGTTCATGATTTTATCGAACGGTGAACAGTTAAAGACCTTCTGTAGCTGCACCATCGGCTGACCGTAGGTAGTGCATTGATCCCACAGCCGCACCTGTTCCCAGACAAAGTCTCGGCACGCGGCGGCCAGATTCCGCGCGAAGCCGCCACGCAGCACCACGAATCCTTCTGATATGAACCGCTCGACCTCTGAATCAACCAATACCATCGTCTGAGCCTCCTTGTCCCTAAATCCGAAAAGCAAGAACCCGTGCCTCCTCGAACGGGACAGAGTCTTCCCATCCGAACAAACACGGGTCACGTTCGCTGCCTGGCAGCCGTCACCCCGACTATGACGCCAGTATGATGCGATTCGTTCACGCTCAGGTCAAGAACGTTTACAGTTGTCGCTGACAAGCGTGCGATGGAAGCCTCACGAAAATTTGATGTCGTGATAGCTGGGGCTGGTCCCGCAGGACTGGCGACGGCGCTGTTTCTCGTGAAGAATCGGCCGAGCCTTGCGGGTCGAATCGTGGCGATCGAGAAATCAGCGCATCCGCGGTTCAAGGTTTGCGCCGGCGGCCTGATTCCCAAAACGATGCTCGCGCTCGACGAGCTTGGAATCGCGCTCGAGGTGCCCAGTGTCGAAGTGGTTCGCGGTGAGGCCTCGACTCCGGTGGGCGGTGTCGATTTGTCGCGCAATGGCGAGGTGCTCGCCACCGTGATTCGGCGCGACCTGTTCGACGCGATGCTGGCGCGGGCCGCAAGCAGGGCAGGGGTCGAAATTGTCCAACGTCGTCGAGTGCTCGACGTGACTCAGGACGCAGACGGGGTGCGCGTCAGCACCGAGGGCGGCCTCGTCGAAGCGCAAATCCTGGTGGGAGCGGACGGATCGGGCAGCCGGGTGCGCCGTGCGGTGTTCGGCGCTCGCAAGGAAACCATCGGGCGCGCGCTGATGACGGATATCGCGGTCGATCCCGAGCGGACGCCCGAATTTATCGAACACAGGTACAGGTTCGACTTCCGATGTGTAACCGCCGGGATCAACGGCTACAGCTGGTCGTTTCCATGCCTTGTTGGCGGCGTACCTCATCTGAACGTGGGCATCTACGATCAACGCGCGCACGAATTTACTGAAAAGGGCGGCGAACAAGCGCGGATGCTCGCGGAACTCATCGCGGCGTTCCCTGAACTTCCGCTCGACGGCTTGGAGCAACGCAGGACGCGATGGCAGTCGTTCCCGATTCAATGGTTCGATGCGCGAGACCGTTACGCGTCGGGACGCGTCATTCTCGCCGGCGACGCGGCGGGTGTCGATCCGCTGATGGGCGAGGGCATTTCGTGCGCGTTCGAGCATGGCAAGCTTGCGGCGAAAGCGATCTGCAAATATCTGGACGGTGACACCGCCGCGCTCGCGGCCTACGATCGCGATCTGCATGAAGGCGCGGTGGGAAAAAAACTGGGCAAGCTCGCGTTTGCGGCGCGTCATTTCTACGGGCCTCGCAGCAGACTCTTCTTCCGTATCGCGCGCGTCAGCCGCCGCGCGCAGGAAGTTGGCGTCGATTGGTACAACGGCGCGCGGCACCTCGACGAGATGCCGACCCGGCGCCTCGTCGCGCGGTGGGCGCGTGCGGTTCTATTAGGCGACCCCGTGCGGTAGCATTTCTCCTGGCGCTCGTGGTGGAGGGGAACTGTGGCGGATCGAGTACGAGTGGCGTCGTCGCGAAAGCGTGCGCGCGGGCGACGGCCGGCGAAAAAGAAAACGATGCGCCGGCGGCTGGGAGTTTTCGGACTGGCCGTACTCGCGGCAATGATCCTGGGATTTTTGACGAAGCGAATCATGATTCCGTCGGCCGTTCATTACTTTGCTTATCGACCGCCCGCGCAGCCGCCAAATCCGCCCGCCGCGTCGAACGGTCAGGGCGATACCGGCAGCTCGGAAGATCTGACGCCCGGCGATCGCAGCGAGCTCGACGCGATCATCAAGCGCAAGGCCAAGTGACGAAGGGTTAAGATGGCGGGCTCGATGCAAATAGCAGACGACATGGGCTTTCGCGTCGAGCTCGAGCGCCCGCCGTCGCGAATCGTGTCGCTGGTGCCGAGCTGGACGGAGACGCTGTTCGCGCTGGGCTTCAGCTCCGAAGTCGTGGGCGTCACCAAGTTCTGCGTCGAGCCGGAAGCGGCGGTTGCGTCGATCCCGAAGGTCGGCGGGACCAAGAATCCTGACATCGCCGCGATCATCAAACTCGAGCCCGAGCTGGTAATCGCCAACGCCGAGGAAAACCGGCGCGAGGACATCGAGCGGCTGCGCACGGCGAACATCCCCGTGTTCACGACCTACCCGCGCACGGTGCCGGGTGCAGTCGAATCGATTCTGCGCCTGGGCCGGGTGCTGAGTCGCGAACACCAAGCGGCCGCGCTGGCCAAGGAAATCACGCTGAGCGTGAGCGGGATCGAAGCGGCGCTCGGCGTCTGGAGCAAACTGCGGCTGCGCGTTTTCTGCCCGATATGGAAGAAGCCGTGGATGTCGTTCAACGCCGACACCTACGCGCATGACGTGCTGCGCATGCTCGGCTACAACAACATTTTCGCATCAGCGGGCGAGCGGTATCCGGTCACGACGCTCGACGAGGCGGTCGAACTCCGTCCCGATATCGTGATACTTCCCGACGAGCCGTATAAATTCGACGAATCCGACGTCGCCGAGTTAAAGCCGCTGTTGCCGCCCGCGCTGAGCCGCCGCGTGCTGATAGTCAACGGCCGCGACCTGCATTGGTACGGCGTTCACATGGTGCGGGGGCTGAAGTCGCTGGCGGAGAGAATGGCGCGCGTGCGCGCCGCCGTTCTATAATTAGCCGCGCGCAACGAAGCGATGCGATCGTTCGCAATGAATGGGAGATTTGGATGATCCCGAGAATCAGCCTGGCAGCCGCGTTTGTTCTGATGATGGCGCCACCGATGGCGCGCGCTTCGACTCGCGACGCGGCGAGCGGCGCGCCGATAACCTGCGGGGCGCAAGTGACCCCGCCGGGTACGGTTCTCGCGCAGGATGAGCAATCTAGCCCCAGCATGGGCACTACCAACAACGACAGCGACGACGATAACAGCAGCGATAGCGACAACGATTCCAACGACAACGACAACGACAATCAAAACGCCAACGGCAATCAGTCGGATCAGAATGCGTCCGGCGACGATCAGCAGATTCCGCCGACGGTCCTCGGCTCACCCGACAACGATCAGAGCCAATCGCAGCAGGCGCCGCAGCCGGTGAACCCATATCAATAGCCGCGCCCGACGCGCGTGCCCGCTTATTCAATAGTTCTCCGGGGGAGCGACGATGCCCGCACCACTCGACGGAATCAAAGTACTCGACCTAACCAAGCTGGCGCCGGGTCCTTTCTGTACGATGATCCTCGCCGACCTTGGCGCTGAAGTGATCAGAATCGAGGAACCGGGACCTCCAACCGGAAGGCGCGCGCAGCAAGCCGGGGCTGCCGGCACGCGTCCGGCGGGCAACAGTTTCAACAGCTCGCCGCACAACGCGCTGGCGCGCAACAAGAAGTCGATCGGGATCAATCTGAAAAGTGGCGCCGGCAAGGAAGTTTACTCCCGGCTCGCGCAGCGGGCCGACGTGATCGTCGAGGAATACCGGCCGGGCGTGGCAAAGCGACTCGGCATTGATTACGAGAAGCTCGCGTCGCGCAACCCGCGGCTGATCTATTGCGCGATCACGGGCTTCGGACAGACCGGGCCGTATCGCGACCTGGTCGGCCACGACATCAACTATATCGCGACCGCCGGCGTGCTCTCGATGTTCGGACGCCCGGGCCAGCCACCGACGATTCCGCACAACGTGGTCGCGGATTACGCGGGCGGCGGGATGCATGGCGCGATCGGTGTGCTGGCGGCGCTGGTCGCGCGCAACCAGACGGGACGCGGGCAATACGTCGATATCTCGATGATGGACGGCAGCCTGGCGTTGCTGGCGCAGGCGTTCTCGACTTTTTTTGCGAACCACAAAGTACCGCGGCGCGGCGAGACCATAAACGACGGCGGCATTCCGAACTACAACGTCTATCTGTGCAAGGACGAGAAATACATCACGATCGCGGCGATCGAGCCGTGGTTCTTCGCCAACCTGTGTCGCGCGCTCGGCCGCGAGGATTTTATTCCTCACGAATACGATTCCGGCAAACGCGCGGAGATCGCGCGCGTGTTCACCGAGACCTTCAAGACCAAAACGCGCGACGAATGGTTCGAGATTTTGAGCAAGAGCGATATCTGCGCCGGCCGGATGCTCACGCTTGATGAAGTGCCGAACGATCCGCAGGTGCTCGCGCGCAACATGATCGTCGAGGTCGAAGGCGACGGCGGCCGAAAGTTCAAGCAGGTCGGCATCTCGGCGAAGTTCTCGGACACGCCCGGATCGATCAGGTCGCTCGCGCCGCAACTCGGCCAGCATACCGACGAAATCCTCGGCGAGCTCGGCTACAGCAAGGACGAGCTCGACCGCTGGCGCGAGTCAGGCGCGATCAAATAGCTGCGCCACATCCACTAGCCCGCGAGATTCGTCGCGTTGCCCGCGGCATCGAATCACGGTTAAGATTCCGCTATGCCACAGTCAACTCCGATGTTCATGCGCGGTCCGCACGATCCGATTCGAATCGAGCGCGCCGAGGGCCCTTGGCTCTACGCCTCCGACGGCCACAAAATTCTCGACGCCGGCGCCGGCGCCGTGGTGGTGAACATCGGGCAGGGGCGCCGCGAAATCGCCGAGGTCGCTGCGCGCACGATCGCAAAGCTCGATTACATTGTGCCGGTCTGGACTTCGCCCGAGCGCGAGAAGCTCGTCGAGCGTCTGACGCGATGGACCCCGCCAGGACTCGCGCGGTTCTATTTCACCAGCGGCGGATCGGAGGCGGTCGAAGCGGCGCTGAAGTTCGCGATTCTCTACCACAAGGCGCGCGGCAAACAGTCGAAGAGCAAAATCATCGGGCGCCGCTTCTCATATCACGGCAACACTATCGCGGCGTTGTCGGCGGGCGGGAGCAGCCGGCGCGCGGACTACGAACACATCTTGCTGGACTGGCCCAAGATCGATCCGACGTACTGCTATCGTTGCCCGTGGGGCAAAACTTATCCGTCGTGCGAGATCGACTGCGCGACTGCGCTCGAAAAAGAAATCCTCAAGCACGGTCCCGACTCGATTGCAGCGTTTATCGCCGAGCCGATGATGGGTTCGAGCGGCGGCGTTGTGCCGCCCGTCAAAGAATATTGGCCGAAGATTCGCGAGATCTGCACGCGTTACAACGTGCTGCTGATTGCCGACGAAGTGATGACCGGCTTCGGCCGCACCGGCCGGCGTTTCGGCGTCGATCACTGGGACGTGGTGCCGGACATCCTGGTTGGCGGCAAAGGACTGACCGGCGGCTACATGCCGATGGGAATGATCGCGGTGAACACGTCGCTGGTCGAGGAAGTCGAGGACGCCAAGGCCGAGTTCATGTTCTACACCTACAGCTCGCATCCGGTGGCGTGCGCGGTCGCCGACGAGGTGCTGGCAATCATGGAGCGCGAACACTTGGTCGAGCGATCGGCGGAGGTCGGCGCGCGGCTCGGCGCGAGCTTGAAGGAAGAACTGTCGGGGCATCCGATGGTCGGCGACATACGCGGCGTCGGGATGTTCTGGGGGATCGAACTGGTGCAAGACAAACTGACGCGCATGCCGTTTGCGCCTGAAAAGAAAGTGACCAATCGGGTGCTCGGCGCGTCGGTGCGCAAGGGGATGTTCTTTTATCCGGCGACCGGGATGGCGGGGAAATCGGGTGGCGACGCGATGATGATAACGCCGCCGTTCATCATCGGTGACGCGGAAATCGAGTTCATCACTCGCACCGCGCGCGCGGCCCTCGACGAGATCCAGCCTAACCTGTAGCTTTTGACGCTGACGTCTTAGCTTCGTGGAGAGACCGGCACATGGCCGATAGCATCATCGGGCCGACTTCGCATTATTTTTATTCGCAGCGCCTGAAACTGCACTACGTCGATTGGGGCAATCCCGACAAGCCGCTGCTGGTGCTGGTGCATGGCGGCCGCGACCATTGCCGCAACTGGGATTGGGTCGCGCTCGATCTGCGACAGCATTACCACATCATCGCGCCCGACCTGCGCGGCCACGGCGACTCCGACTGGGCAGTAGGCAGCGGCTACTCGATGATCGACTACGTGCTCGATCTCTCGCAGCTCATGAGCGCGGTTTCGAGCGAGCCGGCGACGCTGATCGGCCACTCGCTTGGGGGTGGAATCGTTTTACAATACACCGGCACGCATCCCGACGCGGTCAAGCGCGTCGTTTCGATCGAAGGGATGGGTCCGCCGCCCGGGATGATCAAGGACACGCCCGCCTACGAGCGCATGAACAACTGGATCGGCCAGATGCGAACGCTGGCGCGGCGCAAGGTGCGCGAGTACGCGTCGATCGAGGAGGCGCTCGCGCGCATGCGCGAGGCCAATCCGCATCTGAGCCGCGCGCAGGCGCTCCATCTCACCATCTGGGGAGTTCGGCGCAACGAGAACGGCACCTACTCGTGGAAGTTCGACAACTACGTTCACGCGACCTCGCCCTACATGTTCAACAACCGCGACGCGCGCGAGATCTGGGGACGCATCACCTGCCCGACTCTGCTGATTCGCGGCACAGAATCGTGGGCGGGCGACTGGGTCGCCGACGGGCGCATCAAGGTATTCAAGAGCGCGGAGTCAGTGACAATCGACAAGGCCGGCCACTGGGTGCATCACGATCGCCTCGACGAATTCCTGGCGGTCGCGCATCGTTTCCTCGGCGTATAGTCTCGTGACAGATAGCGCGTTCACGGGACAGGTTGCTGATGCGACGACCTAATATTTCGCTGCGTGTCGATCAGTTCGAATACGTACAGTTGATCCTGCTGGCGGTGACGGTGGGCGTGCTCGCGGCGCTAGGAAATCTCGGCTTTCGTCTGCTGATCGAATTTTTTTCGTGGCTGTTTCGCGGACTCGAATGGAACGCGCTCGGAATTGATAAGGGCGGATTCTATCGCGCACTGATTCCGGTGGTTCTGCTGAGCGGCGGCGTCGCGATTCTGGTGCTCAACCGAATTTTTCCCGAAGACGTGCTCGGCTACGGCTTTCCGAAGTTCCTGGAGATGGTCAACCTCGGCACCGCGCGGCTCAAGCGCCGGTGGATCTTCGTAAAGGCGACGGGCGCCGCGCTTTCACTGGGCGCGGGCGCGTCGGTTGGCCGCGAAGGTCCGATCGCGCAGGTCGGAGGTGCGATCGGATCGACTATCGCGCAACTCCGGAAATTGTCACCCGATCGCGCCAAGGTGCTGATCGCAGCCGGGGCGGGCGCGGGTATCGCGACCACCTTCAACGCGCCCATCGGTGGCCTGATGTTCGCGCAGGAAATCGTCCTGCTCGGCCAGACCGAGATAGCCAACCTCACCTTGCTGATCATCGCGACCTTCGCCGGCGTGATCACTTCGCGCGCGATCCTCGGCAACTCGGTCGTGTTCATCGCGCCCGAATTCGTGCTGCGCAGTTACTGGGAGATGGCGACCTACGCGCTGATGGGCGCCGCGCTCGGCTGCCTAGCCGCGGGCTACATCCGGTTCTTCAACGCGACCGATGCGTGGTTCGAGAGGCTCGATCTGCCAGTTTGGGTCAAGCTCGGCGCGGGACTCGCGGTGGTCGGCGTGATCGCGATCTGGCTGCCGCAGAACTTGTCCGACGGATACCCGGTGATCAACCGCGCGATGGCCGGCGAGTTCGGTATCGGGATGCTGGCGGCGATGATGTGCGCGAAATTTTTCGCCAGCAGTGTATCGCTCGGATGCGGCGCGCCGGGAGGATCTTTCGGCCCGACGTTTTTCATCGGCACGATGGCGGGCGGGTTGTTCCAACGCGTGTCGGCGCGGGTGATTCCGCATCTGACGGGTCCGCGCGGATCGTACGCGCTGGTCGGGCTCGGCGCGTTTCTGGCCGGCACCAGTCACGCTCCGCTGACGGCGCTGTTCCTGCTCTGGGAGATGACGCGTAGCGACACGATCGCGTTGCCGTCAATGATCGCGACGATCACGGCGCTGGTGGTGGCGCGCGCGATCGAGACCGAATCGATCGACGAGTTCCGCCTCGCGCGCGAAGGCAAGACGCTGCAAATCGGCCGCGAGCGTCTCGCGCTCGCGCTTATTCCGGTGAGCGCGGTCGTCACCAAGAACGTGACGATTGTGAGCGAGAACACTTCGCTGGCGGAGGTGCTGCGCACGGCGGGCGAGACCGCACAATCCACCCTGCCGGTGATCGATAGCGACGGTGCGCTCGCCGGGACCATCGTCGTGCGCGATTTGTTGAGCGTGATTGGCGGCGGCCAGGAACTCGGTCCGCTGGTCAACGCATTCGACATCTGCAATGCCCACAGCCCCAGCGTGATGCTCGATGCCAATCTCGACGAGGCGAGTCAGTTAATGGAGCATGACGGTCTCGACGAGATTACGGTCGTCGAACGCGTCACGCGGCGGTTTCTCGGACTCGTCACCAGCCGGCAAATTGCGCAAGCTCTCAACCGCGTGTCGGTCTCGCTCTCGACGCTTGCGACCCGCGATCCGAATATCTACTGGGCGACCGGCTATCGCGTGACCCGCGTCAGCGTGCCTGCGAACGCGGTGGGAAAAACGCTGCGCCAACTCGATCCGCGCGCGCGCTTCAGCGTCACTGTGCTGGCCGTTCAAGATGCGAACAGTCCCGACGGCGGATTCGCGCCGATCACGCCCGACCGTCCGCTAAAGGAAGGCGACGAAGTGATCGCGGCCGGGCGTCCGCAGGATATCCGGCAATTCACACATGAGCTCGAGAGCGCGGAACCCGCCGGCGCGGCGCGATCTCCGATTCAGGCGGGCGGATCAGGGAAGACATAGGGGCGCGCGCGTCCGGCGCGGATTTCCGCGCACATCTCGTCGACGCTCTTGATCTCGCGCTCGAATTCGGTGGCGACCGTCATGAACCATTTCGCAGTCGCGAAATGCGCGTCGCTGCCGCCGACCGTCGTCAGCCCGAGCTTGAGCGCCGCGTCCTCTGCGCGCCGATTCTCTTCGCGCGAGTTCTGACCGTTCAGCGCCTCGATTGCGCCAAGCGCCGCGCCATGGCGGCTTAGCAGTGTATCGAGCCGCGCGCCGTAGCCTGAGTCGCGAAACGGATGCGCCGGTATCGCAACGCCGCCCTCGTGATGGATCACTTCGATCAGGCTGTCGCTCTTGAGCATCCGCGCCGTCAGATCGAATCGGCGCATCACTTCGCTGGTCACACCGAACAGCAGCAGATGACCGAGGTCGGTGTCGGCTTCGATTCCCTTGAAAATCGCAATCTGAAATCGATCCGCGAGTTCCGCGTATAGCCGCTCAACTTCGGCGTCGCTCGGGAACAGGCGATGCTCGGTGAAGCAGATGGCGCCGAGTCCGCGTCCTTTGGCGAACTCGAGATATTGCTCCGGCGCGACGTTGGAGTCGGACGAAAGCCGCGTGTGGACGTGGAGGTCAGCGATCATGAGGTGGATGCTACGGCTCGGCGAAGGTATCGCGCACCTGGATATGGTCCTCGATCGAGAAAATTCGCGCGACCAGAAAAATCTGCGTCTGCACCATCAGGCGATCCGCTTCGGTGGGCACCGAGCCCCACAGGATGATCGTGTCGCCATCCATTTTGAAATGCACCGAGCCGTAGCCCTGCTCGTTGAGCGCCTCGCGCAGCGCCGCCTCGCGCGGTTCAGTATGCACGGGTTCGGACGCGTCGGGCGCGCCGCCGTCCGGCACCGACGGGACCGAGCCGTAGTCGGGGCCGGGTCCGGTATCGCCGTCGGTGGGCTGCGGCTGCGACGGATGAAAAATCAGGTACCCGATCAGAAAAAATCCGCCGATCACTACCGCCATCAGCCGCGCGGGATGCCGTCGGCGTCGCCGGCGTTCATGAAAAATCGGACCCGGAAAATCTCCCGCCGATGCGACGTCGTCGAGCACGATGGTCCGCGCCTCAGGCGTCGCGCCGCGATCGGGCACCGACAATCGTCCGGTTACGTTCGCGGCGCAGAACGAGCAGAAGTTCGAATCCACCGGGATGCTGCGGCCGCATCGCGGACATTCCGTGTCGATCGCGTTGCTCAGCATCGTCGGCGCCGACGCTTGCTGCTCTTTCGACTTGACGCCGCTGAGCGGCAGCTTCAGTTGCGGACGCGACGCCGCCGTCGACGCATTGCGCTGCGGCATCGTAATCGGCGTTCCCGACTTGATCGCCAGCAGCCGATCCCTGAATTCCGCGGCGTCGGCCATGCGCAACGCCACGTCGTACTTGAGCGCCTGATCGACCAGCTCGCAGAGCGCGGGCGTAACGTCGGGGCATAGCGAGTGCAGCGGTGGAAAGCTGAACGGCGGTTCGAGCGCGGGGTCGCGGCCCGACAGCGCATGATGCATGGTGGCGCCCAGCGCATACAGGTCGGAGCGGAACTCGACCTTGCCGCGATATTGTTCCGGCGGCGCGTATCCCTGCGTGCCGATCATCGTCGCGTTGCTGAGCGGCTGGAACAGCCGTGCGATGCCGAAGTCGATCAGCTTGACCTGCTCGGTCGGCGTCAGCATCACGTTCGACGGCTTCAGGTCGCGATAGATCACCGGCGGCTCCAGGTTGTGCAGGTACTCGAGCGTGTCGAGCACCTGCATCGCCACCTCGATCACCTCGCTCTCGGGCAGCTTGCCGCCGGCGTTCTGAAGTTTCTGCTCGAGCGTTATCCCGTCGATGTACTCCATGACGAGATAGTGATGGTTCTGGTCGCTGAAGCGATCGAAGACGCGCGGGATATGCTCGTTGCTGAGTTGCGCGAGCATGTCAGCCTCGCGCTGAAACGCGGCGACCGCCTGCTTCTGCGTTTCGGGGCTGGTGAAAGTATCGACCATCTCGGCCAGCGCGCACTCGCGCGAAGCCAGCCGCAAATCCTCGGCGAGATAGACAAGCTTCATGCCGCCCCCGCCCAGCGGCTTGATGACACGGTAACGTCCCCCGACGATTGTGTTGGGCGCAATCATCCTATGATCAGAATCTAACCATTACTTTGATTCTGAAGCAGCCGCCGGTCTTTGCATACTATCGCGCGACGTCTTCGCGCAGGGTTCCCGAGAAGGCGGCGTTGGCAGCGCATATAAGATGAATCAGGATGCCGAGTTGAGGTCCCATGCCGTAAGCAAACGATACTCCGAAAAACCACAAGATTCCCCGCATCGGTTTGCCTCGATAAATATGGCCGACTCCGGGCACGATGCTCAGCACCAGCGCGAGCACCGGATTGTATCCTGAATCGCCGCGGACGAGCGGGACCGTGGTCACCGGCGCGCCGCACGATTTGCAGAAGCTCGCTTCGGCGACGACGATCGGCGCGCCGCAGCGCGAACAGAACCTCGCCGTTTCGAAATCTGTTTCAGCCACGGAAAATAAACTGCGCGTCGCCGAAGCGTACGGCCTCGCCGTCGCTCACGCGGGTCGGCTCGGTCACGCGCCGATTACCGACGAACGTCCCGTTCTGGCTGTTGAGGTCGCGCACCACAAACCCGCCGTTGGAATTTTCGATGCTCGCGTGATGCCGCGAGATCGAGGAGTGGCTCACCACGATTTCGTTGTCGAGCGCGCGCCCGATTCGCGTGACCACGCCTGCGTGCACCGGGTAGGCCTGCCCCGACGCGTCGATTAGGCTCGGCCCATCGACCTTGGCCTTGGCTCCCGCCAGCCGCGTCGCGATGTGCACGGGATTCACCGGATCGGTTGCGAGCGACGCCTGTTGCCGCGCGGCCGCCGACGTCCCGCGCAAGTGGAACGCCATTTCATAGCCGCCGATATTGATTCGATCGCCGTCGCGCAGATCGACGGTCTCGATTCGCTGCCCATTGACGAAGGTGCCATCCTGCACCGCGAGATTTCTAATCACGTAATCGGCGCCGCGCCGTTCGATCACCGCGTGCCGCTGCTGCACCGAGGGATCGCCGAACAGGCCGACCGGATTTTCCTCGGCGCGCCCGATCGTCGCGCGCGCACCTTCGATTCGGTACTGACGTCCACGCAACCGTCCCTGCTCGACCGTGACCCACGCGGCCTTGGTCAGCTCTTGTACCAGCCCGATGAACAATCCGATCGCCAGGCCGGTGACCGCTTCGCCAAAGAAGCGCGACGCCAGTCCGCCGCCGACCACCGCGCCGATCAAATCGAATGCGATTCCGCCGACCGCTCCGCCCAGCAGTCCGCCGAACGCTCCCTTGGGAACGTTGTCTATGGTGAACGTCGCCAATCCCACGCCGGCGCCCACCAGCGCCCCGTCGATCGCCCATCCCATCAACCGCGCGATGACGAGAGTTATGACCGAGCCTGAAACCAATTGGCCGTCCGGACTGAAGCCGACGCCGCCCGCTTGCAGGACCCAATTGAACACAAGATTTCCCAAGTAGGTGGAGAGGAACGAGAGCCCCGCGCAGATCAGAAAGCCGTAGACGAAGCGTCGCTGAGCCTCCGGCGTTATACGAGGATCCGAGGTGTCCACCGCCGTGATAAACGCCCCGATCGCGCCGGCCGCAAGCGCCGCCGATATGTAGTACGCCCACAATTCACCGGTCGTCTGTGCCTCGCCAAGATGAGAATTATGCGAGGCGAGCTCGACCGGCAGCCATCCGATCGCTCCGCCAACCAGCCCCGCGAGAGCCTTGAAGGTAAGCTCGCGCCGGTTGAGCGAGTCGCTTTTGAGTAGTGCTAGAGGTGAGTTCACGACGCCCTCGGCAGAAAAATCCAGGTTGAGAATATAATAGCCCGCAGCCGGTCCTTGGAAAACGCTCTCCGCGAAGGCCTGCAATGAGCGGGCTGCGCCCGACTAATTGAATGTGAAACCCGCGATGGGTTTCACGCTTCCTTCGGCAGGGGTGACCCCTGCACCCAATGTTCTTTGTGTCATTCAAGCGTAGCGAAGAATCCCGGCGCCTTTCTCTAGTGAGAGAACACCACGCCGAGTTGCTCCCGCCGGACAAAAACAGGCATCATCGCGCGAAACCCATGAGCATCGAAAATCTTGTCACCGAAAAATTCGGGCCGCTGCAGGGCGTGAAGATCCTCTCGACGGGCACCTTGATCGCGCAGCCGTTCGCCGCGGAACTCGCGGCAGAAATGGGCGCGGAAGTGATCCAGATCGAGCGGCCCGAAATTGGCGACGTCGGCTGGCGCAATATCGGCATCAGGCTCGCGACCAAAGACGGTAAATCCGCCGTCGCGACCACCTGGATCCAGGAACGGCGCAACGTCTTCTGTGTCTCGCTCAATGTGTCAAAGCCGCGCGGCCGCGAAATCTTTCTGAAACTGATCGCGCGCTCCGATATCTGGATGGAAAGCTCGAAGCCTGGCACTTGCCGAAAATGGGACCTCGGCGACGAGGCGATTTGGAAGGTCAATCCCAAGCTGGTGATCACTCACGTCTCGGGCTTCGGGCAAAGCGGCGATCCGGACTACGTCCATCGCGCGTCGTACGACGTGGTCGGCCAGGCGGTCGGCGGCATGATGAGTCAGACCGGCTTTCCCGATCCGATTCCCCCGACCCGCGCCGCGCCGTGGACCGGCGATTACATTACCGCGCTGTTCACGATGTGGTCGTCGCTCGCTGGCCTCACCTATGCGCGCGCGACAGGCAAGGGTCAGTCGATCGACGTCGCGCAGTACGAAGCGATTCACAAAACGATGGGCGGTACGATGGTCGAATACTTCCAGAAGGGGATCGTTCGCGAGCGCTCCGGAAATCGCGGGCAGGGCTTCCAGCCGCTCGACTCGTTCCAGGCAATCGACGGATGGGTCGTGATGGGCGCAATCGGCGACGTGTACGGACGCTTGCTCCGCGTGATCGGGCTCGATCCCGCCGACCCGAAATGGGAAACGGCGCGCACGCAACTCGAATCGATCGAAGGAATCGAGTTCGACGCGATCCTGCGCGGATGGATCTCCGAGCGCACCGTGAAGGACGTCGTGACGTTGATGGCCGCAGCAAACGTCCCGTGCTCGCCGATCATGACTAGCAAGGATATCGCCGACGACCCGCAGTACCGCGCGCGCGGGATGCACGTCGAATGGGAAGACGAGCAGGTGGGCAACGTGAAGGGCATCGGCGTCGCGCCGAAGTTTTCGGTGACGCCGGGAAAAATCGTGCGCGGCTCGGTGCCAATCGGACACGACAACGATCGCGTCTATCGCGAGATACTCGGCGTCAGCGGGGACGACCTCGAGTCGCTCCGCCGCGACAAGGTGATCTAGCTCGCGACTTTCGTGATGAAGGTCTCGACCGATTTGCCGAACGATTGCTCGTCCGGGTAGCGCCCCAAATCAAGGATGAAATACGTCGCGCCGGCTTCCTGCTCAGCCGCGACTTTCGCGCGCGCGGCGGCCGTGTCGTCGAGCTTGAGTCCGCGCCGGACGATTATCTCGGGAACGGCGCGTCCAGCTGCGAGCGCACCCGCATGTAATTCTTCAACCTTTGCTTTAAGTCCCGCCGCCGGCAACATCGGATGCCACCCGTCGCCGAACTTGACCGCGCGAGCCATCGCGGCCTGCCCGTTACCGCCGATCCAAATGATCGGCCGGCGGGGTCTGGGCAGGAAAACGAACGACGGAAAATGCACCAGCTTCCCGTTATACGCACCGGGCACGTCGGCGCCGAACAGATGATAAATGACGTTCAGCGTCTCGTCGGTAATCGCTCCGCGACGGCGAAACTCGGCGCCGAGAGCCTCGAACTCAGGCTTCATCCATCCGACCCCGATGCCGAGGATCATTCGCTCGCCCGACAATTCCTGGATCGTCGCGACCTGCTTCGCCGTCAACACGGCGGGGCGATAGGGAACCACCAGCACTGAAACGCCAAGGCGAATTTTCTCGGTCGCGCCGGCGATGAACGCCAGCGTCGCGAGCACGTCGAGATAACGGCCGCCGCTGCCTTCGGTCTGGTCGGGTGGGATGCATAAATGATCGGAGACGAAGAGCGCGTCGAAGCCGGTTTGCTCGGCGATTCGCGCACAGGCCCGGACCGTGGCGCGATTGGATTGCGGACCCATGTTCCGGATGGCTATTGCAAA
>DATNLS010000135.1:0-5439 GCA_035602775.1 Candidatus Acidiferrales bacterium | reverse complement strand
GAGGTTTGGCACCTCGATGTCGGCTCGTCACATCCTGGGGGTGGAGTAGCTCCCAAGGGTTCGGCTGTTCGCCGATTAAAGTGGCACGCGAGCTGGGTTCAGAACGTCGTGAGACAGTTCGGTCCCTATCCGCCGTGGGCGAAGGATACTTGAGAGGAGCTGTCCTTAGTACGAGAGGACCGGGACGGACGTACCTCTGGTGTACCGGTTGTGGCGCCAGCCGCATCGCCGGGTAGCCATGTACGGACGGGATAACCGCTGAAAGCATATAAGCGGGAAGCCCACCTCAAGATTAGGTATCCCGATCGTAAGATCCTGAAGGCCCCTTCTAGACCAGGAGGTTGATAGGCCAGGGGTGGAAGCGCCGTAAGGCGTGGAGCTGACTGGTACTAATCGGCCGTGAGGCTTGACCACTACCTATTTCATTCGAGCTAACTACTCGATTGTCATAGTCGCCGCATACTTGTCCGGGTTTCAATCGCTAACCGGACGGGACGGCAAAGGTCGAGTCACAAATAAGGTTCGAACCACTGCACTTGCAGACCCTACTATTCAGATTTGTCGGAGCTTGAGCGCTCACCTTACCGTGAGTGCGACAGGTTTCCGGTCGCCATGGCGAAGGTGAAACACCCGTTCCCATCCCGAACACGGCAGTTAAGCCCTTCAGCGCCGATGGTACTGTGACCGAAGGCGTCACGGGAGAGTAGGACGCGGCCGGGGAATCTAGAGAGGGCGGAGTCGAAAGACTCCGCCTTCTTTTTTTGCGCGCTGCGATCAGCGCGCGATGAGCATGATCTTGAAGACCTTGGCCGGCTTCGTATCCTTCTCCCACGGACGCAGGTAATGAATCTCGAGCGTCCCGGTCCCGCTCGCTCTGACTCCGAAGTGAAAAATCTGATGTCCCGACGCTCCGGGCATCGCACTGTCGAGCGCGAACGCCGGTTCGCCGACCTGCTCGACGAAACCTCCCGCGACCGGCTCTGCCTGCCACGTGTACCCGGTCCCCGAAGTCGCCGGCAGCGATATCTCCAGCGCGTCGCCGCGATCGAGCGTAAACTCGCGCCCGTTGTCCTCCTGCGCAATGAAAATCACGCTCGCACTAGCCCGCGACGCAATAAGCAACGCGATCAGCAACATTGGCCAGCGCGCCCCGCGAATTCTCATCGCAACCTATTGCCCTCGAACGCGTCGAGCAGCCATTCGGGAAGCGGGTCGAAAGAGCTGAGCGGCACAGTGAACCGGCCTTTGTACAAACCGATCGGCCGCGGTTGGCGGCTGTCTGGCTTTATCGGCCCAATCTCGGCGATTGGCACGTTCCGCTCGCAGATGATGATAGTCTCGCCTTCCTTCACTCGACGGCGATACTTGGAAAGGTGAGTCTTGGCCTCGCTTATGTTGATCCGAATCACGTCTTGAATTCTGTCACTCGCAAAGCTTCTTCGCTATGACGTTTGCTTCGCCAATCCTCGAAAACTACTCTTCGTTGTCGTGGCTTCGGCTAGTCAAATCAAACTCTTTTCGGATGCCGACCGCTTCCTCGAACGCGTTCAGCCGTTTCTCATGAGACGCGAGGCCGAGCACTGCTTGATTCTTGGCCTCCTCGATAGCCTTCGGGCCGGCGAGCAATGGGGCACGGAGCCGCCGCTGATGGCGGTGTCTGAGGATCACGGCGAGGTTGCGGCCGTCATTTTGATGACGCCGCCGCACAACTTGATCCTTTCCTGGATCGCCGCCGATTCCACCATCGACGCGATAGCTGACGAACTCAGCGCGAAGGGTGTCACGATTCCGGGCGTTAACGGTTCCGCGGACATTGCGCGCAAGTTTGCGCTGAGATGGTCGCAACTATCCGGGTGTAACTTCTGCGTTCAGATGGCGCAGCGGATCTACCAGTTGAGCCGGGTCATAAACCAGACCAGGGCGGCGGGCCATATCCGCGAGCCCAACCAATCCGATGACGCGTTGATGCGAAAATGGCGCGCCGCATTCTCGATCGACGCCGAAGGCATGGACGCCGACGAAGCGGAAAAGAACGCTGCACTGCCGTTGCGGAATTCCAGGCATCTGGTCTTGTGGGAGGTCGAAGGAAAGCCGGTCTCGATGGCGGGATATTCTGGATCAACACCCAACGGCATTCGCGTAGCCTGGGTCTACACGCCACCGGAGAATCGCGGCAAAGGATTTGCCGGCGCGTGCGTCGCCGCGCTCAGCCAGAAACTGCTCGATGACGGCCGCAAGTTCTGCTTTCTATACACCGACCTCGCCAACCCAACCTCCAACCACATCTACCAGACAATCGGGTATGAGCCGGTCGCCGACGCGACCGTCTATTCGTTTTCACAGGAGTAATCGATGATCACGAGACAGCTGGCCTCTTCGCTCGCCGGAATTATCCTGTCTACGATGCTGTGCGCAGCGGCGCTCGCGAATCCTTCTCAAGCGGTACCGCCCGCTGCGCCGCCGGCTCGAGTACGCACCTTCAAGTTCACCTATCACGCCGATATTCCGATCTCGAATCCGTCGGCGAAGAAGTTCGAAGCCTGGATTCCGCTGCCGCGCGACGACGCCTTCCAGCAGGTTCGCGATCTCAAGATCGAGACGCCGGTGCATTTCGAAATCGTTGACCAGCCAACCAACGGGAATCGCGTCGCGCATCTCGAGGCTTCAGCGCCGATTCCCCCGTTGGTGCCGATTACGATGACCTTCGTAGTCACGCGCCATGAGCAAGCCGCCGACATGGTTGCGGCTGCGCGCGATATTCCAGAACCGAGCGACGGACACTTCGCCGCGTACCTCGAGCCGAATCGCCTCGTGCCTCTGACCGGGCGAATCGCGCAGGTCAGCTCCAACCTGTCCGAGGTAGACGCGACTCCGCTGCAACAGGCGCGCGTCGACTACGAGTACGTCACGTCGATCATGAAGTACGACAAGAGCGGCACCGGATGGGGCCGGGGCGACGCGGTGTATGCCTGCGACGTCCGGCATGGCAACTGCACCGACTTCCATTCGCTGTTCATCGGCCTCGCGCGCGCGGGTGGAATTCCGACGCGATTTACGATCGGGTTCCCAATCGGCGCGGCGAAGTCGGGCGAGGTTCCCGGGTATCACTGCTGGGCGGAGTTCTACTCCGGCGGAGTGTGGGTGCCGGTCGACGCGTCCGAGGCGTCGAAGCATCCTGCACTCCACGACTACTACTTCGGGCATCTCGACGCGGCGCGAGTCGCCTTCACCACCGGCCGCGATCTCGTGCTTCGCCCGCCGCAGAATGGCCAGCCGCTCAACTACCTGATCTACCCATACGTCGAGCTCGACGGAGTCGCGCTGCCGCAGAAGCAGATCAAGACGAAGTTTTCTTACGCGGACGTCGGCGCATAGCGCCGCTTTGAATGTGATGCGTAGCGCCACATCGAATGTGCTAATGAGACTCGAGTAATGGACGTCGAAGAGCTGTTCACCGGGATTTGCGATCGCATTCCCGACGCAATGGCGCGGCACAAAGTTCCAGGTGTCGCGCTTGGAATCGTTTACGAGGGACGCGAATTCATGAAGGGATTCGGCGTCACCAGCGTTCGTCATCCACTGCCCGTCGATGAAAAAACGCTCTTCCAGATCGGCTCGACCACCAAGACCTTCACCGCCACGGCCGTGATGCGACTGGTCGAGGCCGGCAAGCTCGCGCTCGACGCGCCGATTCGGACTTACCTGCCCGACTTCACGATGCGCGATCTCGACGTCACGGGGCGGCTCACGATGCGTCATCTGCTGACCCATACCGGCGGATGGGACGGCGACTTCTTCCCGGATACTGGCAACGGCGACGACGCGCTTGCGCGCTACGTCAAGCGGATGGCGGATCTGCCTCAGCGTACCCCGCTTGGCACCATCCTGTCGTATAACAACGCCGCGTTCTCGCTCGCCGGCCGCGTGATCGAGGTCGTCACGGGCAAGACCTATGAGGCCGCGCTCAATGAGTTGGTGCTCGCGCCGCTCGGGCTGAAGCACTCGTTTCTGTTTCCGGCTGATTCGATGACCCACGGATTCGCGGTCGGTCACACAACAATCGCCGACAAGACCATCGTGCTGCGTCCGTGGCAGACGACGCGCGCGTGCGGACCGGCGGGCGGAATCGCCGCATCGATGATCGATCAGCTCCGTTATGCGCGATTCCATCTGGGCGACGGGACCGCGGAGGACGGCACGCGCATCCTCTCCGCGGAATCGATCGCCATAATGCAGACGCCGGGGCGTGCCGGGTGGCTCGATATCAAAATGGGACTCGCATGGATGACGCGCGACATCGGCGGAGTCCGTCGCGTGTTTCACGGCGGTGGAACCTACGGACAAATCTCGGCCTTCACGATGACCCCGGCGCGTAGATTCGGATTCGCGCTTGCTACCAATGCGATGAGCGGTGCACTCTTCAATATCGACGTCACCAAAGGCCTGGTCGCGAAGTTCCTCGGAAACGACGAGCCGGAGCCGGCCGAAATCCCGATGACGCCTCCACAGATGGCGCAGTACTCGGGGCGCTACACCCGCTCGTTGGGCGGAGATATCGAGCTCAAGATCGAAGATGGCAAGCTGATGATGCAGCTTCATCCAAAGGGCGGATTTCCGACTGCAGACACTCCGCCCGGTCCGACGCCGCGGCCATTTCGAGTTGGACTGATCGGTGAAGATCGGATCGCGATGGTCGAGCCGGTGTTCAAGGACATCCAGGGCGAGTTCATCCGCAGTCCCGAGGGTTCGATCGCGTGGCTGCGCTGGGGCGCCCGCATCCACGCCCGAGCGTAGCAGCGCGGCTCTTCGCTCCCCGCTAGAACCTCGCGAACTGCGCGTTCTTGTCGACGTTAACCTTCATCGCGCTGGCGCTCGAGCTGGCAACTCGACACGCGATTGTGTCGCCATTCTCGCAGGCCTTCACGGCTAGATCGGTCTGCGCCTTAGGCCATACCGACAGCGACAGCGACTCGCAATCGCCTGCATCGCCCTGTTTGCACGACGAATAAAGTTTCGCGTAATCCGCGTCGAGGCGCCCGCATACGGCCGAGTCGCCGTTGTCGCAGGCTACCGTGTCCAATGCGCGGCAGGACGCTTCGTCGCTCGCCTGGCACTTTTGCGAGAGCTGCCGGCTCGCCTGCTCCTGGAATTCGGGGACGTAGTCCGTGCAGACGCGCGCGGGCGCGTCGCAACTGGATTGGAGCATCGCCACGCAAGCATCGGTTTCATTTTGCGCGCATCGGTCGGCGTTGGTTTGATAGAGCTGGTAAACGACCGTCTCGCCGTAGGTCATGCATCCGGAAATCATGCACGCGACGCCTGCGACCAATGCGATTGGGATGCAACGGCTCATGATCTAAAGACGACGACCGCTGACAGATGTTTCAAGCCGAGGCGAATAAACGACAAAAAAATGCAGGAAAAAAAGGGCAGCCCGCG
>DATNLS010000336.1:0-6565 GCA_035602775.1 Candidatus Acidiferrales bacterium | reverse complement strand
CTCCGGCAGATCCCAAACGTCGAGCTGATCGAGCGGGCCGACGCAGTCGGCTTCGAGACGGTGCGCGGCGATTCGATTCGAGTGAGCGGAGTAAAAGTTAATCCGCGCGACGGCGGTGCCTCGTTCACGCTGACCGGGGATCTGATCGTCGATGCGAGCGGGCGCACCACGAAGATTCCGTCATGGATCGAAGCGATGGGCCTGCCGATGCCGCCCGAGACCGTGGTCGATTCGCATACCGGGTACGCGTCGCGATGGTACAAGGTGAATCCCGAGCGTCGCCCGAAGGATTGGTGGTGGAAGGGAATCTGGATCGATCCGGTTGCGGAAAATTTTTCAACCGCCGGCGTCCTCTTCCCGGTCGAGGACAATCGAATGATTGTCTCGCTGGCGGGGATCGGAGGACATTATCCGCCGAGCGACGAGAACGAATTCACCGCCAAGCTCGCGCAACTCCGCTCGCCGATAATTGCCGAGGAAGTCGCGCTGGCCGAACCGATGTCGCAGGTCTATTCGTACCGCCAGATGGCGAATCGCTGGCGGCACTACGATAAGTGGAAAGCGCGCCTCGACGGGTTTGTCGCGCTCGGCGATTCGTCCTGCGCGTTCAATCCCGTCTACGGACAGGGGATGACGTCGGGCGCGTTGTCGGCGCTGATGCTCGGCGAATGCCTCGAGAAGAACGGCATCAACGACGTCGAAGTCCCGCGAAAATTCTTCGCGGCGCAGGCGCGCTTCCAGGCGGAGCCGTGGGGACTCGCGACGGGCGCCGATTTCAGAATTCCAGGCACCGAAGGCAGCCGTCCGATGATCAATCGCGTGATCGATCCGCTGCTCGGGAAAATGTTCCAGGTCGCCAACGACGATCCGGCTATTGGCGAGCGTATCGGCGAAGTAATCAACATGATGAAGCCGCCGTCGGCGCTGTTCGAACCGTCGTTGCTGAAGCTGATCGCGATGGCATGGTCGCGGCGGCTTTTAAAGGGTAAGCGGCGGCAGAAGGAAGCGGCCACGATGCCGCCATTGGCGCTGGGAGCTGAAGGGTAGAGTTACTGCTGGTTTTGTTGGTTGGAGCTATTGCTGGGATCGGTAGGACGCGGGGCATCGGGCAACGGTTCGATTTGCAGTTCCACCGACATCAGTTGCTTGCCGCCGTGACTTCGATACACGCCGCGCAATGGCGGGACGTCTGAATAGTCTCGGCCTATGGCCACCCGGATGTGGCGCTCGTCCACCATGCATCCGTTCGTAGGATCGAAGCCGGTCCATCCCTGCCCGGGTAACTGCGCCTCCAGCCATGCGTGACTGGCTTGCGCGCCTACCGTCTCGACCATCGATTTGGCCGCGGGCGCCAGGTATCCGGAAACGTAGCGGGTAGGAATGCCGGCGAGGCGGAGTACGCCGATCGTGAGATGGGCAAAGTCCTGGCATACGCCTCCGCCCACCGACAGGATTTCGTCGGCGGTCGAATGCACCTTGGTCATCCCGGGTTCGTACACGAACTGATCGCGGATGAAGGCGACGATGCGGTTCGCATAGGCGGCTACATCTTCGGACGGATCGGGCTTGGCGAGCCAAAAGAATTTACGCATCGGCTCGCTGAACGGAACGTGGCGACTCGCGTTGAGAAAATCGTACTCGGTCCGATTGCGCACGTGATCCTCGAGCAGGTACTCGCCGAACGGCGTAGGTATCGCGGGCGGCGGCGCCGCGGGCATCCGCTCGACCAGAGATTTCGCGGCAACGATCAGATTCGGGTGCGGATCGTGGATCGAAAATCCGTACACGCGATTGCCGTAGTAGTCGTCGTACTCAAAGGTGGACGAGTTGGGCATGAGCTCCAATTCAAACTCGACGCATCGCTGGGTCGCGCCTTCGAGCGGCCGCATCCGCGCCTCGTTGTGCGAATCGTAGGCGGGCGCCTGGTACTCGAAGCGAGTGGTGTGGCAGATCCGTAGCAGCATTGCGTCAATTCAATCGGTCCTGAGGTAGCGTTGGAAGACCTCGTCGCCCAGCGCGGCGCATCCGTCCTGAATCTGAAGCAGAAACTGGTGCAGGCCGGATTTGATCACCTCGAGCGATCGCTTCGAGCGCATCAGCGCCAACAATTCTTCGAGCTGAGCGGACGGCGGCGACGGCTCGGGCGCCTCACGCTTGATGCTGTTGAGCGAAGTCTCGAGCATCGCGAGCGAGAATCGCGCCGAACGCGGGAAAGTCGAATCGAACAGCAGAAACTCGACGACGTTGTCGATCTTGATCGCGTTGCCGAAACGTTTGCGATAGGCCTCCAGCCCCGACGCACTGCGCAGAACGGCCGCCCATTGCAGGATGTCGAGCGATCCGCCGACGTCTTCCAGCCGTGGCAGCAGGAAGTGGTACTTGACGTCGAGCATCCGCGAGACGTCCTCAGTCCGCTCGAGCATGATGCCGAGTTGCATGAAGTCGTAGGCAATGTCGCGCGGGATGGTGCTTTGCAGGATGCCGGAGAGGCGGTAAAAGCTGTCCTTGAGATCGGCGAAGAAGGCGAACACGCCGGGCGAGATGAAAAGTTCCGGGGTCCATTCTTGCGCGTTGAGGTACAGCGTGTTCAGATCGAGCCACAGCTCGGACGAGATGTAGTGGCGCAGCGAGATGGCGTTGTTGCGCGCGTTGTCGATGCAACTGCGGATCGAATTGGGGTTGTCAATGTCGAGCGCGAAGAAGTTGAGGATCGAGGCGTCGTCGGCGGTGGTGTAAGCCTCGGCGAAGAGTTCGCGCTCGCCAAAGATCGCCAGCAGCGGCGCCCACGGCTGCGCGTCACGCGGCGGACTCTCGATCAGCAGATGGTAATTGACGTCGAGCAGGCGCGCGCGCCATTCGGCTCGTTCCAGGTTGCGAGCGGTCCAGAAGAGATGACTCGCGATTCGCCGGAGCATCAGGCCTCGAGCACCCAGGTATCCTTGCTGCCGCCGCCTTGGGATGAGTTCACGATCAACGAACCCTCGCGCAGCGCGACCCGGGTCAGGCCGCCCGCGAGCACGCGCGGCTTGGCGCCGAGCAGTACGAACGGGCGAAAGTCGATGTGCCGCGGCATCAGCCTCATCCCGCTCTCAGAGCCATTGTGAATGATCGTCGGATGCACCGAGAGCGCGATGACCGGCTGCGCGATGAAGGCCGACGGGTCATTGATAATTCGCTCGCGCGTCTCCGCGAGTTCCTGTTCGCTGGCCTTGGGCCCGATGACGACGCCGTAGCCGCCCGACGCGCCAGTAGGTTTGACGACGTAGCGCTCGAGGTTTTTGAGCACCTGCTCGCGTACTTCGGGGTCGCGCAGCAGGTAGGTCTCGACGATGGGAAGAATCGGCTCCTCGGCGAGATAGTAGCGAATCATCGCGGGCGTGTACGCATAGACGGCCTTGTCGTCGGCGACTCCCGTGCCGACGCCATTGGCAATGGCGGCGTTGCCGGCGCGCAGCACGGCGGTGAGGCCGGCGACGCCGAGCAGGGAATCGGGACGAAATACCAGCGGGTCGAGAAAGTCGTCGTCGATACGCCGATACAGCACGTCGATTTGGCGCAGCCCGTGAACGTCCTTCATGTAGAGCTTGCGATCGACGCAGACCAGGTCCACGCCCTCGACCAGCTCGATACCCATCTGCTGCGAGAGGAAGACATGCTCGAAGAAGGCGGAGTTGAAGGGACCGGGCGTGAGCAGCGCGATAGTGGGATTGGATTTGCCGTTCGGCGACATCTCCATCAGACATTGCAGCAGGTCGGCAGGATAGCGCTCGACGCTGCGCACGCGCGACGCGCGCATCAGGGTCGGCACCAGCCGCGTCATGACGACGCGATTCTCGATCACGTAGGAAACGCCGCTCGGAGTTCGCACGTTATCTTCGAGGACGTAGAAGCGCCCGTCGGCGCCGCGCACCAGATCGATTCCCGCGACGGTGACGAAATTGCCCAGCGGCGGCTTGATCCCGACCGCCGCGCGTCGAAACTGCGGGCATCCAAGCACCAGGTCGCGTGGCACGACGCCGTCGGACAGGACGCATCCTTCACCGTAAACGTCGGCGACGAACGCGTTGAGCGCGCGCACGCGTTGAATCAAGCCAGCTTCGAGCGTGGCCCAGGTGCTGGCGTCGATGACCCGCGGAATCGGGTCGAAGGGGAAGATGCGCTCCGATCCGTCGGCGGCGCCGTAGACGTTAAAGGTCACGCCCATGCGGCGGAACATGCGGTCCGCGCGCGCGCAGATTTCGGTGAATTGGGCCGGCGGCATCGAGAACATCGTGTCGATGACGCCCGCGCAGCCGTCGCGCGGCTGACTCGAGAGATCCATCATTTCGTCGAAGACGTTCGCGTCGGGCTTGTACGCCGCCCAATCGGGCACCGTCCTGCCTGTTTCGGAAACAGTCGAATCCATCAATGATCACCCCACCGCTGTCACTGGCGCGGAATTCAGCATCGCCAGCACGACCGGCGTCATTTTAAGAGCAATCGACGGGCCAGAGTCAGGCGCGGATTTCGGCGGCCGTTTGCGCGAGGTAGGCCTGGTACGAGAGGTCAGTCGCGAGCAGATGAGCATGCGTACCGGACGCGGCAATCGTACCGCCGTGAACAAAGAAGACGCGGTCGCACGCCGCGAGCGTGCCGCCGCGATGAGCCACGATGATCACAATCCGATCGCGCGCGAGCGCGGTCAGCGTTTTTAGCAGTTCGGATTCCGACGCTGGATCGAGCGGTGCGGCCGGCTCGTCGAGGACGATGATTTCCGGGCGTTTTAGCAAGGCGCGTGCGATGGCGATTCGCTGCTTCTGTCCTACGGACAGGCGCGCGCCGCGGCGCCCGAGCATGGTCGCGTATCCGTCGGGCAGACGGTCGATGAATTCCGCCGCGCCGGCCATCGTGGCCGCCTCGCGGACCTCGCTCTGCGAACTGCTCTCGCTGCCGTAACGGATGTTGTCCTCGATTGAGGTCGAGAACAGCGACTCGTTCTGAAACACGAATCCCACCCGCGCGCGAATCGTGTCGGGCGCGACCGCGCGTGAATCGACGCCGTCGAAGGCGATTGTTCCCGCCGACGGTTCGACGAAACGCGGAATCGAGTGGATGAGCGTGGTCTTGCCGCATCCGCTGGGACCCGCCAGCGCGACCATTTCGCCGGCGCGCATCGACATCGTGACACCGCTCAGCACGGTGGTGGCGCCGTAGCCGATCGCGACTCCGCTGAATTCCAGATTGCCGATTCGCCCGCTGAGCCCGTCGTCGCGTCCGTCGCTGACCGGCTCGGGCAGATGGTCGAGCACGCTATGCACGCGCCGGAGTCCTGCGACCGATCCCTGTACCGACGCCCACGTGCCGCCGATGGTTGCCATCGGATTCGCCAGCATCGAACCGTAGCTCGCAAGCAGGACGACGTCGCCGAGCGTCAACTGGCCCGCAATCACCTGCATCATCACATAGTAGAGTGCATATCCGACCAGCACGCAGCATACCGGCGTCAGCACGATGGCCAGCACGAAAACGATCCCGAGCAGGCGCAGCGTCGAGCGGAACGACTGCCAACTCGCGACGTCGACGGCGGCAGTTTCGCGCGACTCCTGTCCGAAGGCCTTGATCAGCTGGACCTGCGCGACGCGCTCCTCGAAAGCGGCCATCACGTTACTGCCGCTTTCGCGCATCGCCTGGCTTTGCCCGCGCAGCGCGCGTCCGAACAAGCTACTGCCGACGGCGACCACGGGCAGGAACAGAATCGCGACGACTACGATCACCGGCTGGTTGCTGAACTGAAACGACAGCACGATCATCGCCATCACGAACATGAACACCGACATGATTGGCGCGAGCACGCCGCGATAAAATACCGGGCCGATCGACGCGCTGTCGTACATCACGCGGAAAACGGCGTCGCCGATTTTCTGATCGGCGTACAGCGCGAGCGGCGATCGCAAAAATCGCTCGTAGATGGCGGTGCGCAGCGACTGGTTCATCTTCTGCGTGAGCTCGATCGTGACGCGCGATTCGAGGTAGCCGAACACGCCGTTCCACAGGCTGCCGCCGTCGTTGGCTTCGTTGGCGGTGATCCCGGCCTGGTCGAGTCCGCCGCTGGCCACGTTGGTGCCGAGCGCCTGCGCCTCGCCATGCACCATCCCGATCAGAATCACGGTCAGCACCAGGAATACACAAACCGCGACGAGCAGCGCGCTCCGGCTGTCACCGGCGATCGGCGTCAAAATCGTGCCGGGAACGCCGGTCAGCGGGTGTCCGTCGATAACGTTGTCGATGACGATTTTCAGCGGCCACGGCGTCATCAGAAAAAAAGTCAGCGAGACGAAAACCAGCGCGCATTTGATCGCGACCAGCCGGCGGTAGCGGATGACGTACGGCCAGCTCTTGACCAGCAGGCGCCAGGCCTCGCGCCGGGTAAGCGGCGCCTGCTCGTCGGCGTACAGCAGATTCGCGCGCGAGTCGCGCGGCGCGCCGCCGTCAGGCATTGCTCACCTCGCGGACCGGCACGTCGTCGAGTGCTGAGCCGTCGGCGGCGACCAGCCGGCCCGCACTGAGTTGGTAGATTCGATCGGCG
>DATNLS010000349.1:0-6894 GCA_035602775.1 Candidatus Acidiferrales bacterium | reverse complement strand
CCGGCCCGTGGGTCGACGACATTCGGCGGATGGACGATCCGGCGGCGAAGCCGTGCGTGCGCTTGACCAAGGGCGTGCATCTGGTGTTTGCGCGCACGATTCTACCGGTGCGCGAATCGCTCGTGCTGGCCGACGAGCACGGGCGAATCGTGTTCTTGATGCCCCATGACCGCTACGTGCTGGTGGGCACGACCGACACTGACTTCACCGGCGATCCGGCCAGCGTCAGGACGGAAATTGCCGACGTCGAATATCTGCTCGCGGTGCTGGCCGAGAGTCTGCCGGGAATCAAGCTGACCAATGCCGACGTGGCGACCAGCTTTGCGGGACTTCGCGCGCTCATCCGAGAAGAGAAAGAGGCGCCGTCGTCGGTGCCGCGCGAGGAAGTGATACTGGAGAGCCCGTCGGGGCTGATCACGGTCGCCGGCGGCAAGTTCACGACACATCGCGCGATTGCGCAGAAGCTGGTCGATCAGGTGATGAAGCGGTTGGGACGTCCGGTCGGAGTATGTCCGACGCTCGCGACACCGCTGCCCGGTGCGCGTCCGATCCCGCCGCAGAACGATGCGGGCGGCGGCGCTGCGATGCGTAGTATCCCGGCGCCATCGGCCGAGATTCTCAAGGCGCGTTACGGCACGCGCGCGCCGATTGTCGCGCGGATCGCATCGCGGCGTCCGGAGCTGGCGGAGCCGCTTTCGCGCAACTGTCCCGCGATTGGGGCGGAGGTCGTCAACGCGGTTGGCAGCGAGATGGCGCTTACGGTGGGCGATTTTCTGATTCGGCGCACGTCGTTGTCGTGGCGATCGCCGGCCGAGGCGGAAGCAGCGGCAGGCGCAGTGGCGCGAATCATGGCGGCTGAGCTCGGATGGAATCGCGCGCGCGAGGAGGCCGAGGTCGCCAGCTTCACGCATGAGCAGCAGAGCCGGCGCGTCGTCGCTTGAACTGTCGTGGCGGCGCGCGAAACGATCGCGGAGTTGAAGCGGCGTGCGGGCCGAGTATCGCACGGGCTCGCGAAGCTGTATCCCAAAGCTCGCATCAGCCTTGATTTCGAAACGCCGTGGCAATGCCTGGCGGCGACGATCCTGTCGGCGCAGTCCACCGACGCCGGCGTCAACCGCGTAACGCCGCGGCTGTTCAAAGAGTATCCCGACGCGCGCGCGATGGCGGCGGCGGACCCGCGGCACGTCGAAGAGCTAATCGTCAAGACCGGATTCTTTCGGCAGAAGACGCGATCGCTGATGGGCGCGGCGCAGAAGATTGTCGAGGACTACGGCGGCGAGGTTCCATCGACGATGGACGCGCTGGTGAAAATTCCGGGCGTAGGGCGCAAGACTGCGAACGTAATCCTGGGGCATATTTTCGGCAAGCCGGGCTTTGTCGTGGATACGCACGTGCGGCGGCTGACCTATCGGCTGGGATTCACGAAGAATTCAGATCCCGCCGAAATTGAGATCGACATGCAGAAGATCCTGCCGGCGGTGGATTGGACGCCATTCTCGATGCGGTTGATTCTGCACGGGCGGCAGATATGTATCGCGCGCAAGCCACAGTGTGAGATTTGCGCAATCGCGGGTGATTGTCCGAGGATCGGAGTGGGGAAGCCCCCTAGAGAAGCGCGCGCTTCGCGCCAAAGAACCTAACCCCTAACCCCTTCCCGCGCGGGAAGGGGGACCGGACTAAGAAGAATCAGTCCCTCACATCCATCGCGTTTGCGCGGGCGATGTTACCCAGCCACTCCGCGCTTGGCTTGATTGATCGCGCCTGCGTCGCGCGATCCACCGCCACCAGGCCGAAGGTTGGGCGGTAGCCGGAGTTCCATTCGAAGTTGTCCAGTAGCGACCAGTAGCAGTAGCCGCGGACGTCGATGCCGTCGCGGATACATCGCGCGACACCGTTCAGTGCGCGGCGGACGTACTCGATGCGGCGATCGTCCTGGTCGGTGCTGATGCCGTTTTCGGTGACGATAACCGGGACCTTCGCGATTGCGCTGGCCTGGCGGATCGTTGCTTCGAGCGCTTCCGGCCAGAATTCGTAACCCATCATCGTGGTCTCAACGCCGGCTTCGTTGCGCAACGTGCCGTCGGCGCCGATGCGGTTGCGGGTATAGGTCTGGACGCCGATGAAGTCGTCGCCGCGCGCAGCCTCGTAGAAAATGTCCTGGCATTCGGCCTTGATGGCTTCCCGACGAGCCCCGCCGCCGGGCACCGCCTGCAGGTCCCCAAGTGCGAGGCAGATGCCCAAGGGATATTTGCCACGCGACGATTTCAACGCGGCTGTGGCGAGGCGATGCGCCTCGAGCATCACGTCGCGCGCCTTCATCTGATCGCACATCAGGTATGGAGCGAAGCGATTCGGATCGGCGCCGATTCGGAGCGCTGCGTCCGTCAGCCATTGCAACCGTGACGGGTCGAGCTTCGGCGGGAGCGAGCCGATCAGGTACAAGTAGGCGCCGAGGTTGGCCTCGTTGATGGTACATGCGACGCCGATTAGATCGCCGAGATGAGCGGCCGTACGCTCGCAATATCGTGCGAACCGCTCGGCGGTCTTTTTGTTTTCCCATCCGCCGTCACCGGTGAGCCATCGCGGAGACGTGAAATGATGGAAGGTTACGACTGGCGTGATCTTGTGTTCGTGGCAGCATGCGAGCACGCGGCGGTAATGGTCGAGCGCGGCGCGCGAGAACTCGCCGGGCTCGGGCTCAACGCGGGCCCATTCGATCGAAAACCGATAGGCGTTGAAGCCGAGCCGCGCGAGCATCGCAATGTCGTCGGCGTAGCGATGGTACTGGTCGCACGCGTCGCCCGAGGGCTCGACAAACGGCGACCCGGGCGTGTGCTCGAGCACCCAGTAGTCGCAATTGATGTTGTTGCCTTCGACCTGGTGGGCGGCGGTAGCGGTGCCCCAGAGAAAGTTGGCGGGAAAAGTGAAGCGCTCTGTGGCCATCGCGGATGTACCTCAACAACGAAAAACGAAATATTTCCGACGCTACAGCGAAAACGGCGCGTTCGCCAACGGGTGTATTTGAACATCGCGCGCGAAATGCGATAATTTCCGTTCCACTAACCCCGTCCACGGGCGTCTATGTGAGCCGTGCAAAGTGAAAATCCTAATCGAGGACATAACGGCGGATGCCAAAGAGTTGGCGTTTGCCGAGCCGGAGAATGAAATCAACCGGATCCTGGACGAGGGACCGATCCGCGAATATCACCTCGAGGGACCGGTCGAAGTGTCGGTATCGTTCTATCGTGCGGGGACGGAATTGTTTTTCGCTGGCATGCTCAAGACCCGGACCGGCGCCGTGTGCGCGCGATGTGCCGAGGATTTCGACGCGGCCGGCGACCGTCCGTTTCGGGTTGTGCTGTCGCCCAAGTCGATTGGATACGACGACGACAATCTTCGCGCCGAAGACCTGGAGTTCTCGCTGTACGAGGGCGATGAGGTCGATCTCAGCCCGTTGATTCGCGAACAAGTCCTGCTGGCGTTGCCGACGCGACCGTTGTGCCGTGAGGATTGCCGCGGTCTCTGCCCGCATTGCGGGCTGAATCTGAATCGCAGCTCCTGCGAATGCCGCGTGGAAATCGCCGATCCGCGGCTGGAAGCAATCCGGTCGCTAAAACTGCCGCGCACCTGATAAGCTCAACCTCAACATTAGGAAGTAATTCGTCATGCAAGCACCCAAACGTCGAAGTTCGCACTCGAAAAAGAACATGCGCCGCGCGCATGACGCACTCCGCGCCGTCAACCCCGGCAATTGCGCGTCATGCGGCGAGCCCGTGATGCCGCATCGCATCTGCCGCCATTGTGGTTCCTACCGCGGCCGCCAGCTCGCCGAGATAAAGGAATAGGGCGCGCGGAGTAGACCGTGAAAATCGCGCTCGACGCGATGGGAGGCGATCTCGCTCCCAAGGCGACGGTTGAGGGCGCCGTTCTGGCCGCTCGCGACTTCGGTATCGAGGTCGTGATGGTGGGCGACGTGGAGATCCTCACGCATGAGCTCGCCGACCACGACGCCGCCAATCTGCCAATCCGAATCGAACACGCTCCCGAAGTCGTGCTGATGGACGACTCGCCGCTCGAATCGGTGCTATCCAAACCGCGATCGTCGATTCACGTCGGGCTCGATCTTGTGAAGCGCGGCGACGCGAGCGCCTTCGTCAGCGCCGGGAATTCCGGCGCCGTGATGACGGCGTCGATGATGATCCTGGGCAATCTCAACCATGTCGATCGGCCCGCGATCGCGTCGCTGGTGCCGACCAGCGAGGGCTTCTGCCTGTTGATCGATGCGGGCGCGAACACCGACGTCAAGCCAATCAACCTCGTGCAGTTCGCCGTGATGGGAAGCGTGTACTGGCGGTACGTGCGCAATATCTCGCGCCCGCGCGTCGGGATTCTCTCCAACGGCGAGGAAAGCTCGAAGGGCAACGAGAACACTCGTGCAGCGGCCGCGATGCTCGAGCAGATGCCGACCTACGTGCACTACATCGGGTACGTCGAAGGACGCGACATCAACCGCGCGAAGGCGGATGTTGTCGTCACCGACGGATTCACCGGCAATGTCGCGCTCAAGACGATGGAAGGGTTCTCGTCGTTCCTGCTCGGCAGCCTGCGCGAAGTGTTCGGCGGAAATTGGCGCACGCGCCTGGCGTACCTGCTGGTGCGGAAGAATTTGACCGCGATGCGCGAGCGGCTGGATCCCTCGGAATACGGCGGTGCTCCGCTGTTGGGCGTCAGCGGCGTGTCGATCATCGCGCACGGTTCGTCCAATCCAAAGGCAATTCGCAACGCGATTCGAGCCGCGGCCAACGAGCAACTCGTGCATCACGTGAACGCCGAGATTCTCGAAATCCTGGCAAAGATTCAGCCGGTCGGGCCGGTCAAACAGCCCGCCGGCAAAGGGATACGCGCGTTGTTCGGCAAGATGCGGGGACGGTTGCGTCGCGACAAGGAAGGCGAGGCGGCCAGGCACGACGATGCTCATCCCGCTCCCGCTCCTGAAGCCGCCATGCCGCATGAGCCAACGCCGGAGCACGGCACGGATCATCATGTCGATCCCAAAATTGAGCGCGCCAATTACGAATCGACGCACTCCCGGGCGCGCGGCAGCGGCCCGCTCAAGACTGAAGGGAAGACCGACACTGCGGACTTGGCCGCTATGCCGCCGTCGACGAATGGCACGGCGGCGGGCGTGGACAAAGCGCATAAGTCAGGCGAGCTGCGTCCGCAGAACGAATCGGAAGCGGACGCGCATCCGCCCGATCGTCCCAAGAGTGATTCGTGAGGCGTCGGCGATAGATGAAGCTGGCGTTTCTTTTTCCCGGGCAGGGATCGCAGCGGGTTGGGATGGGCAAGGAGCTCGCGGATAACTTCCCGGTTGCGCGCGAGACGTTCAAAGAAGCCGACGACGTACTTGGCTTTCCGCTGTCGAAGCTGTGCTTCGAAGGTCCGGAAGACGAGCTGCGGCTGACTGCCAACACTCAACCCGCGATGGTTACGGCGTCGATCGCAGCGCTGCGCGTTTATCGCAAAGAGATCGGCGACGAGCCGGGAATTGCGGCCGGGCATAGCCTTGGAGAATACAGCGCGCTGGTTGCGGCCGGCGCGCTCGACTTTGCCGACGCGGTGCGGGCGGTGCGCGCGCGCGGCCGCCTGATGCAGGAAGCGGTTGCACCGGGACAAGGTGCGATGGCGGCGCTGATAGGCCTAGAGCTGCAACAGGTGCAGGACATCTGCGCGGAGGTCACGCGCGACGGCATGATCGCCGTGCCGGCCAATCTCAACGCGCCCGGCCAGGTGGCTATCGCCGGACACGCGGTGGCGGTACGCAAGGCACTGGAAATCGCGAAGGAGCGGGGCGCCCCGATGTCGGTCGAGTTGAAGGTCAGCGCGCCGTTTCATTGTCCGCTGATGCAACCGGCGCGCACCGGGATGGAGCCGGTGCTGCGCGCGCTCAAGGTCGGCGCGTTCAAATTTGGCGTGATCGCGAACGTAACCGCGGAAGTGAATCTCGATCCGGCCCAGGTCGTGCCACTGCTGCTCGAACAGATAACCGCGCCGGTCCGGTGGGAAGAATCGATGGGCGTGGTCGCGCGCAGCGGCATCACCGACGCGATCGAATTCGGCAGCGGACGCGTGCTGATGGGCCTCATGCGGCGGACATACCGGACGATCCGAGTCCGTCCGTTGGAAGATCTCGCTTCGTTGAAAACGCTATCGGAGCCGAGTGCCGGCGCCAAAGGGTGAATGCCGCCTTGTGTCCGCTCCTTTCAGTCCTTATGCTCCCCTGATAATTTAATCCCGACCCTCTCGCCCGTTACCTCTGGTCTTCGCGGCAGTGGGATGATGTTAGAATATTGATAGGCGGCCACTACGGCTCGCTGCCAGGAGGAACGACAGCACGATGGCTCAAGACATCGAAACCAAGGTTCGCGAGAAGATAAGCGAGCAACTGGGTGTGGCCGCCGACGAAGTAACTCCGGAGGCCTCGTTTATCGAGGACCTCGGCGCCGACTCGCTCGATATCGTCGAGCTGGTCATGGCGCTGGAAGAGGAGTTCAACATCGAAATTTCGGACGAAGACGCCGAGAAGATTCGCACTGTCAAGGACGTCGTCACCTATATCGAGGCTCACAAGAGCTGAAGCTGCGCAACGCAAAACCCGCTCGTCACAAATCGCCGGGCCGGCGGCGCGTCGCCGGCTGGACCCGGAGCTAGACCATGCGGTGCCCCTTCTGCCGCAACCGCAAGAATCGCGTCGTCGATTCGCGGATGTCGAACGACGGCATGATGATTCGGCGCCGGCGCGCGTGCTCAGCATGCAAGCGGCGCTTCACCACTTACGAACGAGTCGGAGAAGCGGCTCCGATGGTCGTCAAAAAAGACGGCCGCCGGGAGCCG
>DATNLS010000300.1:0-4510 GCA_035602775.1 Candidatus Acidiferrales bacterium | reverse complement strand
GCAATGATGTCCGCGGCCCTGACCGGATACTCGATAAATGTCGTCGGCTCGTGGCTGAAACCGAAGCCGCGCGCTTCCAGAGCCATCGCCATGTTGTTGGCCTTTCGTAGCGCGCCCATGAAGACCGGGATCACGACCGGCACATAACGCCGCACCCGCTCGAGCGGGCCACCCTGGTTGAAATCGTAGCCGCGCAGCCGCTGCGCATCGACGATTGTCACGGCCGAGTCGATGAAGAGCGGCACCAGCCGAAACGAGAGCGAGATCGCAAAGCTGACGCGATACGGCACGCGCATCCGCTGCAGCCCGTAGGTGAACTCCTCAATCTTGGTGGTCGAAAGAAACAGCACCGACGCCGCCAGCAGCTCCGCCAGCTTAATTCCGCGCCCCAGGCCAAACTTAATTGAAAGCCTGGTGACCTTTATCGCAACGGTATGTGCGCCGAAGTGAAAGAGAGTCAGTGTGAAGATCGGCGTTCCGCGCTGATAGAAAACCATCCACATCAATGTCGTCGTGAAGATCAGAATTACGAACAACCATCGCAGCCGATAGAAATTCGGCCACGAATCGGTGAGCTGCGCGATCCACAGCATGATCAATCCGATCGGAACCAGCAGCGCGATCGGGTTGTCGACCCAGTACACCGACCAGAACATCACGAACAGCGAGAAGACTTTGACCGTGGGATGCAGCCGATGAACGAAGGTGCCGCGATCGATGTACAGGTAAATCGGCATCAGACGCGCCCCTTCACCCACGCGACGAATTCGTCGGTGGTCAGTGCCAGCGTGCCGAAGCGGCGGCTCAGCTCGGTTATTTCCGGCGCGCGGAACGACGACGACCGCAGCAGATCGTCCTGCATGAAGAACTCGCGCACGCTGCCATCGAAAATTTTCGCGCCCTTGCGCATCAGCACCACGCGCCGCGCATATTCCGCGACCAGCCACGGCGTATGCGTGATGATCACGATCGCGATTCCACTGCGGTTGAGGTCGCGCACCAGCGCCATCATGCGAAGCTGCTCGCGATGGTCGAGGCCGGTGGTCGGCTCGTCGAGTATCAGCATCCGCGGCCGGAGCACGAGCACGCTCGCGACCGCCAGGCGCTGACGCTCGCCCTTGCTGAGCAGAAACGGGTCGCTCTGCCGCTCGTTCTGAAGGCCGACCGCTTCGAGCGCCTCGTCGCATCGCCGCCGAATCTCGTCATCGGGCAGGCCGAAGTTGCGCGGGCCAAACGCGACCTCCTCTTCGACTGTGGCGGCGAAAATCTGATGGTCCGGATTCTGGAAAACGTACGCGACTTCGCGCGCCGTTTCCGCGGGACGCATCTGCGCGCGGTCTTTGCCGTCAATCGTCACGCGGCCCGTGGCCGGCTGGAGCAGCCCGACGATATGCTTGGCCAGCGTGGTTTTGCCGGAGCCGTTTTGCCCGACGATCGCGAGAAACTCGCCGGCTTCGACTTTGAGATCGATCGAATCGAGCACGCGCGGTCCGCCGGCGTAACTGTAGCTGACGTTTTCGATTCCGATGAATGGTTGCCCGCGAGACGATGGAGGTTGCGGCTGCGAATCGGCGACCTTGCCGCCTGCAGTTCTAGCCAGACGCGGATACGCCCGCACGATCTCGTCTTGAGCCTGATCGACGCTTTTCGGTTGGGCCTCTATTCCGAGCAGCTCAAGCGCGTGACCGAGCCCCGGCGGACGCACGCCGCACGCCGTGAGCAATTCGGTGCGCGCGAACACTTCAGACGGCGGACCGTCGGCGGCGATTTCGCCCTCGCGCAGAACCACAATTCGATCGGCCGCGCGCAGCTCCTCGGACTCGTGCTCGATCACGATCAGGCTCAGGCCCTGCCCGCGCAGCCTTTTGATCAACTCGAAGACTTCCGCCCTGCCTTCGGGATCCAGGTCGGTGGTCGGCTCGTCGAGCACGATAACCGACGGGCGCAGCGCCAGCACCGACGCGATCGCAAGACGTTGCTTCTCGCCGCCCGAGAGCGACATGGGATCGCGATGCTCGAAGCCGCGCAGGCCGACGGCCTCGAGCGCCGGCAGGATTCGCCGGTCCATCTCGGCGCGATCCATGCCGACTTGTTCCATCGCGAACGCAACTTCGTGCGCGACGTTAGTCGAGAACAATTGCGATTCGAAATCCTGGAAGACCATTCCGACCTTCGGCGCGACATCGCAAACGCGCAGGACTTCCAGCGATTCGCCAGCGATACGAATAGCGCCGTGAAAATCGCCGTCCTCGAACTCCGGCACGATTCGATTGAGACATTTTGCCAGCGTGGATTTGCCCGCGCCCGACGCGCCCATCACGCCGATCATCTCGCCGGCGTTTTGCGCGAAGCTGACCCCGCGAAGCGCAGGCCGGTCGGCGCCGTGATAGGTGAACGTAACTCCCTGAACCGACACTGCGTGCTGGTCAGGATTCGCTGAAGGAGCTGAAACCATTTGCGCTTCGGTTTTCACATCATGAACAAGCCCGCGAACGCCAACAGCAGAAATGGGCCGACGATTATTGCGACGGGTTTATCGTATGGTGCGACGCTCATCCACGCGGGCAGAAACTTCGGCGCCCAGTATCCGGTCGAAAGCAAATTTCCAAAAATCCAGGCGCCACCCTCGCCCGCTATCAGCAGCGCGAAGCCGGTGGCGCGAATCGGCACCGGCTTCAGTTTCACCTCCGGCATCACGTCGGTGTAAAGCATCCGGCCTTTTTTCACGCGCGGATAGACCGCCGCGAGGATGAACGGCGAAAGCGCCAGCGCCGAGACCATGTTGTTGAAGATGATCACGTTGCCGAGCATCGCGAACGGCCGGATGACGAGCACGTTGTCGGCCCATCCGACCAGGTCGGCGCAGAGCACGCTCGCGGCCAGGCACGCGATGACGTACTTGAGAATTCCCAGCGGAGAGCGGCTGATGGGACTCTGGCCGCGGCCGATCAATTCCCAGACTTTGTACGGAATCCATCCGTAGGCCAGGTTCGCGAAGAATCCAAAGATGTCGCCGGGCGAGACGCCGCCGAAAAAATCGCCAATCATGTTTCCGATCGCGGAGCCCCACGCCGCAGCCGGGCCGAACAGAAACGAGCACACCACTGGAATCGCGTTGGCGGGACGCAGTTCGGTCACGCCGGGGATTAACGGGACTACTTTGAACGGGACCAGCACGGCGGCATACAGCGCGGCGGAAATCGCGCATAGCACGACCATCCGCGTGTTGCGCCACATCAGGCGAAGCTCGCTCATCGCGGACGGCGCGCTCCGATGCGCACGCGGCACATGCCTGCTATACGAAACAAATGATCGACAGCCACGTTCATCTCGACGCTGACCAGTATCCCGACCCTTCCGGCGCAATCAAGCGCGCGCACGGAAGTAAGATGCGGGGCTGCGCGCCCCGCGCCCGCGGCAGGGGTGACCCCTGCACCCAGTGATAAGAGAAGAAGGATGCGGGACTTCGTCCCTGTTTGGAGGTTTTTTTGGGGGTGGGACCAGAAGTGATCTTGAGGTCGTGACTGTATGCGCGCGCTGTTTCGGATTAAATCTTCGTGAAATTCGCGTGGGCAGCGGATACAATAATCGAAATGCCGATCTACGAATATCGATGCGAGAAGTGCCGGCGGACTACCAGCGTGCTGACGACTCGGGTCAGTGAGAAGGTCGAGGCCGTTTGCGCGCATTGCGGCGGGAAGAAAATGAGCCGGCTCATGTCGCGGTTCGCGATGCCGCGCAGCGAGGAGTCGCGAATGGAGTCGCTCGCCGATCCGTCGAAGATGGGCGACATCGACGAGAACGATCCCAAGAGCGTCGCCCGAATGATGAAGCGAATGGGCAAGGAGATGGGCGACGAGTTTGGCGGCGCGGAGTTTGACGAGGCGGTCGAGGAGATCGAAAGCGGCGGTGATTTGGGCGATGAAGGATCGGGCGAGGATGATGTTTAGCCCGAGCGTGATGCGCTGGCCCTGGAAGCCGAGATATTCGGCAAAGCGATTGCAGGGTGCTGAGACACGAACACTGGCGAATGTCTCAGCCATCTGAGAACGCCATCAACGACCTGACTCAGTTGGAATTGCCCTTTCGTTGATAGTGATGTGCATTTCTAGCAAAGACAAAAGCACCGTCTTCTAGAACGATCTGTCCTTCGTCAATTCGTGTGATACGACCGCTGGCGACGATGTCATCGCCCTGTGCGATCATCGATATTCTGTCCTTCCAACTCGGCTTGAAGCGTATCGTCACAAGTATCGGAACCCGATCTTCCGACAAGTCACCGATATGAATTATGACTGCATACGTGCCGTCCTCTGAAAATTGATATACATTGTCAACTTGGCCCGAAGCCTTAAGCCATTGATTTAGATAAGGACTGAGAAGGCCCTGCGCCTCTAAGTCCGTATGACTTCTTGCGATGGTCATTAGCTGTTCAGCCGTCTTATTGATGAACGTTGGCGACGACGTTGCCATCGGATGCGAAGTCTCCTGAGACGACTCCTGTGGCAAG
>DATNLS010000298.1:0-4385 GCA_035602775.1 Candidatus Acidiferrales bacterium | reverse complement strand
TCGCCGCGGGACGCGATCCTGCACTGAAAGGGGTCGCGCTCGGAGTGGACTCGCGCGAACGCCTGTTCTTCCCGCAGTGGCCGCGGGTATTTGCGGAGCTCGATGCCGCGGGATTTCATCTCGAAGTAATTTTTCTCGACGCTTCCGACGACGTGCTCGCGCGCCGCTACTCTGAGAGCCGCCGGCCGCATCCGATGGCTGCCAGCGGCGCAACCGTCGCCGAGAGTATTCGCGTCGAACGTCTCGCGCTGGCCGAGATGCGCGAGCGCGCCAATCGCGTGATCGACACGACCACGCTCACCGTCCACGAGCTGCGCGAAGTGGTCACGGCGGCGGTGCTCGGCGCGAACGCGGGTTCGCGTATGTCGGTGTCGATCGTCTCGTTCGGCTACAAATTCGGCTTGCCAACCGGGATGGACGTCGTGCTCGACGTGCGATTTATTCCGAATCCGTTCTTCGTCCCAGAGCTGCGCCCGCTCACCGGGAATGACGCGCGCGTGCACGAGTACGTGATGGAGCAGCCGGAGTCGCGGCGCTTCATCGACGAGGTCGGCCGCCTGTTCGATTTTCTGATCCCGCTCTATCAGCGCGAAGGCAAGAGTTACTTGACGGTCGGCCTCGGATGCACCGGCGGACGCCATCGCTCTCCCGTGCTGGCGCGCGAGCTGATGAAGCGTCTCGAGAGCGGCGGCTTCGCCAGCAGCGTCCGCGACCACGACATCACGCGTTGATTCATTCCTCGCCCTCACAGTTGCTTACTTTCGTCCCGTCGTGATCTTGCGCGTAGTTTCGCGCACCGCGATTGCCGGAAGCGAGTGCCGGTTTTCCCGGACGTAGGCGGCGACCGCCCGCTCGTGGTGCCGCACCATGCTGCGCAGCAGCCAGGACACCGCCTTGGTGATCATGATGTGCCGTTCAGGCTTCAGCTTTTCGATCACTTCGAACCCGAGCGCGGCTAGTCTTTTATCCTCCGAATAGCGGAGCGGGGCGGTCAGGAAGACCAGCGCGGCGCGGCGCTTGTTGATGTTCTTGTCCCGCGAGAGTTTGCGAATAAATCGCGCCCATTCGCTCCAATCGGCCAGGATCTCGTCCTCAGTGAAATTCCGTCTCGCCGCTGACGACGAGCATACGCAGAGCGAATCGATCTCAGCCCATCCGAAAAGATGATCGAGCCAGCCATCGAGAAGCTTTGGCCCGATCGTTTCGGGGCCGGTTCGATGATCTGAGAGCAGGATGCTCGCGAGCACCTTCTCTTCGTACGATTTCCCACGATAGAGACCGTCGAGAACGGCTAGGAATTCTGGGTCCGGAATACCGCTGTTTTCCTTGAGCCACGTTTTCGCCAGCGTCCTGAGAGTCGGAACCGAGACGTCGTAGTAGCGATGTCTGCTGCTCAGGTAGCTGTCGTTCGCCTGGGAGTGCGCGCGGTTCCGCCGATGTTTTTCGAAGCCGGCAATCAGTACTTTGTGATGGGGCGATCGTCCCGTGCGCAGTGCAGGAGTCTCTCTCAACACAAAGCGGCCCCTAATTCATGATGCTGCCGCAATCGACGTTCAGCGTCTGACCGGTCATTCCTGCCGACGTGTCGAGCGCGAGGAACAGCGCGACCCGCGCGACTTCCTCTTCCGTCGCCATTCTGTTCATCGCGGCCTGCGACAGGAAGCCTGCTTTGATTTGCTCGTACGGCTGCATCAGTGCGTCGGCGCGCGCGCGCATCACGCGTTCGATCCGTTCGCCCTCGATCGCACCGGGACAAATGCAATTGCACCGGATTCCGCGCTGGCCCCATTCGGCGGCCACAGTTTGCGTGAGCCCGATCATCGCCCATTTCGCCGCCGCATACGGCGATCGCATCGGATAGCCTCGACGGCCCGCGCCCGACGAGATGTTGATGACGTTGCCCGAGCGCTGCTGGTCCATCGCCGGCAGCACGGCACGAGTCGCGAGCCACGTGCCGGTCAGGTCGATATCAAGCGTCTCCTGCCATTCGGCGAGCGACATGTCGGTGATTCGCTTGGTCGGTCCGGAGATGCCGGCGTTGTTGACGAGAATGTCGATGCGCCCGAACGCCTTCAACGTCTCGGCGGCCATCTTCGCGCAGTCGGCTTCCCTGGAGACGTCGGTGCTCACTTGAATCACGCGCGCGCCGAGGCGCTCGAGTTCGGCGCAGGTCTGCTTCATCGGTTCAACCGAGCGCGCCGCGAGCACGACTTTGGCGCCGGCCGCGCCGTACTTCAGCGCGATCTGTTTGCCGATTCCGTATCCACCGCCGGTGATGATTGCGACTTTATCCGCGAGTTCGTTCATTGGGATTTCCTTTGCGATATTGTGTGCCGATCATTGCGCCGACTTTAATAGCATCGCGATTCGCCCACAACGCGCGCGCAAAGCCTTGTCACGCCGCACGCTCGCCCAATATCATTTAGGATCGTGGCCGCGCTCAATCCCATCGGACCCAAATCCGACCAGCCGAGCACCAAAAGCTCGTGGCTGATGAACATACTCAAGCTCGCGATCATTGCCGTCATTGTTGGCGGCTCAATCTGGCTGCTGATCGAGCACTGGAATTGGTTCAGCGATCCCGCGACGGTCAAAGCCGAAGTGGTCAAGTGGGGCGCGTGGGGCCCCGTGGTCTACATGCTGTTGTACGCAGTGGGGCCGTCGTTCCTGGTACCCGGCGCGGTGATGACGATAGCGGGCGGGCTCGCGTTCGGCGCCATGTGGGGGTCGGTTTACTCGCTGATCGGCGGCGACATCGGCGCGATCGTCGCGTTCGCGGCGGGAAGATTTCTCGGCAAGTCGTTCGTCGAGAAGATTGTCGGCGAGCGATTCCATGCGATGCTGCAGAGAATCGCGAAGCACGGCTTCCAGATAATACTCTACCTGCGGATGGTGCCCGTGATTCCGTACAACGCGCTGAACCTGCTGGCCGGCGCGTCTCCGATCACGTTTCACGACTACTTCTGGGCGACGATGGTCGGCATGATACCGGGGACGATCCTGTACGCGTTTCTGGGCGACGCGCTGTGGCATCCGCTGTCGCCGAAGTTCTTCCTCGCGCTGTTGCTGATAGCAGCCTCGGTCGGATGCGGCGAGATCTACCGCCGCTGGTCGCGCGTCTCAATCGACGAGTAGCGCGCGACTTAAAATTCCTGCAGTGGAACCCAAACATCACCGCGACCACCTGCCCGTGACGCTCGAAAGCTCGAGCGCGGCGGAAATGTCCACCGTCGAGCGCCTCAAGCAATCGAGCGAGGGACTCTTCTACGTCCACTCGACGCACGAGAGCCGGCATACGATGCGCTCGGAGATCGATGCGCTCAGCGCGCGGCAGGCCGAGACGATCAGTGAGCACGCGAAAGAAATCTCGAAGCACTTCGGCATCTACAAGCAGCGTGAGCGCAATGAGAGCGGCAAGAAGGACGGCGATTTCATCTTCATGGTGCGGGTCAAGATTCCCGCGGGCGAGCTCAGGCCGGCGCAGTGGCTCGCGCTTGATGCGGCCGCGGATCTCTACGCCGACGGCAGTATCCGGCTTACGGCGCGCCAGGGCGTTCAATTCCACTACGTGCGTGGGCACAATCTGAGTGCGCTGATTCGCCACATCAACGCGAGCCAGGGCGATGAGGGCTACCAGCTTACGACGCTGGGCGCGTGCGGCGATCTGAATCGCAATACGGTCGCGAGTCCGATCGACGATCTAGACGCCGAGCTGCCGCTCGATTCGCATGAATTGGCGCACGCGGTAGCGCGCGAGATGGCGCCGCGCAGTTCGGCCTACTACCAGGTGTTTCTCGCCGACGGGAATGGACAACAAATCGCGCCGCTCAATCCGGAAGAGCCGATCTACGGTGCGCAATATCTGCCGCGCAAGTTCAAGGTCGGCTTTGCGCATCCGCACGACAACAGCGTCGACCTGCTGACGCAGGACGTCGGCTTTCTTCCGCGCGTCAGCGGCCGCAAAGTCACGGGCTACGATCTCTACAGTGGCGGCGGGATGGGCGCGACCCACAACCAGCCGGCGACGATGCCGCTGCTCGCGCTTCATCTTGGCGTCGTGCAGCGCGCTCAGGTGGTGGACACGGTGCGCGCGATCGCGACGATACAGCGCGAGCACGGCGAGCGTCGCAATCGTCGCGCGGCGCGATGGAAGTACACAATTCGCCGCATCGGCGTCGACGCGGTCAAGCAGACACTGCGCGAGCGTTTTGGAATATCGCTCGCGGATGCGGAACCATTGCCGTTACCGCCGGTGCGCGATCATTTGGGGTGGCATCGAGAAGCAGGCGGCGGCGATTTTCTTTACGTGGGAATCCTGATTCCGAGCGGACGAGTGCGCGACGAGGCGACGGTCCGGTATCGAAGTGCGATTCGACGAATCGTTT
>DATNLS010000151.1:0-3085 GCA_035602775.1 Candidatus Acidiferrales bacterium | reverse complement strand
AATGCCACAAGCGCGGCTTCATGGAGCCGTATCAGTTCGCCGACCGCACCGCGAAAATCGCGACCTATGCAATCGATCGTCTCGCCTATTCTCTTAATCCGCCGACTGTTAACGTCGTAGCAGACTTCGATGGCGGCGGCCGCTTCCTGTGCGAGATGACGGATTGCGAGCCCGACAAGGTCGCGATTGGCGACGAAGTCGAAATGACGTTTCGCCGGCTCTTTACCGCCGACGGCGTTAACAACTATTTCTGGAAAGCGCGCCCCAGGCGTTAGCGCCGAGGAGAAAATCGATGGCTAGCAGAGGAATCAAGGACCGCGTCGCGATCATCGGGATGGGATGCACCAAGTTCGGCGAGCATTGGGACAAGGGGCCGGAAGATCTTCTCGTCGATGCGGCCTACCAGGCCTACGAATCGGCGGGCGTCGAGCCCAACGACGTCGACGCATACTGGCTCGGCACGATGGGCTCCGGCATCTCGGGTCTGACGCTCAGCGAGCCGCTCAAGATTCAGTACAAGCCCGTCACCCGCGTCGAGAACATGTGCGCGACCGGATCCGAAGCGCTACGGCAGGCTTGCTACGCGGTCGCGTCGGGCGCTTTCGATATGGCGATGGCGATCGGGGTCGAGAAGCTCAAGGACTCGGGCTACTCGGGGCTGGTCATGAGCGCGCCGCCGAACGACGGCACCGAGGGCAGCATGACCGCGCCCGCCTCGTTCTCGCTGCTGGCGCCCGCGTACTTCAAGAAGTACGGACTCGATGCCGACAAGGGCAAAGACGTGCTCACGCGCATCGCGTGGAAGAATCACAAGAACGGCGCGAAAAATCCCAAGGCGCAATTCCAGAAGGAAGTTTCGCTCGAAGCAATCAGGAACTCCCCCAAGATTGCCGACCCGCTGGGAATCATGGATTGCTCGGGCGTGTCGGACGGATCGGCGGCGGCGATCGTCGTTCGCGCCGAGGACGCGCACAAGTACTGCAAAAGTCCCATCTACATAAAGGCGCTGTCGTTCATCGCCGGGCCGGCTGAAGGGCCGCTGTCGCAGGACTACGACTTCACGACGTTTCGCGAAGTCGTCGCAACCGCGAAGGACGCGTACGCGCAGGCGGGCATCACCAATCCTCGCGAGCAGATCAGCATGGCCGAGGTTCACGATTGCTTCACGCCGACCGAGCTGGTGCTCTACGAGGACCTCGGCTTCAGCCCGCGCGGGACCGCATGGCAGGACGTGATGGACGGGTTTTTCGACCTCGAAGGCAAGCTGCCAGTGAATCCGGACGGCGGCCTCAAGTCGTTCGGGCATCCGATCGGCGCGTCGGGCCTGCGCATGATGTACGAGATGTGGCTGCAGATGCGCGGCGAGGCAGGCCCGCGACAGATCAAGAATCCGAAAGTAGGCTTGACCCACAACCTGGGCGGCGCCCCCGGCCGATGCGTCAGCTTCGTCTCAGTAGTAGGCAGCCAAGTCGGCTAGCGCCGCTGCGGCGAAGAATCGCAGATTTCTTTCGAGTCACGGCGGCCGGCATCATAGAAATGCCGGCCGCTTTCATTCTGCGACTATCATGCAGAACGTATCTCAATTACTCAGTCGAATAGCCACTGTAGCAGTCGCGCTGGTAATCGTTCTGTACTTCGGCGATTACGTTGTCGTGAAGATGCGGAGCGACCCAACGGGAACCTGCCAGGTCACCAAGTTGTACGCGATAGCTCAAAAGAGCGGCAAGACCGAATACGAAGAAGGAGATTCAGAAACGCAAACCTGCGCCAACTCGCTCTTCCCGCACCTCGGCTACAGCCCCTGTTGGTACCTGAGACGTCACAAGATCCAGCAGGTAAATCTGTGACCCGACGCAGTGCTACTTCCGAGTCTCCAGTCCCATCCTGCGCGCTATGATCACCTTCATGATTTCGTTCGTGCCGGCGTAGATCGATTGCACCGCTGCGTCCGCGTAGTCCGTTGAGACCGGGTACTCCATCATGAAGCCGTAGCCGCCGTGGAGTTGCAGGCATTGGCTCGTGATCTTCTTCTGCAAGTCCGTCGTCCACCATTTCGCCATGCTCACTTCCGCGACTATCTCATCGCCGCGCACGTGTGCAACCAGCAGCTTGTCGACGAACGCCTGGCCTACTTCCACTTCGGTCATCATCTCGGCGAGCTTGAACTGGGTGTTCTGAAACTCCGCGATCGGCTGCCCGAATGCTTTGCGATTCTTGCAGTATGCGATGGTGTCCTCGAGTGTGCGCCGGCAACTCGCCATCGAGGCGACTCCGATGCATAGCCGCTCCTGCTGGAGCTTCTCCATCAGCATCTTGAAGCCCGTCCCTTCCATCCCGAGCAGGTTGCCGGCCGGGACGCGGCAGTCCTCGAAGAACAACTCGCTGGTGTCCTGGCCGCGCAGCCCGAGCTTGTCGAGTTTGCGCCCGCGGACAAAGCCGGGAGCGGTCGCATCAACCAGCATCAGGCTGACGCCCTTGTGCGGCGGGTTGGCCTTGGGGTCGGTCTTGCAGACGACGATGACGAGGTCGGCAATCTGGCCGTTGGAGATGAAAATCTTCGAGCCGTTGATCACGTAGTGATCGCCGTCGCGACGCGCGGTGGTCTGCACGGCAGCCAGATCGGAGCCGGTGCCCGGTTCGGTCATAGCGATCGCCAGGATGGTCTCGCCGCTGATCGCGCCGGGGAGGTAGCGGCGCTTCTGCTCCTCGTTGCCGAAGCTCGTGATGTAGGGCATGCAGATGTCGGAATGCAGCGACATCATGAGGCCGTGCGCGCGCGCGCGCGACAACTCTTCCATGACGATGGCGTCGTAGATGAAATCCACGCCGCCGCCGCCGTATTCGGCGGGCGCGTTGGCGCCGAGAAAGCCGGCCTCGCCCATTTTGCGCCAACTGGCGCGATCGCTCATACCGGCGCGATTCCATTCGGCGACCTTCGGCTCGATCTCGGTATCGACGAAGCGGCGCATCTGCGCGCGGAACATCTCATGCTCTTCGGTAAAAATATCTCGTCGCATCATGATGGCATCTTCGTGTTAGCGCGCAGCGCAATCAAGCGCGGCCAACTGTTGCTCACGCGGCCTTG
>DATNLS010000178.1:0-5656 GCA_035602775.1 Candidatus Acidiferrales bacterium | reverse complement strand
CGAGGCGTCGCCGACGAATCTGCGCGCGCCGCTGATTCTCGGCAGTCCCGAGTTCATGAAGCGCTGAGAGTTTACCATGAAGAAAACTTTCCAAACTGACGCGTGCATCGCCTGCAATCCCCGCCCCGCGACCGCCCTCAGCCGCCGCGCGTTCTTGCGCCGCGCCGCGGTTCTCTCGGCGTCGGGGATCGTGCTGCTCAGTCCGCACGCGTGGGCCGCGCGCTCGCTCGACAGCGACAGCAAGCGCCGCCTCATCGTCGTCTTCCTGCGCGGCGCGGTTGACGGCCTGAACGTGGTGGTGCCGCATGGCGAGTCGGCCTACTACGACGCGCGCCCGACCATCGCGATCGGACGCACCGGCGCACCCACCGACGGCGTGATCAACCTCGACGGCTATTTCGGATTGCATCCCGCGCTCGCGCCGATGGACGAACAGTGGCGCGACGGCACGCTCGCGTTCGTGCATGCGTGCGGATCGCCCGACCCGACCCGCTCGCATTTCGACGCGCAAGATTTCATGGAGAGCGGCACCCCCGGCATCAGAACTACGCAGGACGGATGGCTGAATCGGACGCTTGCAGCGATTCCGGGGACCCATGGCCCGACCGAGGCGCTGAGTCTCGGGCCGACAGTGCCGCGCATTCTGAGCGGCAAAGTTCCGGTCGCGAATATCGCACTTGGTCGCGCGGCCGAAAGGCCGATGCCGATGGACAAGCCCGTGATCGAAGCGGCGTTCGACAAGATGTACGTCGGCAACGATTCGATCAGCCGCGCCTATCGCGACGGACGCCAGGCCCGGATGCGCCTGATAAGCGAGCTGACGCAGGACATGACGGAGGCCAATGCGGGCGCGCCGTCGCCGCAGGGATTTTCCGACGACACCGACCGGCTCGCACGCCTGATCGGACGCGATCCCTCGATTCGCGTCGCTTTCATGGCGCTCGGCGGCTGGGATACCCACGTCAGCGAAGGCGCCGCCAACGGCCAGCTCGCGGGACATCTGAAGCCGCTCGCCGAGGGACTCGCGAGCCTGTCGAAGTCTTTGGGGCCGAACTACCAAGACACTGTCATCCTGGTTATTTCAGAGTTCGGCCGCACGATGCATGAGAACGGCAACGGCGGCACCGATCACGGACACGGCAACGTGATGTGGGTGATGGGCGGTCCGGTGAAGGGGGGAAAAGTTTATGGCCGGTGGCCGGGCCTCTCGACCGCGAGCCTCTACCAGGAGCGCGACCTCGCAGTGACGACCGACTTCCGCGACCCAATCGCAACCGTGCTGCGCACCCACATGCAATTCTCCGACGCGCAAATCGACCGAGTATTCCCCGGCCGCCCCCACTCGAGCGGCAACGTCGCCGGCTTGATCAAGGTGTGAGCGCTGCCGAATCTCCTCTTCAACCCGCCACATCGGCCCAGGCAACCCGCATTTTGTGCGCGCCGGTTACAGGATCGCGAACCTCGGCCTCGCCGACCGGCTCGAAACCCGCGGCGCGGAGGATCTCCGCTGCCGACTCGGCTTCGAGCGCCGGCTTCCCGATCAGAAAACCGCCGGGTCGATAGCAGCTCAATATGAGACGTCCGCCGCGTTTGAGGTACAGGCGAGCGAGGCGCTTGACCAGCGCTCCTCGACTCTGAATCGGTACCGCATCCGCCAGCGCAGTGACATAGTCAAACCGAATCGGCGGCTCAAACTTCATCACATTCCCGCTCCAGATCCGCGTCGCCCAATGCGGAAGGTGCTTGCGCGCCCGCTCCGCAATCCGCTCCGAGAGATCGAGGCCATAGGGTTCGATACAATGGCCTCTCTCCGCGACCCACGCCGTCAGAGTTTCCATCAGCAGGCCGTTCGCACAGCCGACGTCGAGCCAGCTGCCCGCCCGATAGAAAGCGCGCGCGATCACGCGCCGCTTGGCCTCCCAGCTCGTCATGTCCCCTGACGAGCCCGATCCGCCAAACACATCGCCTCGCTCATCTGCTGAGACGTATGCGTCCTCGAGCAGCGCGCGAATGCGCTCGTAGTATTCGTCGTCAGAATCGTGACGATCGTAATCCGACATTGTTCTCGCAACCTCCGATCCAACCAGGCGCGCACCAGCGTCAGGTGCCCGTCGAGGTGTAGTGGCGCACGCCGAGGCGCCATACGCGGAGCGCTATCAACAAAAAGATGATTCCGCAGAGCGGCGTCGCGTCGAGGATCCATCCGGGGGCTGGGATCGGCGCGCGATGTCCCAGGATGCGCACGATCGGGAAGTAGCCTACGCATCCGATCGGCACGACGAAGATCAGAAAGTCGCGGAACCATCGCGAATATATATCCAGCGGATACTGCGCGGCTTCGACCCCGCCGTAGGTGAGCGTGTTTGCGATCTCCAGGCTCTCAATCGTCCAGAACGCGAGCGTCGCTTGCAGTATGAGGATCCCAACGAACAGCGCGATACCGCCCGCGACCGCCGCGGCGAGTAGCGCGAGCTTGCGCGCGTCCCATCCGATTCCGAGCAAGTGCGTCGCGATCGCCAACACGATCACGCCCTGCGCTAGTCTTCCGATCCGGGTCAGCCGAAGCTCATAGCCGAGCAGCTGAAGGATTGTGGCGCGCGGACGCACCAGCAGACGGTCGAAGTTCCCGGTCTTGACGAATTGCGGGCCGAACACGTCGAAGCCGCGCGAAATCGCGTCGGCGATCGCGAAGCTGACGTTGATGGTTCCGTAGAACAGCGCGATCTCGGCAAACGTCCAACCGCGAATCTGGCCGAACCGGCGGAACAGCGCCCACACGCCGAAGAACTCGGTGAAGGTCACGATGAATTCGCCGGCCGCCATCATCAGGAACGATCCGGGATACTGCATCTGCGCGCGAAGCGAAGCCCCGATGTACCGGCGATAAAGCTGAAACGCATTCATCGTCTATCCACCCTGAACCTGCAGGTGATTCATCACAGCGCTCAGCGCTCGACGTCCCGCGAAGCCGAGCACGAGAGTCCATGCGAGCATCTGCGCAATTCCCGCAAATGCGATCCATCCGGTAAGCCCGCCGAAATATATCCGATATGGGATATCGACCAAGCCGGCGAACGGTTGCGCGAACAACAGCGGCTGCATCCAGTTGGGAAAAAACGGCAGCGGCACGATATTGCCCGAAAGGATGAGAACAAACGGCACGACCAGAGAGTTAACGCCCCTCTCCGAAAGCGTGATCACACAGCCCAGGTTGAGGAACATCACCATCGCGCTCGAAAGCATCACCGTCACCGCGATCGCGCCGACAAACAGCACCGCGGCTTCTGGCGTCGCCGGCAGTCTCAGCCGCCAGTCACCCATCCCAAACAGCGGCACGACCACGCAGGCGAACGCGAACATCATCAAGGCTCGCGGAAGTGCCCGTGCGATCATCCACGCCATCGCGCGCGCGTACCAGAAAAAATAAGTGTCGAGCGGACGCAGGCGCTCGTAGGCAACATTGCCGCTCGCCACCATCTGCGCGATATCCGGATCCGAGAGCCAAGGAAGCAGCGCGAGAAACGCCTGCCCGAGCCACACGTACGTGACGGCCTCGGCAAAGTTCATCGGCTGATGCGCCGACGAGCTGCGAAAGAACGCCGCGAACACCATCACCTTGATGAATCCCCACCAACATTGCGTGCCGAAACCGGCGATCGCCGCCGCGCGATATTGCAGCATCAGCACGAACCGCATCCGGAACACAGTCAGGTATGGCCGTATGCTCGTCATGCTTCGGTCGCGCCGTGCAACTTGTAGAAGTGCGCGATTACTTCCTCGATTCGCGGCTGCTCCAGATGGAAATCCAGCAGGTCGTACTCGGCGGTAATTCGTCCGATCAGCTCCGGCGCCGGCACCTGCCGCGGATCGAACTCCAACTCGATCGAATTGCCCTCGCGGCCGCGCACCCGCACTCCCGGAATCTCGAGCGCCGGCGCCTTTCCCGCGAAGTCGATCAACAGCCGCCGCTCGGTCAGGACTTCGGCCCGCAGCCGCTCGAACGAGGTATCGGCCATGATCACGCCGTTGCCGATGACTATCACCCTCTCAGCCAGCGCCTCGATATCGTGCATGTCGTGCGTGGTCAGGATGACGGTCACGCCGGCCTCGCGATTGAGCGTGCCCACGAACTCGCGGACCGCCAGCTTCGATGGTGCATCGAGACCGATCGTCGGCTCGTCAAGAAACAGGATCTCCGGACGATGCAGCATCGCCGCCGCGATCTCGCATCGCATCCGCTGGCCGAGCGAGAGTTGACGCACCGGTTGATCCAGCAGCCGCTCGAGCCGCATGAGCGTCACCATCGCGTCGAGGCTCTTGCGGTAATCCGCCTCATCGACGCGGTAGATATCGCGCAGCAGCTCGAAGCCCTCGATCACCGGCAGGTCCCACCAGAGTTGCGTGCGCTGGCCGAAGACCACGCCGATTCGCGCGACGTGTTGAATGCGATCGCGCCATGGAACGAGCCCCTCCACCTCGCAGCTTCCGGACGAGGGCCTGAGAATGCCCGAAAGAATTTTGATGGTGGTCGATTTACCGGCGCCGTTAGGCCCGATGAAGCCGAGCAGCTCACCGCGTTCGAGCGAGAAGCTGATGCCCTTGAGCGCTTCGATAACGCGCCGGCGTCGGCGGACGAGTCCCTTGACCGCGCCCCAGGTGCCGGCTTCACGTTCGGAGACGAGATACGATTTCGACAGTTCTTGGACAAGAATCTGCGGCACGTCCAAAGCCTCCAGGGGAAACCGCTAATTGTGTACGAAGCGCGCCCGCCAATCAACGAGCGAGAAGGAGCGGGTACTGTCTGAATTAAGACACTGAGCGCGGGAAATTAAGACACTCTCAAACTATTAGCCAATGTTTCTGCGGCGAAGCAGTACATGGCTTTGATGAGTTTGGGCGGGATGTTATCGAGAGATTTGAATACGCCTTCTTGGATGCGGAGAAGCAACTCAGGCTTTACTGGCGGATATTCGACGCCCTGTAAGACCTTAAGCCCCGCAATATGCTGCGGAGTTAACAGTTGTCCATGCGCATAGGCTATCACGCTCTCCTTCCGAATATATTCATGTTCACCCGGCTGCACGATACAGGTTGCGTCTGAATCCCAATCTTTTTCCGTAAAATTGAAGGCGACCACGCTATCGCGGGGTAAAAGAAGCGGTCCGCTACAAACTACAAACAAGTGCCCTTCGCACTTGATCGTTTCCCCCAGTTTCAAGAGGAATCAATCTGTCCGGAGATTCAACTTTTCGAGCTTTTCAAAAAAAACTTCTTCAGCCGCTTCTGCCGCGATCCGCTGAATATCCAGCTCGCTGCGGCCCTCGGCACGCAAAATCTCGGCTGGATCGATGGGCAGCGATGAACCACGCGGGTCTTGCCACTCCGGCAATTCGTGCGTCCAGTCCACGAGCGACCACTGGTTCATCCGTCCAAACCGTTCATTGATTTTGTCAAGAATGTTGCGCTCGTGATGCGACAGTTCATCAAATTCAAGATCGGCACCAACCCGATGGACTTCATATCCAGTCGGGGGGGAGATATATTCGAGCCAAGGACACGGCTCTTCGTACCGTCTTCCCAGGTTGATCAGATTGAGCACTTCGCTCAAAACCGGCCCATACGGCATCGAAACCATCCGCGCACCCGTTATCGGCTT
>DATNLS010000259.1:0-4663 GCA_035602775.1 Candidatus Acidiferrales bacterium | reverse complement strand
CACCGGCGAGCGGGTGCCGGTGCGGCCGAGCTATCTGGGCAAGCTGAGCACGTTCATGCAGCTCGCGTGCGTAATCGCCGTGCTGGCGCGCGCGGGAAACTACTGGCCCGAGGATTTCAACGCGTTACTGATCGCGACGGTCGCGGTCACCGCGGCGTCATTCGTACATTATATGTATCGCGGGCTGGTGTGGTTGAGGTCGCGCGAGCCGCAGATGTTCGAGTAGGCGGGGGAAGGGGAGATCACTTCATTTAAAGTGAAACCCGCGTCGGTTTCACGCTTCCGTCGGCATGCGGGCACCTTCGCCCGTCCTGGAGCATGTCCTCTCACGGGGGGAGAGGTTAGGAATCAGACGATCACTTTCGCCGCCCTTAGTTCTTCTACCTGGCTTCGCTCGATGCCGGCTTCGCGCAAGATCTCGTCGGTATGCTCGCCGAGCTTGGGCGGGACGCGCCACATCTTCGCGGGTGTTTCCGAAAATCTCGCACCCGGATTCACCGTCCGTACGCTCCCGGCCGTGGGATGCTCATACACCGTGAAGCTCTCATTCTCGACGATTTCAGGATCCGTCAGCAGCGTCTCGTAGTTGTGCACCGGGCCGCACGGGATGTCGGCCGCCTCGAGCACTGGCAGCCATTCGGCGGTATTTTTTTCGGGGAAAAGCTTCGCCAGCCCGCGCATCAGATTTCGTCCGCGTTCGGCACGTTCAGTGCGGTCCGATGTTTCCGGCCACCATTCGGGATGCCCGACCGCCTCGGCCAGCCGCTTTGACTGCGCGTCGGTGAACGGCGCAATCGTCAGCCATCCATCCTTCGTCTTGAACGGATCGAGCGTGGTGCTCTTGGGCGCGAGATGCTTGAACTCGTCCTCGGGCAACAGCGTGTAGCCGTAAATCGAATCGTTGGCCGTGAACGCCATCATCGCCTCGAGCATCGGCACTTTTATGTATTGGCCGACGCCGCGGGCGCGCGCGGCGTGCAACGCGCTGACGACCGCGAGCGCCGCGGTCATCCCGCTAACTTTATCCGCCAGCGCCATCTTGACCGCAGTCGGCTGTCCGGCTTTCAGGCCCTGCACGTACGCCATCCCGGAGTAGCCCTGGATGACGGGATCGTAGGCGGGGAAATTCGCGAGACGGCCCTTCGGCGGGAAGCCGCAAATCGAACAATAGACGACCTTGGGATTGGCGCGGCGGATGTCGGTGTAGCCGATGCCGAGACGCTCGGCGACGCCGGGGCGATTGTTTTCGACCAGTGCGTCGGCCTTCACCGCGAGCCGGCGGACGAGGTCGCGGCCGTGCTCCTTTTTGATGTCGATGACGATGCTGCGCTTGTTGCGATTGAAGTTGAGGAACGCCGCGGTCAGGCCGCCGCGCTGCGGGCCGACGTTACGGCGCATCGAGTCGCCCTCGGGCGGTTCAATCTTGATAACGTCAGCGCCGAGGTCGCCGAGCAGTTGCGTGCAGAACGGTCCCGAGATGACAGCGGTCAAATCAAGAACGCGAAAACCAACCAGCGGTCCATCAGCCATGACGAAAATCCTTCAAGCGCGCACGTTCGAGCGTAAGAGATACTAGCCGCGATAGAGCAGGGTGTCACGGACCGCGGAGTGCGTCGACGCGAAGTCTGCTTAGCCCGCGCAGCCGTGCGGCGTCAAGGCGAATCCTGGTGCGGAAGCACGACGATCAGTTGGTAGCTTGCGGCTCTGAGATCGTGGCCTCGGTGCACTTCCACAAAACGTCGTATCCGATGGTCGTAGCGAAATATCCGTGATCCTTTATAGCATCCGCTTCATCTTTGGCCTCCGCCGCTATTTTTTCGGACATGGGCGTTACATGAGGCCTCGGTCGCATAGATTGCAGAGCTGTCTTATTTCAACCCGCGAGTAGCTCATTTCGCGGCGGTAGCAGGCCGAGTTGCCGCATCATTCCCAAGTCGTCCCGGTTGGCGAAATGCTCAACGATCTTGCCGTTCCGCAGTTGATACATGTGGATGTGTTGAACCTCGAAGCGCATCCCGGTCGGCTGCACGCCCACGAGCATTCCACCATTGACCGGAATCCGCCCTAGGCCACGATGCGTTCCGCTGAACGTGCAGCGAACGACGACCCATTCCCCTTCAACTACGGAATTCAGAATGGTCATTTGGAAATCCGGGAATGTGCTTTGGATATCGTTGAGGACCGCCCGCACACCGGCACGCCCAACTTGCCGACCGTGGTTTCGAGAATCTTCCGCAAAAATTTCCGCGGCGGCATTCACGTCGCCACTATTAAGGGCTTCATGCTCTTGCTGGACCAGAAACAGGTTGGCGTTGGAAGCGTCCATGTTGCTTTCTCCTGTCGCGGCACCTCCCGCAGTGTCTTAATTCAGCCAGCGCCGGCTTCATTCAGTTAGCGGGAGGTTTGGGGACGCCCATGCCGAAGGCTACTTTCAGATCGTCGCCGTTGAACGGATAGACATGGACCATCCAGCCGAACGCCTGCTTGAGGAGGTGGCCGCCGGCGGCTTGGCATCCGGCGGCGTCGGCGATTTTACCGGTGAAGCCGAAACGTCCGTCGGCCAGGAAGCCGAGGCGCTGGTTGATTGCAGGCGCGGACGCGCTCGAAGACACCGGCAGCATGCCCGGCTCGTCGATATGCGATGCGCCCACGTCGCCGCGCAGGACGTCATCGAGCGTGATGCCGTTGGGCAGGCAGATGTTGGTGTGAGCGTGCCAGTGCGCGACGCTCAGCGGGATGATGGCGTCGAGCTGATCGGGCGTGTATTCGGGAGGCGCGCTATACATCGCGCCGATCAGGACGTAATCGCCGCTCGAATTTTTCACGTACAGCAGCGAGCCGGGCCGGGCCGGATCGGAATTTCCCATGTATTCCTGCTGCGCGGCGCTGTAATCGGTAAAATGGTAAACCTCCTGCGGAACGGTCGGCAGAAAAATCTGGTAGCCCTCTGACAACGCCACGCGCGAGTCATGATACTTGGCGAGCACGCGTCGCAGCGTCTCAATCACGTCGTGCGCGCGCTCGATGTCCTGCGGTGTTTGCGGACGCGATTGCGTCACCGTCATGTGTGGACCGGTGCACATCTGAATGCCCATCGCGTTGGGCGCGGAGTCGCCGTCCACATCGACCGTCGCGGGATCGTGCGCGAACGCGGGTGCGTTGATCGAAAGAGCGAGCGTGACAGTCAGAAGTGCGAGCTTGTTCATGCGATCACTCCGCCCGTAAGCGCGCGTGCTTCAACGCTGGCAATTCGCGGCGCACGCGGTCCTGGTAATCGAGATCGATCGGCGCGACGACCACCCCTTCCTGATCCGCCGCGCGTGCAATCACGCGTCCCCATGGATCGACGATCATCGAATTGCCGTAGTCGCTGTATCCGTAAATGTTGGGGCCGAACTGCGCGGGGGCGATCACGTAGGCCTGGTTTTCAATGGCGCGGGCGCGAATCAGCGGCTCCCAATGCGCTTCGCCGGTGGGGAAGGTGAACGCGCTCGGAATCGCGATGATTTGCGCGCCGGCAAAAGTCAGGCGCCGGTAGAGTTCCGGAAAGCGAAGGTCGTAGCAGATGCTGAGTCCAATGGTGCCAAGCGGAGTCGCTGCGGTGACGGTCTCGGCGCCGGCCAGCTTTGCGTCCGACTCGCGCACTGTCACGCGGCCGGGAAGATCGACGTCGAACAGATGAATCTTGCGATACACCGCGATTCTGCCGCCGTCGGGGCCGATCAGCGCGGAGCTGTTGTAGCATCGCGATTCGCCTGCGGCGGCCTGCTCGGTGATCGAGCCGGCGACGATATGGATTTGCAGCTCGCGCGCCAGTCGCGACATCAGCGTCAACGATTGACCGTCGAGCGTTTCCGCCGCGGCCGCCTGCTCGTTACGTTTGCCGCGCCAATTGAAAACCTCGGGCAACGCGACCAGGTTTGCGCCGCGCGCCGCGCCGACGCGAACCAGCCGTTCGGCGCGCTCGAGATTCGCCAGTTTGTCGGGACCGGCGTTCATCTGAATTGCGGCTGCCAGGTAAGTCATCGCGGGATTACCATCAGGCATTATTGCGCTTCGGGCGCCCGCTTAGTAGCGCGGCGTCGTCGGATCCGCATCTTCCGACCATGCGTCGATGCCGCCCGACAGGTTCAGCACATGCTCGAAACCCATCCGCGCCAGGTACATCGCGACCTGTGCGCTGCGGAAGCCGTGATGGCATACGACGACGGTCTCGCGATCGGGATCGAGCTCGGTCAGGCGCGAAGGAATGTCGCCCATCGGGATATGACTCGCGCCGGGAAAGGGTGCCAGCGAAATTTCAAAGGGCTCGCGCACGTCAAGGATGAAAACGCGATCGCCTCGATCGAGGCGAGCCTTGAGCGCCACCGGTTCGATTGCGCCGATAGCTGGCATCAGGAGGCCAGCGCTACTGCTTGATGTCGTCAGAGTAAAGCTCGACCTTCGAGAACACCGGCAGCTCAGTGCATGAAATCGAAAATCCGAAAGTGTCGCTCTTACCCGGCTGGATCGGGTCGTAATGCGGTTTCTCGTTCAGAATTTTCTGGATGTACGGATCATCCGACAGGCTTTCGGCATGATGGTTGTAAAGACTCTCGCCATGGAGGACCTTGCCGTTCTTGTCCTCGAACGCGAAGTGCAGCCGGACCCAATCGATCGGCTT
>DATNLS010000274.1:0-9359 GCA_035602775.1 Candidatus Acidiferrales bacterium | reverse complement strand
CCGATGGCGCCGGCGCGATGCCATCGGGAGTACTCCTCGACCGTCAGGCCGTGGGCCAGTTCCAACGCGACGGACAGTCCCGCGAGGACGAAGACTTCGCCAAGCACGCTGATGCGCGGGGCGAGGCCGAGGCCACCGCCTTCGTTGGGGACCGGGACGTGGATGACCAGGTCGGCCAGTTGGCCGAGGCTGGAGTCCTTGTTGCCGGTGATTGCGATCAGTTGCGCGCCCTGCTCGCGGATGGCGGTGGCGGTGGACAGCAACTCGTCGGTGCTGCCGCTGTTTGAAATCGCGATGACGACGTCGCGCGGATGCACCTGGCCGAGGCTCCCGTGCAGAGTTTCGGTAGCGTGCAGAAAAGTCGCGGGCGTGCCGACCGAACAGAACACGCTCGCGGCGTAGCGGGCGACGTGCTCGGGCTTGCCGACTCCGGTCACGTGGACGCGGCCGCCGCGGCCGAGCGCGGTGCGGATTATCTCGACGGTGCGCGAGATGGCGGCGATGTTCAAGCCGCCGCGCAGTGCGGCCAGCTCACTGAGGGCGAGATCGAAAAACTTTTCCACTTCGCCAGTCGAGTCGCCGATAGCTGCCTCGCGCGGCTCGGCGTCGAGGCGCGGCGTCGGCAGCGCGATCGGATCGGCATAAAGGTCGAGAATTTCTTCGCGCACGTCGAAGCCCGACGGAAACGCGCCGAGGCGCGTGACCGCGACCGCGCCGGCCGCATTGGCAAGCCGTCCAATCTTGTCCCACGGCAAGCCCAGGCGCAGGCCGGCGAAAATCCCGGCTAGGAACGCGTCGCCAGCGCCGGTGGAATCGACTTGTTTAACCTTGAAGGCGGGGACGCGAATGGAAGTGTCGCGCGCCGCGATCGAGCATCCTTTGTCGCCCTCGGTGATGATTACCGCGCGATTTCCGTACTTGGCGCGAATTGCGTCGGCAATCTTGAGAGGATCGCGTCCGTTGCCGGCAATTTCGCGCGCGGCGGCCTTCGAGGGCTTGAGCCAGGTCGCGAGTTTCAACGCGCGCTCGAGTTCAGCGCGCGTGCCGATCGATCCGATCGCGTCGGAGGGCGGTACGTCGACGTCGAGAATCGTGGGAATCGAATGAGTGCGCGCGAACAGCAGAATCGCGAGCACGGTGCGGAGCGGGAGCTGCGAAATCTCGGTCGAGACCAGATTGGCGCGGCGGATGAACGCGCCGTGACGGTTGCGGACCTCGGCCGGAGTCAGCTCGCCGGTCGCGCCGCGCGCCATGTAAATTGCGCGATCGCCATTGGCATCGACGAAGATAGTCGCGAACGCAGTGGCGGTGCCGTCGAAGGTCAGGTGATGGCGGATGCCGAGGCGGTCCATGCCGTCGCGCAGGAACTCGCCGTTGCGGTCGTCGCCCATCTTGCCGAAGATGCCGGTCTTGAGTCCGAGGATGCGTGCCCATCCGAGATGGTTGAGGACGAGGCCGCCGACTTGCGTGCGTTCGATGGCAGCGCTGGCGGTATGCGGGCGGAGCAGAATTTTTTCGTCGGCGCGGATGATGCGCGGCGTGCGGTAGAACAGGTCAACGACCATGCTGCCGCATCCGACGACGTCGAGTTTCTCTTCAGCCATTGCGTCCCGCCGATTTTCGTTCCGTGGCCGGTGCGTGGCCGGCGGGCGAATCGTATTCGCTGACCCATCCGCGCTCAAGCGTCTCGGCGTTGCGTTCGCGCAGCGCGGCAAATCGTGCGGAGAATTCGCGCCGCTCGGTGTCGCTCAGCGGTGGCGTGCCCGCGCCGACTGCGTCGCTGTCGATGACGCCGAGTTCCTTGAGCGAGGCCTTGAGCGTGGCGATAGTCGGGCGATAGGACTTCGCGCCGCGCTTGAATGTGCATGTGATGCGAAATTCCTCGATCGCGTCGGCATACAAGCGCATCAGCTCGACGTCGCCCGAGCGGCAGACCTGCCATCCGCGTTGCCATTCGCGCGGCATCGCGTTCGCCGGTCCCGCGACGACGCCGTAGGGGCGGGTGCGTTGAGTCAGGTAGCGGTTCCAGTAATGGCGCATGCGATCGCCGACGCCCTCGGGCGGCGCGAACAGATCGAATATGAGGTACGCGTTGCCGGCGTAGATCGCGAATTCGTGACCTGCCTTGAAATGCGACGCGGCACGCGTGTAGTTGCCGATGACGGTTTTGCTGGCGGTGACTTTTATCCCGCGCACGTACGGCAGCCGCGCCATCGCTTTGACGTCGCGGGTATGCAGGTGCGGCGTTTTGCCGGGCGCGGCGATGTCGGCGTTGTCGTAAAGGAACAGCGGAAGCATCCGGCCCGCGCGATCGAACACGGCGCCAATGTCGCGCTCGACAAATTCGGCAGGATGCTCGACGTCGCTTATCGACAGCGGCGCGACGACGACCGCGTCGGCGCCGGCGTGGAGTGCGTGGGTGAGATTGTCGAGCGTGTCGGCGCGCGTGTGCGCGGTAATCCCGGCCCATGCCTCGATTTTCTTGGCGGCTCGAGCTCGCGCGCGGGCGCACTCCTCGATTGCGATTCGGGCGACCGCCTGGCGGCGCGAGTTGTCGACGCGATCCCATTCGCCGGTGGTGCCCGCGGCGAAGATGATGTCGGCGCCGGCGCCGTCCTGCAGCGCGAAGCGAACGACGGCGCGCTGTTGATCTTCGAGAATGCGGCCGCGAGCGTCGAGAATCGTGACGATGGGGATGGAGAGTCCCGGGCGCGGGATGTATTCGTCGAGCGATTGCACGGCGGCGATTCTAGCAGAAGCGGGATAGGGCTGCTGCCAGCGTGCGGCAGGCGCTGCTAGCCGAGGCCTAGGGCCAGGTCGGTGGTGAAGCTCCAGTGGCCCCCGTCGAGGGAGGCGAAATTTTGCAGCTTCAATTTGATCGTCAGCTTGTAGTCGCCGTCGCCGGATAGTGCCTCGACTGGCGGATTTTCGTACCAGATGCTCTGCTTGCAGACGTCGATCAGCATCTTATCGATTTTCGCTTTGCCCGAGTGCTGCTCGAGGATGAGTTCAGTGAGCTTACCGCTTTTGTCCATGATGGCGGTGATGACGACGGGTCTGAGGTCGGTGGGCAGCTTGGTGCGCGAAATGTCCTCGCTTCGCTCAGCGATGGCCAGCCGCGCATAGATGCGATCGAGAATCACCGAGGAGAAATCTCCAAACTGGGCGGCCTTGTTGTTCAGCAGCCGCACGGTGGCGGGAGTTCGTTCGCCGCCAATATCGCGCGAGATGCCGGGGTCGGTCTCGTAGGTGCGCGGTCCTGCCGTGACCGGGCCGGAATCGTGCAGCAAACCTTCGCCGGGCGCGGGAACCGCATTGACGTTGGCCAACGGATCGACGGGAGCGTCGGAAACGGTGGACAAATCGCTCAACAACTTCGGCTGCGCCTGGCCGGGGTCGGGCATTGGCGGCGGCGGCTTATCCTCCGCGCATCCGGCGACGAAGAGAGCGGCGGCCAGAAGCGCGGCCGTGAAAAATCGTTTTCGTGCGCGGCTCATCTGTTTCTTTCCTGCGGCTGATCCTCAGACCGGTCCAACGCGAGAATTGCCGGACGAGCACCATTGTAATCGGCGACGAACGCGTCGAAAAGTTCCTCGAAAAAGGCTCGCTCCTGGGCGCGAACCTGGTCGTTGTGTTCTTGCGCGATCGCATCGCCGATGCGCGCGAGTAACTCCAGCGTCGGGGAGTAATCCAACCGGGCGGCGGCGCCGCCGGAGAAATCGTAACTGCCGTTGGGCAGCAGGCGGGAAGTAAGTTTTGTGTGGAGGCCGCCATCGCCGGTCGCCAGTCCGCGCAGAAAATTGCCTGCAATCAGGTCGATCATCTGATGCACGCCGACCGGCGCGATCAGTTGCGGCACCGCGTCCATCCGGTTGACGAACGTGACGGCATCGGGGTCGCGGCGGTAGTCGGTCGAGAATTCGATGTTGGCGAGCCCGAAGTTCATCGCCAGACTGGTGACCTGACCCGACGAGAGCGTGCGGTAGCTGCCGTGCGTGAGTTCGTTGAGCGCGACGCCGTCGGCCGCCGGTTGCATCGCACTGTTGAAGGGTGTCAGCAGACCGTCGCGAATCATCATGGTGACCCGGATGTGGCCGTGGTCGAACGCCTCGAGGAGCAAGTTGTTGCCGTGCGCGTCCAGAATCGCGGACTTCGCCGTCACCGCGGGCACCAGCTTGCGATAGAAATCGTAGAGCAGCGGATATTTTTTGAGCGCGTCGACGCGCACTTCGGCATCGACGTTGAAGAGCACGATCGGGCCAGCGGGCGAATTGAATTCGTCGAGCAGGTTGTTGAATTTGAAATAGCGGTCGAACTTCGCGGCGAGATGCGGCATCTGGCGGTGGAACCTGTCCATCGCGGAGCGGTCGTGATGGTTGAAAGCGCCGGGCGCCGTATCCCATGGAGGCTTCAGGTCGCCGTGAAACTCGCGCAGCGTATCGGCCAGGGTATCGACCAGCGCGCCGAGGCCGTAGGTGTCGATCATCAGCTCGCCGGCCAGCGTGCCGGTGACGCTCGAAATATTGTCGGGGGTCGAATCCGATGCGGGCTTGAGCCCGAACACGCCTGCGAATCGGTCAGCCTCCTCGGGACTGCGCCATTGCTGCGCCAGCGTGTAGAGATAGTCACTGTCGTCGGGCTGTCCCGCGACGCAAATCTGATGGGTGCCGTCGGGCAGATCGTGCCACGGAATTTCGCTCTTCGAGTAGAGCGCGGCGGCGCGGATCATGGTCGATTGGCGCGGCGGCAGCAGGTCGATGACTTGCTGAAGCGAGGGCCCGATCTTGGGATGGAACGAGATCTTGCGCTGGAAATCGAGCTGACGGTTGAAGATTGCGATCGCACGCGACGCACGTGCCGGACCCGGCGGGGCGAGATTAACGATCGGAGCGAAAAGCGTCCGGCTGTCGGGCGCGAAGCCGGAATGCGATGCGGTCGGCGCCGGTGCGGGCTTGGCTGGGGCAGCCGCGGCGCCGGTGGCATTCGCGCAAATCATGATTATTATTGCTGCGGACGAGGTCAAGAAAGCGATTCGCAAAGCCCGAAACGCCAGCCGCAACGGGCGAATTGTGCGAGATACCTTGCGATGGTATCCTGCAATACAATAGGTAGCAGAGTTCGAGAAAATAAAATGAAAACTGGAATCCATCCTGAATACCGCCGCTGCACCGTCGTTTGTGCGTGCGGCAACACCTTCGAAACGCGCTCGACGCTCAAGGAGCTTCACGTCGAGGTCTGCTCGAAGTGCCATCCCTTTTACACTGGCACACAGCGCCTGGTCGATACCGCGGGGCGCGTCGAGCGGTTCAATCGCAAGTACGGCATCAAGAAGCCGGCTGAGAAGACGGCGGAAACCGCTGCCGAAAAGTAGCATAGCAACTCCCGCCGCCTGCGGTGCTCGACGCACCCGGGTGCGCGGGGGAGAATCCATCGGCACGGCCATCGCGGCCGCGCCGTTCTTTTTTCAGGGGATCACTTCCCGGTTTTCGGCGGCTACGTGAAGTCTGATGCTCGATAAGGCAAGCGCAATAGAAGAGCGGGTCGCGGAACTCGAGCGCAAGCTCAGCGATCCGGCCACGCTCGGCAATCAGCGCGAGTACGCGCGGCTGGCCAAGGAGCGATCGCAGCTTTCCGAGGCGGCGCAATGCGCGCGCGAGTACATCCGTATCGCGGACGAAATCGCGGGGCACAAATCGATCCTCGACGGCAATGACGCCGACTTGCGCGAGCTGGCCAAGGCCGAGATGCCCTCGTTGCAAAGGAATCTTGCGGCGGTCGAAGAGAAGCTCAAGGAGCTGCTCACGCCGCGCGATCCCAACGACGAGAAGAACGTGATTCTCGAAATTCGCGCCGGCACCGGCGGCGAAGAAGCGTCGCTGTTCGCCGGCGACCTGTTCCGGATGTACACGCGCTATGCCGAGCGGCACGGCTTCAAGCTCGAAACGCTCAATTTGAGCGACACCGGACTCGGCGGAATCAAGGAAGTGATCGCGCTGGTCAGCGGACGCGGCGCCTACTCGCGGCTCAAGTACGAAGGCGGCGTGCATCGGGTGCAGCGGGTGCCGGAGACCGAGGGATCGGGACGCATCCACACCTCGGCGGTCACGGTTGCCGTGATGCCGGAAGCGGACGAAGTCGAGGTCAATATCAACGAGGCGAAGGATTTGCGCATCGACGTGATGCGGGCGTCGGGGCCGGGCGGGCAGAGCGTTAACACTACTGACTCGGCGGTGCGAATCACCCATATCCCGAGCGGCATGGTGATAATCCAGCGCGACGAAAAATCGCAGCACAAGAACAAGGCGAAGGCGTTGAAGATCCTGCGGGCGCGGCTGCTCGAGCAGGCGCAGTCGGAGCAGCAGGCGAAAATCGCGCAGACGCGGAAATCGATGGTGGGGACCGGCGACCGCTCGGAGCGCATCCGCACTTACAATTTTCCGCAATCGCGCGTGACCGACCATCGCGTCAACGTGACGATTCATCAGCTCGACAATTTTCTCGACGGCGTGATCGATCCGGTTATAGATGCGCTGGCGGCTTACGATCGCGAGCAGTCGCTCAACACGTGAGCGCGGCCATGAGCGAGGTGCTCGCGCGGCGTGCGTTGGAAGAAATAGACACTGCGTCGCGGAAGCTTGCGACCGCCGGCGTCGAATCGTCTCGGCTCGATGCGGAACTCCTGCTCGCTGCGGCGGCTGGCGTGACGCGCGAAGCTGCCATCACCGGCTCGATCGATCTGTCGTCAGAAATCCTGAAAAAGTTCGACGCACTGATCGCGCGGCGCGAGAAACGCGAGCCGGTCGCGTACATCCTCGGGCACAAGGAATTCTACTCGCTGGAGTTCGAAGTGACACCGGCAGTACTGATTCCGCGACCGGAGACGGAGTTCGTCGTCGGCGCGGCGCTTGAGCGTATTGCAGGGAAAGACAACGCGCGCGTGCTTGATATCGGCACCGGGTCAGGCGCGATTGCGATCGCGATTGCCGTCAATGCGCCGAGCGCGCAGGTCACGACGGTCGATATTTCCGCCGACGCGCTTGCGGTGGCGGCGCGTAACGTTCAGCGTCACCGAGTCGAGGATCGCGTGACGCTACGGCGCGGTGACTGCTTCCATATGCTGGACGGAGGAGCGGCGCTCGGGACGTTCGACGCGATAGTCTCGAATCCGCCTTACCTGGATGATGCGGAGATTGCGGCTCTCGAGCCCGACGTGCACCGCTTCGAGCCGCGCGTAGCGTTAAACGGAGGGGCAGGTGGCCTCGACGTCATTCAAAGGATAGCGATCGACGCTCGTGCGCATCTCGAAACAGACGGCGAGTTAATTATGGAAATGGGGGCGGGCCACGCCGGGGATGTTGTGAGACTTATCGTGCGCGCGGGCTTGAAGGTTGTCGATGTGATAAACGATTTCGCGGGACAGATGCGAGTCGCGCGGGCGCGGGGCGTACATAAGTCAGAATGGAAAAAATGATAATTCACGGCGGCGCTCCGTTGCGCGGCACCGTCACGCTGAGCGGCAGCAAGAACGCCGCGCTGCCGATCATGATGGCGTCGCTGCTGACCTCGGAGCCGCTGTATCTCAGCAACGTGCCGCGGCTTCGCGACGTGAAGACTGCGATGGAGCTGCTCACTCAACTCGGCGTCGCCGCGCGCTGGATCGACGAGCATCGGGTCGAGCTGCACGCGGCTAAGGTTACTTCGCACGAGGCGTCGTACGAACTGGTCAAGACGATGCGCGCGTCGTTCGTCGTGCTCGGCCCGCTGCTGGCGCGGATCGGACGCGCGCGGGTGTCGACGCCGGGGGGATGCGCGATTGGCGCGCGGCCGGTGAACCTGCACATCGTGGGAATTCGCGCGCTCGGCAGCAAGATCCAGTTTCGTCACGGCTACGTCGAGGCGCACGCCGACAAGCTGACCGGCGGCCGCATCTGGCTCGATTCGCCGTCAGTCGGCGCGACCGAGAACATTTTAATGGCGGCGGTTACCGCGCGTGGACGCACGCTTATCGAAAACGCTGCCCGTGAGCCCGAGGTTCAGGATCTAGCGCTAATGCTGGTCAAGATGGGCGCGAAGATCAGCGGCGCCGGCACTCACGTAATCGAAATCGAGGGCGTCGAGCGGCTACATGGCGCGGATCACGAAATAATCCCGGACCGAATCGAGGCCGGGTCGATGATGGTGGCGGCGGCGATCACCGGCGGCGACGTTACGATCACAAATGCGCCGATCGAGCACCTCGACAGCGTCGCAACCAAACTGCGCGAGGCGGGCGTCACCGTCGAGGCGAACGGCAAGGGTCTGCGCGTCGCGCGCGACGAAAAACTCAAGTCGATCGAGCTGCGCACGCTGCCGTATCCCGGATTTCCGACGGACCTGCAGGCGCAGATGATGGCGATGCTCACCCAGGCCGACGGCACCTCGGTCATTACCGAGACCATTTTTGAAAACCGCTTCATGCATGCGCAGGAGCTGGCGCGGATGGGCGCCGACATCCTTATGAAAGGTCCCACCGCCGTCGTTCGCGGGCCGTCGAAGCTGAGCGGCGCGCCGGTGATGGCGACCGACCTGCGCGCCAGCATGGGCTTGATAATCGCCGGTCTCGCTGCCGAGCATACGACCGAGCTGAGCCGAATCTATCATCTGGATCGCGGCTACGAGGCGCTGGACGAGAAGCTCTCGCAGCTTGGCGCGCGAATCGAGCGCGCCCAAGAATAATGAGGCCGCGGGTTCTCAAGTCACAGACGCCGGAGTTCGGAAAATTCCTGGCGGCGATACTCGCGCGACGCGGTGGCGACAGCACCGGCATCGACCAGGCGGTGTCGAAAATAATTGCCGACGTGCGTAAGCGCGGCGACCGAGCACTAGTCGAGCTGACGGCCAAATTTGACGGCGTGAAGCTGACCCCGGCCACGCTCCGGGTGACGCCAGGAGAGCGCCATTCCGCGATCAATCGAATCCCGGCCGGCGACCGACAGGCGTTGGAGCTGGCTGCCGAGCGAATCGCAGAGTTCCATCGGCGCACGATGGAGAAGTCTTTCATCTATCGCGACAAGTCCGGGATGCGGCTGGGCCAGATGGTGCAGCCGATGCGCCGCGTTGGGATTTACGTGCCCGGCGGGCTCGGCGCGTATCCGTCGTCGGTTCTGATGAATGCGATTCCCGCCAAGGTCGCGGGTGTGGCTGAAATCGTGATGGTGTCGCCGCCGTCGTCCGAGGGTGAGCGGCTTGCCGTGCTGGCTGCTGCGGAAATCGCGGGCGTCGACGAGTTCTACCGCGTCGGCGGGGCACAGGCAGTCGCGGCACTCGCGTACGGTACGGAGAGCATCAAGCCGGTGGACAAAATAGTCGGGCCCGGCAAC
>DATNLS010000195.1:0-23740 GCA_035602775.1 Candidatus Acidiferrales bacterium | reverse complement strand
TCGAACACCGCGAACGACATCACGGCGCCGCCGAGCGCGAGCGCGCCGCCGAGTGCGCGTCCGCCGACCTCGTAGCCGGCGTGCGAGAAGGAACCCGTGCCCCAGCCGGCGGTCGTGGTCGCGCCCGAGACGGAGACCGCGAGCGGGAGCACGTAGCCGGCGACGATTATCGGCATCGCGATCAGAACGGCGCGCAGATAGTTGCGCCGCGGATTTTCGATTTCCGCGGAAACCACGCTCAGATTTTCCCATCCGCTGAAATTCCAGATGACCACCGTCAGCCCAGCCCCGAGCGCGCCCCATGGGTCGGCGCCGAACAGCGGCGGCGTCGGCATCGCGAAGTGGATGAGCCGCGGGAGACCGATGATCACCAGCACGGCGAACGGCGATACGAGGATTGCGGTGAGCACGATCGACGCCATCCCGACCGGCCTGACGCCGAGAAAATTCAGCCCTCCCGCCATCCAGACCAGCGCGACGCCGATCGCGATTTGCGCCGCCGGGCCGATCGGCAGGATGAACGAAAGATAGCCGGCGAAAAGTACCGGATAAATCGCCATGTCGACGGCGGTGTATAAAATTGTCAGGTACGCCTCGGCGAAACCGGCGAACGGCCCAAGCGCCTGCTTCACCCAGAAGTAGAAGCCGCCTTCAACGGGCATCAGCGCCGTCAGCTCGGCCGCCATCAGAGCCGTCGGGATGCTGAGCGTGAGCGGCACCAGAATGCATAGCAGGAGCGTCAAGCGCGGCCCCGCCATTCGGACCGCGTCTTCGAGGCCGTACGCACCGCCGCTCACCACCAGGTACATCACGCATACGAGCGAGATCAGGCCGAGCTTGCGCGGCGTGCGGAGCGTCAGGGCGGGAACGCTCGCGGGCGTCGGGGAAACTGGCTTTTCAGTGGGGATTTGCGGCAATTGCGGGCGGCTCCGGCTCCCCTGCCTAGTCGAGCCGACGCCCGGTGGCAAGCAGGCAACGCGGACCGGCTATAAATCAAAAGAGGGTTTCGCGGTCGCATCTGGTGTAGGATTTCTTGTATTGTATGGGATGCGGAAAGGTGCGGGGCCGGATGTAACGACGCCGGGCACCTCGCGTACTAGATCGAAGGGCGTGGTGGACACCCCAATTGACAAGCTCTCCCGGGAATTTGTTTTAACGATGATAGGTTTCAGCACACGCGCGATTATCGCGCTCGGCGCCGCGTCGGTTATGTTTCTCGGCTGCACTCAAATTACCAGTGCGAAGCCCGAACTGCTCCGCAGCGCCAGCGTCGGCGGGGACAATCCCTTCGGCGGCGCGCCGGCGGTGGATGTGCCCTCCGATGCGCGCGCGATGAGCGCGTTCCTGAAGGCCGAAGTCGCGATGAACGACAACGACCGCCAAGAGGCGCTCAAGGACTACGCGGAGGCGGTCCAGTACGATCCCAGCAACGCCGCGCTGAAGGTTCGCCTCGCCACGCTCTACGTCCGTGACGGCCGTCTGAAGGACGCGCTCGAGCAGGTCAACCAGGCGCTCGCGATCGATCCCGACTCGGCGGACGCGCGGCTGCTCGGCGCCGGAATCAGCTCGGCGCTCGGCGACGACACCACCGCGGAAAAAGACTACCGCGAGGTACTGCGGCTCAATCCGAAGAATCAGGAAGCGTATCTGTACCTCGGCACGCTCTACGCCAAGCGCGGCGACTACACCGAAGCCGAGCAAACGTTTCAGCAGCTGATCAAGCTCGATCCAAATTCATTCCTCGGCTACTACTACGCCGGCAAGGTGATGGTGGCGTCGAAGGATTACGCGGGCGCGGAAAAGTATTATCAGAAGGCGCTCGACCTCAATCCGCAGTCGGAGCTGGTGCTGCTCGATTTTGCGCTGTTGCGCGAGCGCCAGGAGCGCCCGCAGGACGCGCTGGTCTATTACAACAAGATCACGCAAATCAACCCGAACAACGAGCTGGTCCGAAAGCGCAAAGCGGAGATCCTGGTCGGTCAGAAGAAATACAACGAGGCGCTGGACGAGCTGAAGCGCGCCGAGCAGGTCGAGACCAATCCCGCCGACACTCGCACGAAAATCGGCCTGCTGTATGTCGAGCAGGGCAATTTTGACGACGCCGCGACCGAGTTCAACCTCGTGCTCGGCTCCGAGCCCGACAACTACCGCGTTCACTACTACCTCGGCACTGTGTACACCGAGCTGTCAGAGAACGACAAGGCGATCTCGGAGTTCAACAAGATTCCCGCCGACAATGAGCACTACGTCGAATCGCGCCTCCAGCTGGCGTATCTCTACGACAAGCAGAACCAGTACGACCAGGCGCTGAGCGCGCTCAAGGACGCGCTCGCCAAGAAGCCCAACGACCCCGAAATCACCGGCTTCATGGTCGGCGTCTACCAGGAAAAGAAGGATTACCCGGCGGCGATCGAGCTGGCGCGCAAGATGGTCGCGGCCGATCCCAAGAATGACAAGTTCCACTTCACCCTCGGCGCGGCGCTCGATCAGAACAAGCAGCGCGACGAAGGCATGGCCGAGATGAAGAAGGCGATCGAGCTGAATCCGGCCAACGCGCAGGCGCTGAATTATCTCGGCTACAGTTACGCAGAGCAGGGCACCAACCTGATCGAGGCCGAAAAGCTGATCAAACGCGCGCTCGATATCGAGCCCGAAGACGGATTTTACGTCGACAGCCTGGGATGGGTTTACTATCAGAAGGGCGACTACAAGAAGGCCGTCGAGCAGTTGGAGAAGGCGGTCAACCTGACCGGCAGCGATCCCACCATCACCGAACACCTTGGCGACGCGTATCGCAAGCTGGGCAAGACCAAGGAAGCCAGCAACGAATACAACGACGCGCTGAAGAAGTCGCAGGAAACCGACCAGGTCGCACGCCTCAAGGATAAGATCCAGGTCCTGCAGAATGCCGCCAGCGCGGGTCACTGAGCGCGCACGGGGCGGGGCAACATTCTGGCTCGGCGCGGTAGTATCGACGCTCCTGCTGGCGATGCTCGGAACGTCTGCCTGTATCATCGTACATACTCCGCCAGTTCCGGATGATGCGTCGCCAACTCCGGGCTGGACCGAGAACCAGTATCAGGCCGAGAAAATGATCGAGGCGCTGGCGGAGCGCGACCGCAGGCTCGCCAACTTGCAGACGCCGGCGGTGATGGAATACACGGCCGGGACGCAACACGTGAAGGCGAAGGAAGATATCGTCGCCAAGCGGCCGGGCAACCTGCGCGTCGAGGCTATGTCGCCGTTCGGCGTCGCGTTGCTGCTCGCGGCACAAGGCTCGGACCTCGCGATCTTCGAGCCCGGTCAGAATCGCTTCATGCGCGGCCAGGCGAACGCCGAAACGCTTTACAGGTACGTGCGAATCCCGATGGCGCCGACCGACGCGGTGGGCCTGCTGATGGGACTCGCGCCGCCTGATTTCGTACTCAGTAGCAGCGCCGATTCGGTCTCGACTGACGGCGCAATGCTGGTCGCGACGTTCGGCAACACCGCGTCGGGCACTCGCGCGCTTGGATTTTCCGGCGGCAATCTCGCGATGGTGCGGGAGACGGGCAGCGACGGCCGCGTCAGCTACGAAGTGCGATACAGCGACTATCACGACATCGGTGGACTGATGTTTCCGTACCAGGTTGACGCGAATTTTCCGGCCGCCGGCAGCCACGTCACGTTTCGTTATCTCCGGCCGATCGTCAATGGAATCATCCCCGATTCGACGTTTGTGTTAACACCGGCTCCAGGAGCCACCTTGATGAACCTGAGCCTTGACGATGGCGCGTTTCCAAATGAAAGCTGAACACTGGCGCGACCGGGTTTTTCAAATACTAACCTGCGCGATCGCTCTCCCGGCGCTCGCGCTTCTCGCCGGATGCCGCGTGAACCGCTCCGGGAGCGATCACGAAAAGAATCAAATCCTCTATACCGTTATTGGCAGCGACCCTCGTACCTTCAATCCGATTCTGATCACGGATGCCAGCTCGGGCGCGCTCACCGGCGATCTGTTCGAGAGCCTGATCCGCCTCAACCCCGTAACTACCCTGCCGGAGCCGGGGCTGGCGGAGAAGTGGGACATCGCGCCCGACAGCAAGTCGATCACGTTTCATCTCAGACACAACGTGAGGTGGTTTGATGGACAGCCGGTGACTGCGCGCGACGTCCTGTTCACACTCGACGTTATCTACGATCCGAAAGTGCCGAACAGCATCCGTCCCGCGATCACAATCGATCATCAACGGATTGCCGCCGAGGCGCCCGACGATTACACCGTCGTCATGCATTTGCCGAAGCCGTTTGCTCCCCTGCTCTACTCGATTGGCATTCCCGTCATGCCCGCGCACATCCTTGAGCCGGCGTGGAAAGCGGGAAATTATAACCATACCTGGGGCATCGACACGTCGCCGGACAAGCTCGTCGGCAACGGCCCGTATCACATGACGCACTACACGCAGGGCCAGGTCGTTCGCTACGATCGCAACAACGACTATTGGATGAAGGACGAGCATGGCGGTCAGTTGCCGCGCCTGCACGGGCAGACCGTTACGATCGTGCCCGACCAGAACGCGGAGTATCTGCGTTATCTGTCGGGGCAAATCGACACTTACGGCCCGCGCGCAGAGGAAGTCTCAGCGCTCGAGGACAAGGCGAAGAACCACGAACTCGACATCACGGTGCAAAAAATCGGAGTCGATACCGGCTCGCTGTTCTTCAGCTTCAACCGCAATCCTCGTCATTACGTGAAGGGTGGCGTCACCAATCCGAAACTTGGATGGTTCACCGATCTTAAGTTCCTGCAGGCGATGGCGCACATGATGGACAAGCAATCGATGATCGATCTTGTCTTTCACGGCCTCGCGGAACCCGCGGTGGCGGATATCTCGCCCGAGAACAAAATTTTCGCCAATCCCAATCTCAAGGATTACAACTACGATCCGAAGCTCGCTGCCGATATGCTCGAGGCGGCCGGCTATCACCTCGTCAAACCCGGCCTGCGGACCGATCCGAAAGGCAATCGTCTCGAATTCGATCTCACCACCAACACCGGCTCGCCCGAGCGCAACGAGATGTGCACCATCTTCAAGCAGGACCTCGAGAGTCTCGGCATCAAAGTGAATTATCGGCCGCTCGAATTCACCACGCTGGTGGACAAGCTCGATTCGTCGTTCGACTGGGATTGCGTGCTGATCGGATTCACCGGCGGAGTCGAGCCCAACGACGGCGCGAACTTCTATCGCTCGTCGGGCAACCTGCATATCTGGAATCCGAATCAGCCGACGCCGGCCACGCCGTGGGAAGCGGAGATCGACACGCTGCTCGACCAGGGCGCGTCCGAGATGGATCCCAACAAGCGCGCGCCGTTCTACTGGAAAATTCAACAGATCCTGCATGAACAGCTGCCGATACTCGAAACGGTACGCCAGCAGCGTTACGCGTCGTGGAAAAACTCGCTGGAAAATTATCAGCCGAAGGTGTGGGGCCTGTACAAACCGGAGTGGATGGAATTCAAAGCCGACTGAACATCCGGCGCCGCGCGCACGTCGAAATATCAGGCTGATCACACGATGACCCGCTTCCTGATCCGTCGCCTGCTCAACATGATTCCGCTCATCCTGGGGATCACGTTTATTTCGTTTCTCGCGATGTCGTTGGTTCCGGGCGACTTCGTTTCGAATCTCAAGCTCAACCCGACCATCACGCCCGAGGTGATCCATCAGCTCGAGGCGCAGTTCGGCCTCGATCAGCCGCTGATGGTCCGCTACTTCAAGTGGCTGTGGGGCGTGCTGCATCTAAACTTCGGCTTCTCGCTGCAGTATCGCGTGAGCGTCACCGGCCTTATCGCGTCGCGCGCCGTCAACACGATCATCCTGGCGGCCAGCAGCATGATTTTGTCGTGGCTGATAGCCATACCGATCGGAATAATCGTCGCGGTCAATCAAAATTCGATCTGGGATCGCTTCCTGTCGTTCCTCGCGTTCTTCGGGATGTCCGTGCCGAGTTTTTTCCTCGCCTTTCTCACGATGTACTTCGCGCTGAAGACCGGATGGTTTCCGATTGGCGGTACCTACTCGCCCGACTACGCGACACTCGATCCGATGAGCCAGATCGCCGATCGCATCAATCACCTCATCCTGCCGGTCTTCGTGCTCGGCATCTCGGGCACCGCCGGCCTGATGCGACTGATGCGCTCGCAGATTCTCGAAATCAAGAATTCTGAATTTGTGCGCACCGCGCGCGCCAAGGGATTGTCCGAGCGCGTCGTTATCTACAAGCACGTGCTGCGCAACGCGATGAATCCGTTCGTCACGATGGCGGGATATTCGCTGGGCGACCTGCTCGGCGGCGCCGCGCTGGTCGAGGCCGTGATGAACCTGCAAGGGCTCGGCTTGTTGATGCTCGACGCGGTGCGCTCCCTCGACATCTACCTGGTGATGGGATCGGTCCTGATGGGCACGATCCTGCTGCTGGTCGGCAACCTGCTCGCCGACATCGCGCTGGTCGCGGTTGATCCGCGGGTCGATTTTTCGTCGGTGGCGGCCGAGTGAGATGAACGCTGTTCCAACATTACAGGTGACTCTCCAGGGCGCGGCGGTGTCCGCGCGCAAACCGTCGAGCGTGGCGCGCGAGTGGCGCCTCGCCTCGCGGACGGTCCGCTTTTCCGCGATCTGCCTCACGCTGTTTTACCTGCTCGCCGCCGCGTCGCCGTTCTTCGCGAGTTACGATCCGGCCTATCAGAACCGCGCGATGCCCGATTGCCCTCCGATGTCGCTACACATCAGTCCGCCGTCCGAATGGTCGCGCTCGATCCTCTACACCCATCCGATGCACATGCAGGACAAGACCGCGCGCACCTTCGCCGCCGACAATTCCCAGCGGCTCGACATCCACCTGCTCTCGCACGGCCACCTGTTCACCACCGACAGCGAGAGCGTGCCGTACTTCATGCTCGGCAGCGACGGCCTCGGGCGCGACCTCTACTCGCGAATCGTATACGGCTCGCGCGTCAGCATGTGCGTCGGTCTGATCGGCGTGCTGATCAGTTTTTCACTCGGCATCACGATTGGCGCGCTGTCCGGCTACATCGGCGGGACGGTCGATTTCCTGATCATGCGATGGTCCGAAATCGAGATGTCGCTGCCGTCATTTTATTTCCTGCTCGCGCTGGCGGCGGTGATTCCGTCGGGCCTGAGCGCGGTCGCGACGTTTTTCATGATCGTGGCGATCATGAGCTTCATCAGCTGGGCCGGCTTCGCGCGAATCATCCGCGGGATGGCGTCATCGGTGCGCTCGCGGCCCTATGTCGAGGCTGCCCGCGCGCTGGGCGCGTCGCGCTGGCGCATCATCACGCGTCACATCATCCCGTCGGTGATGGGCTACGCGATCGTCGCCGCCACGCTGTCGATTCCGGGCTTCATCCTCGGCGAAAGCGCGCTGTCACTGTTGGGCCTCGGCATCCAGGAACCCGCCGCAAGCTGGGGCAACCTTCTGGCGCAAGCGCAGGACGTGCAGAATCTCGCGCGCTATCCGTGGATCCTGATTCCCGGCATCTTTATTTTCCTCGCTGTGATGTCGTTCAACTTCCTCGGCGACCACCTCCGCGACCGCCTCGATCCCGCCAACGCGGGCTGATCTGATACGCTGAGCCCACGTGAAACCGCTGCTTGAAGTTAAATCGCTGCGCACCTCGTTTTTCACCGACGCGGGAGAGGTGCGCGCGGTCGATGGGGTGAGTTTTTCGGTCGCGCCGGGGAAGCTGCTCGGAATCGTTGGTGAGTCGGGCTCGGGCAAGTCGGCCTGCATGCTCTCGATCATGCGGCTGCTGCCCGACACGGCGCGAATCGTGGGCGGCGAAGTTATCTTCGAGGATCAGGATCTGCTGAAGCTCAGCGAGCCCGAGATGCGCCACGTTCGCGGCGCGCGGGTCGCGATGATCTTCCAGGAGCCGATGACCTCGCTGAATCCCGTTTTCACCATCGGCAGCCAGATTGGCGAGGCCGTCCGCCTGCATCAGCACACCAATCGCGCCGAGACCCGCAATCGCACCATCGAGGCGCTCCGGATGGTCGGGATTGCCGACCCCGAGCGGCGCATCGACGACTATCCGCATCAGCTGTCCGGCGGCATGCGCCAGCGCGTGATGATCGCGATGGCGCTGTCGTGCAATCCGCGCCTGCTGATCGCGGACGAGCCGACCACCGCGCTCGACGTGACGATCCAGGCGCAGATTCTCGATCTGATTCGCGAGTTGCAGGTGCGGCTCGGCCTCGCGGTGATACTCGTCACGCACGATCTCGGAATCGTCGCCGAGTATGCCGACGACGTGACGATTCTTTATGCGGCGCGCGTGATGGAACAGGCGCCGACCGCGGAGCTGTTTCGAAATCCGCTCAACCCGTACACGCGCGGCCTGCTCGAATCGATTCCCGGCATCGACGGCAGCCGTCACCATCGCTTGCAGGCGATTCCGGGTTCGATTCCGAGCGCGCTGAATCCGCCGGCCGGCTGCCGATTTCATCCGCGATGCGCTCGCGCGATTCCTCAATGCTCCGACGCCGAACCGCCGCTCGAAAGAAAGGGTCCAGACCACTATGTCGCCTGCATCCGCGCCTAATCCCGCCGCACCCACAGGGAGCGCAGTCGCAACCGCGTCCGGCGCGCCGCTGGTTCGCGTCGTGAATCTCAGCAAGGAGTTCGCCGCCGGATCGACCGGCATCATCGGTGGAAAAAAGCTCTCAATAAAAGCAGTCGCCGGCGTCAACCTGGAGATTCAACCCGGCGAAACGCTGGGACTGGTCGGCGAGTCGGGATCGGGCAAATCGACGCTGGGACGGCTGATTCTGAAACTGCTCGAGCCGACTGAGGGTGCCGTGTATTTCGACGGCCGCGATCTCTCGACGCTGGGCCGCGCGGAACTCCGCACGCTGCGCCAGCAGATGCAGCTCGTGTTCCAGGATCCTTACGCCTCGTTGAATCCGCGGATGCGCGTGCGATCGATCGTCGGCGAGGGAATCGAGATTCACAATCTCGCGCGCGGCTCGGAAAAGGAGCGGCGAATCGCCGAGCTGCTCGCGATGGTCGGGATGAGCGCCGATGCGATGGATCGTTTGCCGCACGAATTTTCGGGCGGGCAGCGCCAGCGAATCGGAATCGCGCGGGCGCTCGCGGTCAATCCGCGCTTCCTAGTGCTCGACGAGCCGGTCTCAGCGCTCGACGTTTCGATCCAGGCGCAGATAATCAACTTGCTGCAGGACCTGCAGGAGAAGCTGAAACTGACATACCTGTTCATCGCGCACGACTTGCGCGTGGTCGAGCACATCAGCAATCGCGTCGCGATCATGTACCTCGGCAAGATTGTCGAGATCGCGTCGCGCGACGAGATCTACCTGAACCCGCGGCATCCCTACACTCGCGCGCTGCTCTCGGCGATTCCGACGATCGACACCACGAACAAGCCCGAGCGCATCAAGCTGCCGGGCGAAATGCCGAGCCCGATGAACCCGCCGTCGGGCTGCGCCTTCCATCCAAGATGCCCTTATGCGAAAGATGTCTGTATAAACGTCGAACCTAAGTTGGAATCCGGGCGCGGCGGACACGCGGTAGCGTGTCACGTTTTCCCGGCACCGTAGTGTATGGAATCAACACAAATACCGCAGGATGCAGGGGTGGCGTGGGCCGAGTCGCGCACTCGCGTGGCAGTGGGCCGCAACGTCAACGTCTCGGGCAAACTGATCTTTCACGAACCGATCAGAATCGAGGGCCGCTTTCGCGGCGAGGTGCGCTCGGTCGAGTTAGTCGTGGTCGGCGAAGAGGGAATGATCGAGGGCAAGGTCTTCGCGCCGCGGCTGCTCATCATGGGTGAGTTACACGGCGACGTGGTCGGATGCGATCGCCTGGTGCTCGGGCCGCGCGCCAAAGTCTTCGGCAATATCGAGACGCGCAACCTGACGGTAGCCGAAGGCGCCTACCTGGACGGCAACGTCAGCATGACGCGCGTTTCCCTGGAGGCCGAGGCCGCCGTCGACGGATGATCGAAGACCCAGCCGATGGTTCAGGTCGCGACGTCGAGGCGCGCCGCTTTACCCGACAGTCCGCGCAGGTAGTACAGGCGGGCGCGTCGGACGCGGTTGCGCGTCAGCACCTGCAGCCGGTCGATTCGCGGCGAATGCATCGGGAAGATTCGCTCGACGCCGACGCCGTATGAAACCTTGCGCACGGTAAACGTCGCGCGGTTGGCGCCCCGGTTGATTTTGATCACGATGCCTTCGAAGGACTGGACGCGCTCCTTCTCGCCTTCGACGACCTTGACGTGAACGCGAACCGAGTCGCCGACGCGGAATTCGGGCAGGTCCTTACGCAGGCCCCGCTCTTCGAGCTTCTGGATAACGGTATTCATGGGAAGAAAGACCTCGAGTCGAGCCAACTAACCTATCCAAATGCACGCGGCCACTCAATGGGTGGGTTAATTATTGATCCGGCTCGCTCCTTGGTAAACGTCCGACCCACGGGAGACCTGTCTCGATGACGATTCAGCTGCTCGCTGTATTGGTTCTCGGACTGATGTGCGGCAGTGAATTAAACGTCGCCGTGTTCGCGCATCCGATACTCAACCGGCAACCACTCGAAGTACACGTTCGGATGCGCGCATCGTTGGCTGCGTTGCTTGGGCGTGTGATGCCGTTCTGGATGGCAGGCTCCACGCTGCTGAATCTTCTACTGCTGCTGCCGTTCGGGCATTTGAACCAGTCTGCATGGCGGTTTGCCGCGATCGCTTTCACAATCCAGGTCCTCGCCGTGGTATTTTCGCTCGTCGGTCCGGTGCCCATCAACAACCGGATCGCCAAATGGACGACGGAATCTCTTCCTGAAGACTGGCAAGCGCAGGAGGATCGCTGGGATCGGTACAATTGGTGGAGAACGTGCGGGCTGATTGCAGCGTTCGCAATTCTTGTGCTCAGCGTCGGTGTTGGTTAGCAGAGTCGGCGCAGATGGCGAATCCCATGCGCAACAAAATTATTGGAATAGTTGCGGCAATCGCCCCGCTCGACGACCTTGAGCGGGAACATCGCGACTCGACAATCGAGTGGATTCGTTCGGGTGCACCGATTTTCAGAACTCAGAAACCCGACGTTCCGCCGATGCATCTTGTGAGTTATTTCGCTCTCGTCGATGAGCGGCGGAAAAAGCTATTGCTCGTCGATCACAAGATCGCCAGCTTGTGGCTGCCGAGCGGAGGGCACGTCGAGCCCGACGAAGATCCACGTGCGACCGTGGTGAGGGAGTTGACGGAGGAGCTGAACCTTGCCGCCGAGTTCATCCATCCGGAGCCGTTGTTCATCACGGTGACGAGGACCTTGGGGTTTGGCGACCATACCGATGTGTCGCTCTGGTATTTGCTGCATGGGGACAGTTCGCACGCGATCGAATTCGATCGCGGCGAGTTTCATAGCGTGCGATGGTTTGGCTTCGACGAGATACCGTTCGCGCGGTCCGATCCGCACATGCGCCGCTTCGTCGCGAAACTGCGCGGGTCACTTGCCGCGCAGGCGGTCTAAGATGATTCCCGCCGCGGATCGCACCGATAGGTGATTGTAGTCGCCGGGGCCGATGACCGGCGCCAGTACGATGTCGGCGCGCTCCGCCACCTCGGGCGACATTCCGAAGCCTGTGCCCAGCAGGATCATCATCGGTGGCGCGTCTGGAGCTTCCATCCGCGTGCGCAAAGCGGCGTAGCTGGTGCCGCCTTCGGTGCGGGCGGAGGTGTGCACGACTAGAGGGCGCGCGCCCGAGATTCGGGTCGCCTCGCCGATTGCGTCGTCGAGCTCCGCGACGATTTGCACGCGCTCGAGCGCCTCGCGACGGCGCGAGTCGTGCGCGCGGCCGAAGTCGAAGCGCCAGTGATCGATCACGCTGGCCGCAAATTTCCGCTGCTCGGGAATCGGATGCACGATGAACACGCCGCGCACCTCATAGGTTCGCGACGCGCGCGCAATGTCGTGAATGTCGAGGCTGGTGATCGCCGAGGTGACGGTCTCGCCGTTCCGATTGATGACCGGATGGTGGATCAGCGCTACAAAGAGATCGGACACCGTCAGAATTTGCGCCGCTCGAGCAGGTCGGGACGCCGCCGCGCGGTGCGCCGTTTCGCTTCGGCCTCGCGCCACGCGCGAATCTTGCCGTGGTCGCCGCTGAGCAGAATCTCCGGCACCGTCATTCCACGAAACTCCTCAGGCCGCGTGTATTGCGGGTACTCGAGCATCCCGGCGGCGAACGATTCCTCGTCGAGCGACTCGGGATTTCCGAGCACGCCCGGGATCATCCGGCCCACCGCCTCGATCACTGCCATCGCGGGGATTTCGCCGCCGCTGAGCACATAGTCGCCGATGGAAATTTCCTGATCAACCAGCGAGCGCACGCGCTCGTCGATTCCTTCGTAGCGTCCCGCGACGATCATCAGGCCGTGCGCGCGCTTGGCGAGATCGCGCGCCATCGAGTTGTCGAACACTTCGCCCTGCGGCGTCATCAGGATGCGCCATAGTCCCGGCCGCGCCGCATCGACCGCGTCGATTGCAGCCGCCAGCGGCTCCGGCCGCATCACCATCCCGCTGCCGCCGCCGTACGGCGCGTCATCGACCTGCCGATAGTTGCCGAGGCCATGCTCGCGCAGCGGATGCGCCTTGATTGCAATCAGTCCCTGCTCGACGGCGCGTCCGATCATGCCGCCGCGAAACGGAGACTCGAACATCTCGGGGAACAATGTGATTACGTGAAATTCCATCGCGCGAAACCAAATCTAACCGGGTGAGCCGCCTGGAGCCAGACGGTCAGTCGAGCAGGCCGGGAACTGCCTCGATCGTGACGCGCCGGCCGGCGAGGTCCATCGACTTGACGACGTCCTCGATCACCGGGACCAGCACTTCGCGCTCGCCGTCGCGCACCACCCAGATATCATGCGCACCGTTCGAGAAAATTTCCTCGATCGCGCCGAGGCGGCTGCCGTCAGTCAAAAATACCTCGCAGCCGATCGCTTCGTAGTAGTAGAACTCGCCCGGCTTCGCGGGCGGCACGTCTTCCGCCGCGATCATCACGACCGCGCCGCTGAGCGACTCCGCCGCGTCGATGTCCGCGACGCCTTCGAGCGTTATCCGGCGAGTAGTCGGATTGAGCGGCGTCATTGCGGTCAGCCGGAACTCGCGCGAAGTTCCGGCGCTTTCCAGGAAGACGCGCTTGACCTGTTCCAATGTGTCGGAGTCGGGATTGTCGGGCCGGAATCGGAGCGCGCCCTTCAGTCCGTGGGCGCCGGTTATGCGGCCGACGCGCAGCATCGTGACTTGCGTCACCGTGCAGGCACAATCACTTCACAAAAGTATCGCACGACCGGTCCGATCACCGGTCCTCGACGATCTCGAGAACGACTTTGCGGTTGGTGCGTGAGGCGACCGCGTTCAGGATGGTGCGGATCGACTTGGCCGTCCGCCCCTGCTTGCCGATCACGCGTCCCAAATCTTCCTTCGCTACGCGCAGTTCAAGTACCGAGGCGGTATCGCCCTGCGTCTCCTTCACGTCGACCGCTGTAGGATCGTTCACCAGCTGTTGCGCGAGGAATTCGACGAGCTCCTTCATAGGATGGCTCCGGGGCAGCGGGTCGCATCAGGCGGAGACCGTTGCTGTTTCAGCCCGTTTAATTAATTTTCTTACCGTGTCGCTGGGCTTGGCGCCGGCCTTGAGCCACTGATCGGCCACGTCTTTTTTGATCGTGACACGCGGCGGATCGAAAGCCGGATCGTAGGTTCCGACCTGGGCCACGAAGCGACCGTCGCGCGGCGAGCGCGAGTCAGCGACCACGATGCGGTAGAAAGGTTTTTTGCGCGCTCCATGGCGGCGCAATCGGATTACAAGTCCCATGCGATTCTCCTGTTTCCTATTCTAGCTCCCGAGCCCCAGTCCGCGCATCATCATTTTTCCCGCGCCCATGCGTGTGATCTTCTTCATCATCTTGCGCGTCTGCTCGAATTGTTTGAGAAAGCGGTTGACGTCCTGGACCGAGGTGCCGCTGCCGCCCGCGATTCGCGCGCGCCGGCGCCCGTTGATAATCAGATGATTGCCGCGCTCCTGCAGCGTCATCGAGTCGATAATCGCCTGGATCCGCCCGAGCTCGAGCTTGGCGTCTTCGGAATCGGCCGCGCCCGCGAGTTTTTTGAGTCCGGGAATCATCCCCATCAGCTCGCCCAGCGATCCCATCTTTTTGATCGCGCGAATCTGCTCGGCGAAATCAGTGATAGTGAACTCGTTCTTCTTGAACTTGCGCTCGAGCTCCTTGGCCTTGCTCTGATCGTAGTTCTGCTGCGCCTTTTCGATCAGCGTCAGCACATCGCCCATCCCGAGAATGCGCGAGGTAAGCCGGTCGGGATAGAAAATCTCGAACCCGTCGAGCTTCTCGCTGGTGGCCGCGAACAGAATCGGCGCGCCGGTGATGGTGCGCACCGAGAGCGCCGCGCCGCCGCGCGCGTCGGAATCGAGCTTGGTCAGGATCACGCCCGAGATGTTCAGCCGCTCGTGGAATCCCGCCGCCACGGTCGCGGCTTCCTGGCCGGTCATCGCGTCGGCGACGAATATGATGTGATGCGGGTTGAGCGCGGCCTTGAGACGCGCCAGCTCGTCCATCAGCTCTTCGTCGATTTGCAGGCGGCCGGCGGTGTCGATCAGTATCGCGTCATGCCCGCCGGTCTCGGCACGGGCCATGGCGCGCGACGCAATCTCGATCGGATCCTGCTGCTCGTTGCTGTCGAGCACGGGAATCTGCGCCTGCGCGCCGAGCACGCGCAACTGCTCCATCGCGGCCGGCCGATAGACGTCGGTGGACGCCAGAAGCGGATGGCGTCTGCGCTCCGACTTGAGCCATCGCGCGAGCTTCGCGATCGAAGTCGTCTTACCGGCGCCCTGCAGGCCGACCACCATGATTTTGACCGGCGGCTTGACCTTCAGATCGAGCTCGCGCGCCGTGCCGCCCATCGCGTTTTGCAGCTCGGTCGCGACGAACTTAATCAGGTGCTGCTCGGGCGAGAGCGAGCGCAGTACTTCCGCGCCCAGCGCTTTGCTTTTGACGTGCTCGATAAAATCGCGGACGACCTTGATATTGACGTCGGCTTCGAGCAGCGCGAGCCGGACCTCGCGCAGCGCATCTTCGATATTGCGCTCTGTGATCCGGCCTTGGCCCTTGAGTTTTTTGAAAACTCCTTCGAGGCGGTCGCTGAGCGTATCAAACATGGGTAAAAATCCGGTTATGGGAAGTCGAGGAAAGCGGCTTAGGCCCAGTCGGCTTACTTGGATTATATAGCAAACCGCCAAGGTTAGGGCACACCCTGCAAGGTGTCAATCCGGTTGATCGGCAGACGGCGAAGGATATTCGATAATCGTATGCCTATAGCTAAGGTAGATGCGGCGGACGACGTTTTGACCTGTCCGAAATGCGGCGCAAAAACGATGGTAATTTACATCGAAGAGGGTGGAGTTCAGAGCGTCAGATGCGCGAATTGCAAAGACCTGGTCGCGTACACCGAAAACTTGATCAGGGTTCTCTAAAAGCCCCGAGCGCGCGGTCTCGGCGCGAGGATGCCATATCTTTGCCGCGTCTGAACCAGGTCAGCGCAGGGTGACCGCATCTGCCAGTGCCGATTCGCGCGCGGCGATGCGCGCCTTCTCCTCGGCGAGCGGCAACGTCGCGCGCATGGCGAGCATCGAGATGATCGCGAGCGCAACGAACAGAAGCAACGCACCCGTGTAACTGCCCGTTCGATCGAAGATACGCCCGGCGATCACCGGTCCCGCCGCAAAACCGAAGGTCGTAAACAAAGCCAGAAGTCCCAGCAGCGCGCCGAGCCGCTTCGCCCCGAGCGATTCGGTGATGACGATTGGCACGATGTGGGTCTCTCTGACCAGTCCGAAGATCACCACGAACGCTCCGACCGCAATCAGATGCGACGCGCCGAGCAGGGCCGCTATCCCCGCCGCGCCGGCGAAGAAGACCAGCGACAACGTCACACGACCGCCGAGACGGTCGGCGAGCGCGCCCATCATTGAACTGCCGATCGCACTGAAAATAAACATCGCGCCGAGAATCTCCGCCGCTAACGTTGGCGAGTAACCGATACCCGTCAGAAACGGCACCAGATGCACACGGAGACCGACACCCGCGGTGGCGAAGAACACCTCTGCGACCGCGATCATCCAGAATGATCGCGATCCAAGCGCCTCCCTTACTTCGAGACCGGACAATTCCGCCTCCGGGGCGCCCGATGCGGGCCGCGTTTCCTCTGCCTCGGGTGCCGTGCGCATGAATAGCGCGAGCAGCGGAATCACGACCACCACGATCGGAATCGCCATCGCGAGATATCCCGCGCGGAAGCCGCTGCGCTGGACGATCCAGCTCGCGAAAATCGTAACTCCCGTTCCGCCGAGCGGGATGCCGGCAAATGCAATCCCGAGCGCCAGTCCGCGCCGCTCGCGAAACCAGTTGGTGATAACCAGGGCCGTTGGAATGATCGTCGAACCGGTAATGCCGACGCCGAGCACGATGAAGATTACAAAGAAGGCGGCGGGCGAGTCTGCGCGGCTGAGCGCCAGGAAGCTCAGCGCAACCATCGCGGCGCCAGCGATCATTATTCTGCGTTCGCCGTAACGGTCCAGAAGGGAACCGATCGCGGGGCTGCAGAATCCCGCGGCAAGCGGCGCCGTCGCAGCGAGCAGCGAGAACAGGGCGCGGCTCCATCCGAAATGCTTCACCACCGGGAGGAAAAACACACTGCTCGCGTTGACCGGCCCCCAGATCAGAAAGAGCGTCGCAAATAGAACCGCGACTATGATCCAGCCCTCTTGCTCCTGTTCCTTCATGATTCCCTCTCCCCGGCAGGCACGACGGGCGCCGCCAGGCCCTGTATTCTTGCCAACGAGCGGAGCTTGTGAAATTAGATATCTGTGCACAATTGCTGTGCATGAATTCACAGGCGTAAGCCGGGCCGTTCAAATGTGGCAATGGGACGATGTGCGTTTCTTTCTCGCGGTTTCGCGGCACGGCAGCCTGTCGGGTGCGGCGCGCGCACTGCGCGTCGACCACGCCACTGTGGGCCGGCGGATTGCGGCCTTCGAGGAACAACTCGGATCGAAGCTCTTCGATCGCACACCCGAGGGACTTGCGATCACCGCCGCCGGGCAGGCGATTCTGTACCACTGCGAAGCGATGGAGAGTGGCGCGGCGTCCGTGGATCGCCTCGTCGCGGGGCACGACGCGCGCCTCAGCGGTCTCGTACGCATTGCGACCACCGAAGGTCTTGCGCACGCGCTGATCGTTCCGGCCCTCGCAGCGCTGGCGCGCGAACATGCGCAGCTCCAGCTCGAGGTGACAGCCAGTCCAGCGAGGCTCGATATCACGCGCCGGCAGGCCGATATCGCTGTGCGGTTTGGACGTCCCCCGGACCCAGACGTGGTTTGCCGTAAGCTTGGCGACTGTGGCTTTGCTCTGTATGGCGCGGCCTCCCACGTAGCGGCGCTCCGCACGCCCGACCGTGGCGAGCGATCATCGGTTCCAACGGCGGTGAGCTATCTCGGCGCGCCGACCTGGCACAGTGCAGTGCTCGGGGGTGCGCGTGTGGCGCTTCTCAGCAACAGCCCGTTTGTGCAGCTGGAGGCGGTCTCTCGAGGAATTGGTATTGCCTTGTTCCCCTGCTTCCTGGGCGACAGCAACCCGGAATTGGAGCGGTTGTCCAAGGGCGAGCCGCCCGAGACGCGAGCGGTCTGGATGATCATTCATCGCGACCTTCGGCGGGTGGCGAAAATCCGACTGGTTGCCGACGCAATCGCAGACACATTCAATCGCAACCGGCATCTGCTGCGATCTGGTAGCCGCCCGAGACACAAGCGCTCTTGGAATCACGCGCGAGACGTGCTCTGAAGTAGTGGTTACCTCACGAGCCCCAGATGCCTTGCCACCATGGCTTTGGCTGAACGTCCGCTGGCAGCCCGGCCTTCTTGATTACGTCTTCTAGGTTCCAGCCCGTCAGGTCCGCCAGCGTCTCCGCTTCCTGCGCGCGGCGCTTGTTCAGTTCGTCGAAGTAATTCTTCGCGCCCTCGCATGCCTCAGGCGAGCCGTTCCATGGGCGCCGCAGCACGTAGCGCGCCTGGAAGTTTTCCTGATCCTGCGTCTCCTGGAAGATCAGATCCTCGGGGAACGTGTCGGCGCTGTAGCGGACGTGCAGCCGCGTGAGCATCACCGGCATCGGACCAGTGCCCGGCTGCGGATACGGCATAAAGCCGCCGGGACGCCGATACATCGGCATCGCGCCGCCCGGCTGGTCGTCGAGCCAGAACACACCGAGGCTTTTCAATTCCTCGCGCGACAGCGGCGGTCCCGCGCATGGATCGCACCATCCCATGTTCCACACGTATTCGGTGAACACGGCGCGCATGTCGTTGCGCTTGACCTGCTCGTCGAACATCGCCTTGTAGAAGTCGCCGAACTCGCCGCGCACGTATTCGGGAATGTCCATCCCGGTCGGCAATTTCACCGTGCGATAGTTGGTGGTCTCGACGCGGCCGTTTTCGGTGAGCACGTAAACGACAACGTCCTGCGGACCCTGCGAATTAATCATCCCGAGCCGAATCGGCAGCATGAACTTCGGCGATTCGAAGGCGAACTGCAACGGCCGCAGATAGGTCAGGCCGGTGCGATTGTGCTCGGCGATATTGACCTTGGCGACGAAGAACTTCATGTCGCTGCGGATGTACGGTTCGAGCGCGCGATCGGCGCCGATCGGAATCTTGTAGCCGTTGAGCTGCAGCCAGGTTTGCAAGCCGAGCGATTCCTTGGCCGACAGAATCACGATGTCATATTCGCCGACGGTGTATTCGGCCTCGATCTTAACCCCGAGCGCATCGGCTTCTTTGTACTCAGACACGGCGCCTGCATAGCCTCTTGCCATCATGCTGCCGACCGCTCCCATAGCCATCGGCATCATCTGGCACGGGTCAGGATCGAAATACTCGACCAGCCGCGGCGAACTGTAGGCGTCGATCTTCTGGAACAATTCGCGATCGCCGATATGCACCTGCCCCTTCTGCAGGACGACCGGCACCGGCACCACCAGCGCGAACTCGGACGGCTCGCCCTGGTAGTCGTTCATCAGGCTGATGACGGTCTTGTCGTCATGATGGGCGATCACGACTTGCGACGCGTGATTGACCAGGGGCTCATCGGCCTTGCCGACGTAGAAGCCGCAGAATGCATGCGCGTCACGCGGCGCGGCGAGCGTCAGCGCGACGATCGCCAACGGCACTGATACGAGAATCCGGATTCGCTGAAGAAACATGGCCACCTCCATTTTGTGCCCATTCGAATTTGCGCGCGGGCCAAATCGCGTCCCAAATCGGAACGCATACTGCCGCGATAAACAAAGCCCAGATGAGTCCGTTGGTGTGGTAGAGCCGGACCTGCCACACATATGCGATCGCGGCGATCAGCGCAGCGTGCGCGATTCGGCCGCGACGGTCGTTGGGGCCGGTCATCGGATCGGAAATCATGAAGAACGCGAACAGCAGCAGCGCGCCGCTCTCGAGCTGATGCGTCCAGACAGCCCACCGCTGGCCGAGGTATTCGACCCGAAGCGCGATCGCGCCGAGATAGAACGCGAGGAACGTCCAACTGATATCGCCACGGCGCGCGCGATTCGTCACCAGCATGCCGAGCATCGCGACCCATCCCGCAAGCGCAACGTCCTGCCCCCACTGACCGGGAGACACCCACGTGCCGGGAAGCAGAACGATTGCGAAGATGATGCCGAAGGTCGCGGGGTTGAACAGATGCTTGCCTCGAAATCGAAAAAGCGATTTCGCCGATATTGCCGCGGCCGCCGCAATCGGATGCGCAAACAGATTGTCCGCGCGCAGTAGCAGCGACAGGCTGAGGCAGGTGATGACAGCGCTGCGCAATGAGCGCGGCTTCGACGGGGTAAGCCTCCAGCACGCGGTCTGCATCAGCAGGCCGGCGGCGAAGGTCAGCAGTACTTGCGATAGGCAGATGCTAAAATCGCGGAAGTACGCTCCGGCAGCGAGCAAGATGCTGAGCGACAAGATCTGGAAAAGGCGAGGATCGGCAAATGATCCGGTCCAGCGCTGGAGCTTCGAGCTGAATGCGTCCATCGAGTCGTCCCTCTCGACTCTTTGAACGCGCGACTCGCATTTTCTTGCAGCCCGCGGAACCTAACCCCTAACCCCTTCCCATAGTGGGAAGGGGAACCGGACGCTGAAAAGAGGGACCAAGCGTAGGAGAAGAGACTAGATTCAGGCGGACTTTTTGCCGCCCTGGATTGTGCGGAGGCGGGGGCGCTCAATTCCGCCTGAGAGATAGACCAGCACGGTCCAGCCGCTGCGGGTCAGCGGATAGCACAGCAGCACGCTGCCGCATGCGATCGCGCACAAAATGAAAATTTCGACCGCATCGGAAAGGTGCGTGGTAAAAGCGAGAATCGCCCAGCAGACCAGGAACGAGGCGGCGGCGACTGCGAAGTCGAGATACATCGCGCCTAGCGTCTCGCCGGGATCCTTCCAGAACACGACGTGGCATCGCGGGCATTCGCGATTCATCTTGAAGTGCGAGCGGAAGATCTCGCCGTTGCGACACACCGGGCATCGGCAGTCGAGCGCGCACTTGATCAGTGCGGATGCAGAATCGTTGGCCACGATCCCGATTTTACTCCCCGGCGCGCGTGACGCTAGCGACTATCTCAGATGCTGAAGTTGAAGCCGACCTCGGGTCCGATCATCTGGACCCGCAGGAAGTTGCCGACCGTCGACCCGGTCTGCGTGTACTTCGAGTAGTAGTAATTTACCCCTGCAAACGGCGAGAACCCGCGCCAGCGTTCGTTCGAATAAACAAGCCGCATATGAGACTCGAAGCCTGACTGCGAGTCGTAAACTGTCGCGCCTTCCTCGCTCCGCAGCGAATTCCACTTGTTGATCCAGTAGCCTTGCACAGTCGATTCGAGAGCGAAGTTGGGCGCCAGCCATCGCCGCGCTTCCAGGCCGATCGCCGGTATCGGCAATCCCTTCTCATGGAAACGGATTCGCGCTTCGAACGGGGATTTCGCGCCGAAGAGCGGCGTCCCGTCGTTGATTCGAAAATCGTTGTAAGTGAATTCGACCCCGACCTTTGCGCGCAGGTCCCATCCTTTGAGGAAGGTCGGCAAACCCTGTTCGCGATCCTGATACAGCGGCGTCAGGCGGCGCTCGTAATATCCGCCGAACGTGTACCATCGCGTACCGCCCGGATTCAGGTTCTGACCCGGGGATAAATGGGTTCCGCCAAAATAGAGCTGCTGGGTGGAAAAATTGCTGCCGTACGGAGAAAAATCTCTAAACTGGAACTGCGCCGAGTTGACGCTGTCGAACCAGTAGCTGAGCAGCACCTCGGGCACCTGCATCTGCGAGACGCCCAAATCGTTCTGCAAACTGATCGCGTTGTCCGGGGCCGAGTTGATTCGGCGGCGGACCGTATTGTTGCCGACAAGGAATTGGTAGGTGTCGTCGGCTTCGATGTCGAATTGATGTGGCGCCGGCGTAAGCAAGTCGAATTCGGACATGTGCAGCGATCCGAAGTCGCCCGCAAAGCAGTTCGCGCTGGTTAGTAGAACTGCGCCGACTAAAGCTATTGCCAGTCGATATAGCCACATAGGGCGGCATGGTGAACTATTGGCGAGCCAATTTCAAGACGCGGTTAGTGGACGCTGGCGGGTTTTGCCGTCTCGTCGAGCGTCGGCGCTGGAGTGCCGGGCGCGGACTGAAATCCGTCGGGCAAATCGCGCGTCGGCGAAATCCGGATGACGACGATTTGACCCCGGTCAAGCTTGGCTCGCGACGGACGCGCAAAGCCGATCCAGGCCAGCGTATATTTCTTCGGATACTCGGCGATTACCTGGTCCTGCAGCGCAGTGTCCGTGACGATCTCCGCGTTGCCGATGAACGCGGGGCCGGTGCGCGATCCGATCCAGATCATCGCGGGGCTGCCGCGCTTGATGCGCTTGGCCTTCCAGCTGGTCGGCGAGGTTTCAATCAGCACCTGGTGGTCGGCGGTCGTGATGAACCAGACCGGCACGGCCTTGCTCTGGTTGCCGTCTTTGCGCACCGTCGCAACGTAGATGTAGGTGGCCTCGGCGAGGGCGGCGGTGTCGCGAGATGAGGTCGCAGCGATCGCAGGCGCCGCAATCGCGGCAAGGATAGCGGCGACGGCGATGAGGTGAGGAAGACTGGCGGTTGGTATTTTCATAAGCTGCTCCATCGTCAACCTCAATCGCCGAGATAGCGGCGGCGAATGAAAACTTCTCCCAGGAACAGCATCATCACGATAGGAATTAGCCATGGGTCGGCGCTGCGGCGAAATGCCACGGTTTGGCCGGTGTGGCGCACGATGGTCGCGGGCGTCGCGTCGAAGGCGCCGTGAGTCGCGGTCGATAGGCGGCGCAGCAGCTCGAGATTGGGCGGCTTGATGCGCAGTTCGGCGCTGTCGGCCGGAATCGATCCTGCGGCCGCGAACTCGCGCTGCTCGAGGACTTTTTCGGAATCACCCGCCTTGAACATTAGCGTTGCGACGTACTTGCCGCGCGGCAGCGGACCGACTTCGCCGCGATAGATCGAGGCGTCAGCCTCGGTCATCGCAACGTCGGTGGCGCGGCCCGGCCCCGTGATGCGGCAGACCAAATTGCTCACGGGATCGGGATCGGCTTTTTCAGCCTCGATCGCGATCGAGCCGTCAGGCGCGCCGTGGACGCGAAGCGTGAACATCCCGGAGTCGCCCTGTCGCATCGTCCAGTTCGCGAGCTGCGACCAGAATTCCACGTAACGATTCCATCGAATCCAGCTCAACGTCGCCAGCGAATCAGGTTCGCCGGCGAAAATCGCGGTCCGCCCGAGTCCGTATTGCCACGAGGCGAGCAGCGGCACGGCTTTGTCGGCACGCGTGACCTTGAGCGCGACTTGCGCACCGTCCTTGGCCTCGGTCGCGGCAAAAAAATCGATCGGCGGAATCTCGTTGAGGCCGATGCCGGAGAGCATCGCGGTCGCCTGGCCGGCCTCGACCGTGGTGCGATCCTGCTTGCGCCGGTTCATCGCCTCGCGCGTCAGTCCGACCAGCAGCAGCGGCAGCTTCTCAATATCCTGCACGCGATAAAAGATGCCGCCGGTCGCCTGCGCGAAGTCCTGCAGCAACTCCAGGTTTTCAAGATCGGGACCGATGCGGATGGTCGAGACGGGGATGTGCTGCCGCGCGTATTCGGCAATCAGATCGTCGTGGTCGTGATACTGGCGGTTGGTGTCGCCGTCGGTCAGCAAGATGACCTGGCGCACCGGGATGCCGCTCTGCAAAATCTCGCGCTCGGCGATTTCGAGCGCGTCCTTGAAGTCGGTGCCGCCGCCGGGTTGCAGACGGTCGATGCGGTTTTCGAGCTCGCCGCGATCATCGCCGAGCTGCTGCAGATGCGCGAGCACGTACGGCTGCGAATCAAATGCAATCACGCCGGCGAAGTCGGTATCGTCGAGCTGGCGCAGCAACGCGATCGCGGCTTCCTTGGCGTAGCGAATCCGCTCGCCATCGCGCACGGCGGGATAGCGCGAGTCGTAACTCATCGAGTTCGATCGATCGATGCACAGATAGACGGCAATCGGCTCGCGCGACGGCGGCGGCGGCTGCGGCATGAACTTCACCGGCAAC
>DATNLS010000222.1:0-25161 GCA_035602775.1 Candidatus Acidiferrales bacterium | reverse complement strand
TCGCCGGCCGCGACGCCGCGCGTCATCTGTTCCGCGTCGGCGCGAGTCTCGATTCGATGGTCGTCGGCGAGCCGCAGATACTAGGTCAGCTCAAGCAGGCCTACGCGCAGGCGTCAGAGGCGCGCACCGTCGGCCTGATCTTGCATCGCGCGTTTCACAAGGCGTTCACCGTCGCCAAGCGCGTGCGCAAGGGCACCCTCATCGGTCACGGCTCGGTCTCGGTCAGCAGCGCGGCGGTCGCGCTCGCGGGCCAGATTTTCGACACGCTGAAGGACAAGACCGTGATGCTGATGGGCGCGGGCAAGATGGCCGAGTTGACCGCGCGCCAACTGAACGCGCTCGGAATCGAGTCGCTGCTGATAACATCGCGCACCTTCGATCGCGCGGTCGCGCTCGCGCGCGAACTCGGCGGTACGGCGGTGCCGTACGACAACTACAAACCGTACCTCAAGATGGTGGACGTGCTGATCGGTTCGGTCTCGTCGACCAAGCCAATTCTCGGGCCCGAGGAATTCGAGTCGGTCGTGCGCGAGCGCCGCTACCGGCCGATGTTTCTGATCGACATGGGCGTGCCGCGCAATTTCGACGAGCGCCTCAACGCGCTGCAGAACGTTTATCTCTACGACATCGACGATCTCGGCGCGCTGGTTCAACGATCGCTCGGCGATCGCGAGCGCGAAGCGGAAAAGGCCGAGCAGATCGTCGAGCTGGAACTCGAATCGTTCCTCAAATGGCTCGCCGGCCTCGATCTTACGCCGACCATCAAGGACATTCGCTACAGTGTCGAACGCCTGCGCGACGACGAGCTGGGGCGGGCGCGCGGATGGCTGGCGCAACTCGAGCCGGCCGAGCGCGAGCGCGTCGAATTGCTCACGCGCGGCCTGACCAACAAATTGCTTCATCGTATCCTGTCGGGCCTCAAGCAGCGCGACGACAAAACTCTCGACGCCGCCTTCGCCGCCGAAGTCGCACGCCGCCTGCTCGGCGCCGAATTCGACGCGCAAGACGACGCCGTCGACGGCGCCGACAACGATGACGACGACCCGGACCTCGAGTGACCGCCCTGGACCGCCGCGCCGACTCGCTTCTGAATTCTGGACCCCCTTCCCGCTCCGGAAGAGGTTACTCCCAATATTTCGGTTCCCCTTCCCGCTCGGGAAGGGGTTAGGGGTTAGGTTGTCAGAATGCCGCACAAAATCAGAATCGGTTCCCGCCCGAGCAAACTGGCGCTCGCGCAAGCATCGATCGTTCGCGCGCGGCTCGCCGCGCAAATCCCTGCAGCCGAAATCGAAATCGTCGAAATCCGCACCAGCGGCGACAAGATGACCTCGGGGTCGCTCGCGGACGTGGGCGGCAAGGGACTCTTCATAAAGGAGCTCGAGCAGGCGCTCGCTGATCGCGCGATCGACCTGGCCGTCCATTCGATGAAAGATCTTCCCGCGATTCTGCCGGATCAGTTTCGCGTGGCGTCGGTGCCGGTGCGCGAGAACACCGCGGATATCCTGGTGACGCGCGACGGCTCGACCTTGGCGGCGCTGCCCGCGGGCACGCGCCTCGGCACTTCGTCGCCGCGCCGCCACTTCCAGGCGCTTAAGCTGAATTCGGCGCTCGCCATTTCGATCCTGCGTGGAAATGTCGATACACGCCTGGCGCGCTTGGCCGACGGCACCTTCGACGCGATCATAATTGCGATGGCGGGGTTGAAGCGGTTGGGACGCGAGCACGACGTGAAGTTTGTCGAGCTTGATTCGCGCGATTTCGTTCCGTCGGGAGGGCAGGGCGCACTCGCGCTCGAAACGCTGGCCGATGATCGAGGAAACGAACTCGATCGCGCGCTCTCTGCCATCAACGACGCGCGTGCATTTTACGAAACGGCGGCTGAGCGCGCGTTTCTCGCCGCGATCGATGCGTCATGCACGACCCCGGTCGGAGTCAGGGCAGTCGTCGAGCGCGACAAGCTGGCGTTGGCGGCAATGCTGTTCAGTCCCGACGGTGCGCGCGAGCTGTCAGACTCGATACGCGAGCCGATCGCGCCTGACCTCGCGCCTGCGCCCGCGCAAACTTCCGGCAAGCGGCTCGCCGAAAAAATGCTTGCGCGCGGCGCGCACGCTCTGCTGCGCCCTCAATGAGCCCGCGCGCCGGCCAAAAAAGCGGGCGCGTGTTCCTCGTTGGTGCGGGGCCCGGCGCGTCCGACTTGATCACGATTCGCGGCGCCGATGTTCTTCGGCGCGCCGATGTCGTCATCTACGACAATCTCGTCGGTCCCGAACTGATTCAGCTCGCGCCGCCGAAGGCCGAGCTAATCTATGCGGGCAAACGCGGCGGTTCGGAGAAAAGTATCGATCAAGCCGAGTTGAACGCGATGCTGATAGCGCTTGCCCGCAAAGGACGCGTCGTGGTCCGGCTCAAGGGCGGCGACCCGTTTATCTTCGGGCGTGGCGGCGAGGAGGCCGAGGCGCTGGCGCGCGCGCAGGTCGAGTTCGAGGTGGTGCCGGGAGTCACGTCGGCGATTGCGGGACCGGCGTTCGCGGGCGTGCCGCTGACGCATCGCGGGCACGGCTCGTTCGTCGCGTTCGTCACCGGCCACGAGGACGAAAGCAAAGGATCGAGTTCAGTTCCGTGGGACGAGCTGGTGGCGGCGGCCGGGCGCGGCGGCACGATCGTCATCCTGATGGCGACGGCGCGGATGCGCGCCACGCTCGACAGAATCCGCGCGGCCGGACTACCGGCGGAAACTCCGGCGGTTGCCGTGCAATGGGCGACGACCGCCGCGCAAAAGACGGTCAGTGCGACGCTGGCGACGCTCGCGGACGCGTCGATGCGCGAGGAAATCGCAGCGCCCGCCGTTATCGTCGTTGGCCAGCTCGCAGGCCTGCGCGAGACTCTCAAGTGGGTCGAGCGGATGCCGCTGTTCGGACGCACGATTGTCGTGACGCGAGCGCGTGCGGCGGCTTCTGAGTTCGCGACGGCCTTGCGGCGGCTCGGCGCGGAGGTGGTGGAATTCCCGACGATTGAAACGACGGCGCCACGGAGCTTTACGGCGCTCGATCGCGCAATCAAACGTCTCGATTCGTTCGACTGGATTATTTTCACGAGTGCGATGGGAGTCGAAAGTTTCATCGAACGGATGAAATCGCGCGGGCACGATATTCGCGCGCTCGGTCGCGCGTCGATTGCGGCGATCGGACCGGCCACCGCGGCGCGGCTGGCCGATTATGCGTTAAAGGTCGCGGCGGTGCCCGACGAGTATCGCGCGGATCAGATTGTTTCCGCGATCGGAATCAGGCGGATTCGCGGCAAGCGATTCCTGATTCCGCGCGCCGAAATCGCGCGCGAGGCGCTGCCCGAAATTTTGCGCGACCACGGCGCCAAAGAAGTTGTCGTCGCGCCCAGTTATCGAACCGTCAAGCCGAAGGGCTCGCCGATAACGCGGATGCGCGAATTGATTGCGTCGCGAGCGATCGACCTGATGACGTTCACGAGTTCCAGTACCGTCACCAATTTTTGCGAGCTAATCGGCACGTCGGGGAAGGGAATCAGCGCGGCGGCGATCGGCCCAATCACGGCGGCGACTGCAGAGGAGCTGGGATTTGAGGTGGTGGTGAGGCCGCGGAGATATACGATTGAGGCACTGACAGAAGCGATTCGCGAGCATTTTGCCGAGCGAGGAACCTAACCCCTAACCCCTTCCCGAGCGGGAAGGGGAACAATCGCGCGGAGAGGAACTCCACTCTCCTGTCAAACATTCCCCCCAATCGAGAGCGAAAGGTCGTCCTCGACATTTCGCGATTTCTTTTCACTGGGTGCAGGGGTCACCCCTGCCGAAGGAAGCGTGAAACCCATCGCGGGTTTCACATTCAATTCTTATCCTCTCAACTTGCGCGCGACGTCTTTCGCGAAATACGTCAGGATCAAATCGGCGCCGGCGCGCTTGATCGACGTCAGCACTTCCATCGTCGCGCGCTCTTCGTCGATCCATCCGTTGATACCGGCTGCGCGGATCATCGAGTACTCGCCCGAGACATTGTAGGCGGCGACCGGCGCGTTGAATTCCTGTTTCACGCGCAAGATCAGATCGAGATACGGCAGCGCGGGTTTTACCATCACGATGTCTGCGCCTTCTTCCAGGTCCAGTGCAACTTCGCGCATCGCCTCGTCGCCGTTGGGCGGATCCATCTGGTACGAGCGGCGATCGCCGAATTTCGGCGCCGACTCCGCCGCCTCGCGAAACGGCCCGTAAAACGCGGACGCGAACTTGGCCGAATACGCCATGATCGCAACGTGGCTGAAGCCGCTGCTGTCGAGCGCCGTGCGAATCGCGCCCACGCGCCCGTCCATCATGTCCGACGGCGCGACGATATCGGCGCCCGCGCGCGCGTGCGACAGCGCCGAGCGCGTCAGCAGTTCGAGCGTCGCGTCATTGTCGACGTCGTTGCCACTGAGCGCGCCGCAATGCCCGTGGTCGGTGTACTCGCACATGCAGACGTCGGTGATCACGGTCAGTCCGGGCACGCGTTCCTTGATTTCGCGGATCGCGCGCTGCACTTCGCCGTCGTCGTTCCATGCCTCGCTGCCCATCGCGTCCTTGCGTTCGGGAATTCCAAACAGGATTACGGCGGGGACGCCGGCCGCCCAGGTCTCGCGCGCTTCCGCGACGACGTTGTCCACCGACATTTGCGCGACCCCGGGCATCGACGCGACCGCTTTCTTCACGCCGCGTCCCGCGCACACGAACATCGGGAGGATCAGGTCGTCGGCGGAGAGCCGCGTCTCGCGGACCATGCGGCGAATTGTTTCGGTGCGTCGCAGACGGCGCGGGCGATTGATTGGAAAGGGCATGATGGTGCTCGCTGGAGATTATATAGGACGCGGAAACCTAACCCCTAACCGGCTTGATGTGTGCCTCGTAGTACGGGCGCATCGAGCGGAGCGCGCGCATCTGATGATACGCGAGTTCGTCGTCAGGGTAGCGATGCTCGGGGCCGAGCACGCATCCCGCGCGCGCGTGGCATCGCGGGGTGCAGTCCGGCTCCACTTCGACGCGATGAGTCAAACATTTCGGAATGTCCCATCCCGACTCGATACTCACAGCGCTGACCGGGCAGGCTGGGATACAGCTACGCGGGACGCATCGGGGGCATGGGTCGAAGCCTGACGCGTCGCCAGGCGAATCGAGTTGCTCGTCGAGCAGCAGCGCGGCGCGAAATGCGATCCACGGTCCATATATAGGATGCACGGTCACGCCGAGGATGCTGGGGCCCGCGATGCCCGCGACTTTGCCGAGCTCGATGAAGCTGAGCGTGCGAGCGCTGCTCATAAAGGGATACACCGTCGTGCATCGTGCGCCTGATGCGCGGATCGGGGCGGCGATGTCGCGCTCAACCACGTTACGGGTAAAGTCGTCGAGCGGATTCTCACGCTCCCACCATCCGGGGTTCCGCGCTGCGTGGGATTTGAGCCCCGTCCATAAGGCGCCGCCGCCGTTGCCGATCACGACGATCGAGCGCGCGAGCGGATCGATCGCCGAAGCGCGCGAAATTTCCTTGACCGTGGCGTCGTAGCGCTCAACCGGAATTGCCGCGACCAGGTTGAGGCCGTACGGCTCAGCGGCGCGGCGGATTATGTCCAGCGTCGACGACACACGAGTCGCTCAGGCAGGAGGCACGAGCGCGAAGATCGCGCCGTCGCCGCATTGCCCGCCCGCCGGGGTCATCCCATAGAGCGTGTTGTCGAGCAGGATGACGTCGTCGGTCGGATTGGCCGCGTCATTGCCGCCCTGAAAATCGTAAATTCGATCGTAGCCGGTGCCGTCAGTACTGATTTGAAAAACGGTGCCGTTGCCCTGGCTGCCGCCCAACTGGGTAGTGCCGTATAACGTGGTGGCGTTCAGCGTCAGCGATCCGAAGGGATTGATCCCGTCGTTGGTGCCCGGCTTGCCGAACTCTTGCAGGATCGTGAAGTGCTTGCCGTCGGTGTCAATCGAAAAGAGCGTGCCGTTGCCGTATGTTCCGCCGAAAGTCGTCAGGCCGTAGAGCGTCGAGGCGTTTTGCACCAGCGTGCCGTGGTCGGGGGTCGCGCCGTCATTGACATCGACGCAGGTGGGCGTGGCGTTACTCGGGCAACTGAAGACGTGCAGCACTTTGAGTTTTTTCTTGGCCAGGTTGAACGAGAAGATGACGCCGACGTCGTGTTTGCCGCCGGTACGCGTCATGCCGTAAAACGTGTTGCCGTTGGGATCGAGGATGAGCTGGCCGTGCGGATCGGATCCACTGGCGCCGTTGAAGGAATGCAGCCGCGTGTAGGTGCCGCTCGAGGTATCGAAGCTGTAGATAGTGCCGTCGCCCGTGGTGCCGCCCTCCTTGCCGCCCTCGGAAGTCATGCCGTAGAGCACGCTGCCGACGGCGACGAAGTTGCTGGTTGGCTGATCGCCGAGGTTGTTCTTGGCGCTCGCGGGGAAGTCGAACAGCAGCGGCGACGAGTAGCCAGAGCCGTCATCATTGATACTGAAGATCGATCCGTTGTTATGCTTGCCGCCGGTCAGCGTCGTGCCGTAGAGGACGGTGCCGTTCAAGGTCATCGCGTTGGTCCGCGGATCGTTGCCGTCGGTTTTTGCGCCGGCGAAAAACTGATCGACCAGGTAGCCGGTGCCGTCGGGCATGATCTGGAAAATCGCGCCGTCGCCAAGGCCCCCCGCGGTGGTCGTCGACGTGGTCCCGAACAGCAGCCCCGTCGCGGCAACATAGGTCAGGGAGCCTTGGGGCGTGGCACCGTCGACGATTTTGCATTTTCCCGCGGTGGGCCCGGCGCCGAAGGAATAGAGCACGGTCTCAGCGCCGGTCGGCATCGCCTCGGGGACAGCATTGCGGGCGCGGGCCGGATGAGCCAGCGCGAGAAACATCACGGCGCCGAGAGTACAAATCAGGCCGAATCGAATAGGGGAAAACATATTCCACATCCTCGTCCACATCCAAAATAGAAACATGATTGTAGTGAATCCCGCGGCTGGTTTCAGCAGGCCGACCCCCGCTCAAGGTCACCAGAACCGCAAACCCACCTTCCGGCGCATTGAAGGACCGAGAGCAAAAGACCGTCCGCGGGATTTTGCGATTTATACTGGGTCAAGGGGTCACCCCTTGCGCCCACCGCGCAGGCGATGGAATTTTTCGTTTTCGTAGACTCCGCTACGCGATTTTGTAAGTGACCAGCGCGTCCGCGATCAGCGCGTCGGACGCGTCGACGACTTCCACGCCGAGGCTCGCGATCCGCTTGCCGGTCCGCTTCACTCGCGCTCTTGCGATGAGGTCGGACTTCACGGCGAAGCCCGTGTAGTTCACGGTCAGCGAGATGGTCGCGGTGCGCGTCGTCGCGTCGAGACTCCACACCGCCGCACACGCGGCCACGTCGGCAAGCGCGGCGATCGCGCCGCCGTGAATGGGAGCTGCCGGACCGCCCTCGTTGAGAAGGCGCAAGTCGAACGGCATCCGCACCAGTGCGGCGCCGTTGGTGGCCGATTCGATCTTCAGCCCAAGCATCGCGGAGAACGGGGCTTGTTCAAGCAGTCTGATAACGCCTCTTCGATCCTGCTTGGCCATTCATTTTCTCCGTCGCGAATTTGAGGCGGCGAGCTTGAGCGCATGCGTGACCGCGTCGGCGGGAGTCTCGGCGCGATGCAGGCCGCCGATCTCAGGCCACGAATCGAGCGCGACGATCGGCTTGCCGAATTTCTTCGCGAAGCCAATCTCGGCCAGAGTGCCGCCCTCGCCGGCCAGGGCAATCACCGCGTCGGCGCTCGCGACGATCACCGCATTGCGCGCCTCTCCGATACCGGTGGCAATCGCGAATTCGATATGCGGATTTGCCGCGCGTCGGTCGTAGCCCGGGAGTATTCCAATCGTATGCCCGCCTTCCTCGCGCGCGCCCGACGCCGCCGATTCCATCACGCCCGTACGCCCGCCGTTTATCAGCACCGCGCCGCGACGAGCGATCTCGCGGCCGACCGCGAACGCCAGTTCGCAGACGGCGCGCGGCGCGTCACCAGCGCCGATGACCGCCACCACTTGCGCCCGCTTCGTTCTCTTCAGTGAAGCCGCCACCGGCGGGATTGCTCCTACAGTCCGAGCGCGGCGGGGAGTTCGGCCAAGTCCGAGACGATGATGTCGGGCGCGGGGATGCCCTCCCCCAACTCGCGATTGCGCGATCGGATCCAGGCGGCATCCATCCCGACGCGCTTGCTGCCGAGCACGTCGTCGAGCGGAGTGTCGCCGACGAACAGGATGTCGGCGGGTTCGAGCCGCATCGCGTCGAGAATTTTTTTGAAAATGAGCGGGTTGGGTTTCCGGTATCCGGTGTCGGCCGAGATGATAACGGAGGTAAACAGCTCGCGGATCCCGGTATCATGCATGATCTGGTGGCCGGTTTCAGAATCGTCGAAATTGGAGATGAGGCCAAGGCGATAACCATTGGCGATTTTTTTCATCGCTTCGATTCGCGCGGCGGGCGCCTTGGTGACCTCGCGCACCCGCGCCATGTGGATGCGGCGCAGATTTTCGGCCAGCGACGCTGCGATGCTTTCGTCAACCTCGAGGATTTTCAGCGTGCGCACGAAGCGCTCGAGGCACGTGATCTCGATCGCGTCCTCCCGCGCCCGTTCAGAAAATATGTCGGTGTAAACCGACGCATGCGCCTCCGAGAATTTCTCGCGGTCGAAGCGCTTGCCGAGCGCGGCCTCCAGCGTCGAGTAGAGCAGGGGCGTCGTGCTGCGAATTTCGCGCCCGCGGAACTGCATCAGCGGCAGCCCCTCGGGATTCCAGGTGACGAGCGTATCGAATAAATCGATCACGACTGCCTTGTAACGACGGTCAGCCACGCGGAATCAATGCTCCAGAGGTGCCGGCGATTGCGGCCAGGTTCAGTATCAGCACGGCGCCGTTGAGAATCACCGAGTTGCGATGGAGCCGGTCGAATTCCGCTTTTTTGACCGGGTCGGGATTCGCATCTTCGTTGACGGTGCGGATCGCATCGGCGCGCGGCAAAATGACGGTGCCAGCATAGAAGGTGATCCCAAGTCCAATCGCCAGCGCGAGCGTCGTCAGTCCCCACCACATCCGCGGCACCTGCACGGCGGTGAAGTAGATCGCTAGCACGAGGCTGATGGTCCCCACGATGTAGCCGAGCATGTAGTAGCGCGGGAAGATTGTGCTGATCAGCTGGCCGGCCTCGGGCCGCGGCAAAACCGTGAAGACCGCGGGCGCGGTGAAGAACGAGAAGAACACAATTCCCCCGAGCCAGCATCCGAGTGCGGCCAGGTAAATCGCTAATACGATGATCATCTCTTTTACAGTAAGCGCGGCGGCGTGGACGTCAGTTTAGGTACCGGTTGGGCGCGCCGGGCAGCGGCTGGCGCTCGGAGAATCCACTGTCCACGTTATGCCATGCGATCACGCGCGACTCGCCGAACTGCCAGCACAGGAAAACCACTTCCTCCCCCGCATCATACGGGAAATCGATCAGCCCGAGGTCGATGTCCTTGAGGATGCAGCCGAAGGATTCGATTTGCGCGGCGGCCTCCGCCATGTTGGTCGCGAACGATCGCAATTCGGGATAACGCCCGACGATCTCACTCATCTGGGAGTGCAGAATCGAAGGATCGTCCACCGACAATTCGTCGATTCGCGCGCGCAACGACGTCGCCTGCATCTGGAGCTGGCGCATCAAAATATCCAGCCGTGGAATGAGCTCGTTCGCCTCTTCCTCGCTGAATAGCCTATCAAATCCAATATTGGGCAACGTTTCCTCGTCAGTAGCGCGGGCCGGTCTCCGTGATTAGCTTCTTACGTAAGAGGTAACCTTGTCTGCATCACTACCGTATATTACGGTGAAATTTGGGTTGCGTGGAAGCGGGCAGGTGCCGGCCGGTTCCCTCCTCACGAGGTTCAATTGAATGGCAGATAAGCCCAAAGGGGAAAAACGCTTCGAGATCGAAGAGGACCTGAGCAAGGTCGAGATACCCGATATTCTGCCGGTGCTGCCCTTGCGCGGCATCGTGATTTTCCCGAGTCAGATACATCCCTTCCTGGTTTCGCGGCCCTCTTCGCTCAAACTGATCGAAGAGTGCGGCCAGACCAACAAGGTCATCGCGCTCGCCGCCCAGAAAAATCCCGAAGACGAGCAGCCGACGCCCGAGGGCTTGTTCCAGAGCGGCACCGCCGTGAGCATCGTCAAGATGTTGCGCTATCCGGATCAGAGCGTGCGCGTGCTGGTACAGGGACTCGCGCGCATCGAGCTGGGGGAGTTCACTCAGCGCGATCCGTTCTTCCTCGCGCACGTCAAGCGGCTGGTCGAGCCGGTGACATCCGACAAGGAAATCGACGCGCTGCACGCGCATTTGGTCAGCCTGTTTTCCAAGTTTGTATCGCTGGTCCCATACCTGCCTGATGAATTGCAGGTGATGGCGATGAAGGTGAAGGAGGCCAGCCGGCTCGCCGACATGGTCGCCTCGTACCTGAAGATACCGATCGAAGAGGCGCAGGATCTGCTGGCGACGTTCGACGTTCGCGCGCGGCTGGAAAAGCTGATCGCGATTCTCGGGCGCGAGATCGAGATGCTCGAACTCGGGCACAAGATCCAGTCCCAGGTGCAGACCGAGCTCAACAAAAATCAGCGCGAGTACTATCTCCGCCAGCAGCTCAAGGCGATTCAGAAGGAGCTGGGCGAGGGTGATCCGCGCTCGTCCGAAGTCGAAGAAATCGAGAAGAAGATCGAAGAGGCCAAGATGTCGCCCGAGGCGCGCAAGGTCGCCGACAAGGAACTCGAGCGCCTCAAGATGATCCCGCCGGAGTCGGCCGAGCACACCGTCGTGCGCACCTACCTCGATTGGCTCGTGAGCCTGCCGTGGGGCGTCTCGACCGAAGACAATCTCGACATCCGTCACGCGCGCCAGGTCCTCGACGAGGATCATTACGACCTCGAAAAAATCAAGGAGCGCATCCTCGAGTTTCTCGCGGTGCGCAAGCTCAAGAACGACACCAAGGGTCCGATCCTCTGCTTCGTCGGGCCTCCCGGCACCGGCAAGACATCGCTGGGCAAGTCGATCGCGCGCGCACTCGGGCGCAAATTCGTGCGCCTGTCGCTCGGCGGCATCCGCGACGAGGCCGAGATTCGCGGCCATCGCCGCACGTACATCGGCTCGCTGCCCGGGCGAATCATACAGGGGCTGCGCAATGCCGGCTCAAACAACCCGCTGTTCATCCTGGATGAGGTCGACAAGCTCGGTATGGATTTCCGTGGCGACCCGGCGTCGGCGCTGCTCGAGGTGCTCGACCCCGAACAGAACAACACCTTCGCGGATCACTACCTCGATGTACCGTTCGATCTTTCCAAGGTCCTGTTCCTGACCACGGCCAATATGCTCGATCCGGTGCCGCACGCGCTGCGCGACCGGATGGAAGTGCTCGAGCTGCCCGGATACACCGAGGAAGAAAAGCTGCAAATCGTGCAGCGCCATCTGATTCCCAAGCAACTGATCGAGAACGGACTCGGCGATCAGAAGATCGAATTTTCGGAGGAGGCGCTGCGCGAGATTATTCACAGCTACACGCGCGAGGCCGGCCTCAGAAATCTCGAGCGCGAAATCGCGCGGGTCTGCCGCAAGATCGCGCGTTCGATCACCGAAGGCGAAACGGCGCCATCCGTCGTCAGCGGGAACGACGTGCAGAAGTATCTCGGTGCGCCGAAATTTTTCTCCGAGGTCGCCGAACGCACGCAGGAGCCCGGGGTTGCTACCGGCCTGGCGTGGACGCCGAATGGCGGCGAGATAATGTTTATCGAGAGCACCCGGATGTCGGGACAGAAAGGCCTCAACCTGACCGGCTCGCTCGGCGACGTGATGAAGGAATCGGCGCAGGCGGCGCTCTCTTACGTGCGCACGCACGCGGCCGCGCTTGGAATCGCGCCGGACTTCTACGACAAGTCCGACATCCACGTCCACGTTCCTGCCGGAGCGATTCCCAAAGATGGACCCTCGGGCGGCGTGACGATCGCGGCGTCTCTCGCCTCCCTGCTCAGCGGCCGGCCGGTGAGATCAGATGTTGCCATGACTGGCGAAATCACACTGCGCGGCAAAGTGCTGCCAGTAGGCGGAATTAAGGAAAAAGTACTCGCGGCCAGGCGCGCGGGAATCAAGACGATCATCCTGCCGCGGCGCAACGAGCGCGACCTCGAGGACATCCAGCCCGAAGTGCGAAAAGAACTAGAAATGATCTTCGTTGACACCGTCGACGAAGTGATCAAGCACGCCCTCCGCGACGGCGACGCAGTAAACGCCGCCGCGGTCCCCCCAACCCCCGCGACCGCTCGCACCGAACGAACCGTCCTCAACTAGGAAAAGAACTCATTGTATGCGGAACCCACCGTGGGTTCCGCACCTCCTTGGGCAGGGCTGACCCCTGCTCCCAGCCTTTAAGAAAGGAGGACGCGCGCCCTGCTCCTACCATCCGGCTCCCCTTCCTGCTCGGGAATGGGTAGGTTGTTCGGCGCCCGACAACTGCCCGATCGGCTACTCTTTGCCTTACGTCATTCAGAGGGGCTACTTGCTGAGATCTCATTTAGACTATTCCGGAATATAATCTGCCAATGTCATTGCCACGAGATGGTTCCTCACAGTCCGTACAATCGACGGAAATCCGCCTCATTGTTGACCGAATCCCCGCGTTTACGTGGTCAGCTCATGCGGATGGCTCCATAGAGTTCGTCAATCAACGATGGCGTGAATACGCAGGTCTTTCCGCTGAAGAATCGCAAGGCCAGGGCTGGCAGGCTGCAATCCATCCCGAGGATTTGACGTCATTCATGCGGCAATGGCGCGAGCTGTTGGGCTCCGGTGAACCAGGTGAAATCGAAGCACGCATGCGCCGCCATGATGGGATCTTTCGTTGGTTCCTGATTCGCTTCGAACCCTTCCGCGACGAAACGGGGAAGATCGTCATGTGGTACGGAGTAAGCACTGACATCGAAGCCCTTAAGCAAACGGAAGAGAAACTTCGGGGCGATGAACGCGAGCTTCGGCAAATTACGGATGCAATACCTCAGGCGGTAGTTGTCCAAGACCCGTCCGGCCTACCGATCTACGCGAATCGGGCGACTCTCGACTACACGGGCCTAACTGTTGACGATGTCACTGCGCCAAATTTTCGAGAAAGATTCTTTCATCCGGAGGACGTGGAAAGATTTCGAAACGAGCGAAAGGCTGCTCTCGCGCGGGGTCTTCCGTTCGAATTCGAGCATCGAGCGCTCGGGAAGGACGGACAATACCGCTGGTTCCTGATTCAGTACAACCCTTTTCGAAACGAGCGCGGCCAGGTCACTCGATGGTACGCAACGGGCACCGACATCGATGACCGCGTCCGGGCGGAAGAGAGAACGCGGAACGAAAACCTGGCCTTGCGAGAACAAATCGATCGGGACTCGATGTTCGAAGACATTGTCGGGTCCTCAGAAGCACTGCGTAAAGTGCTGCGGCAAGTCACCAAGGTGGCTCCTTCCGATTCCACAGTTTTAATTCTGGGCGAGACAGGCACGGGAAAGGAATTGTTAGCCCGTGCCATCCACAAACGGTCTAAGCACGCTGATCGAGCGTTTATCGCAGTGAACTGCGCGGCGATCCCTCCATCGCTCATTGCGTCTGAACTCTTCGGCCACGAGAAGGGCGCCTTCACCGGTGCGACGCAGCGGCGTCTGGGGCGTTTCGAATCGGCAAATGGCGGGACAATTTTTCTCGACGAAGTCGGCGATTTACCCGCGGAGGTGCAAATCACGCTGTTGAGGGTTCTGCAAGAACGCGAAATTGAACGGGTTGGTGGCAACACCCCTATTGCAGTCGACGTCAGAGTGATCGCGGCCACTCATCGTGATTTGAACGCACTGGTAGCCGAGGGCGAATTTCGGAAAGATCTCCTATACAGGCTGAATGTCGTGCCTGTTGAAATGCCGCCGTTGCGCGAACGCGTAGCGGATATTCCTTTGCTCGCTGAGTATTTCATTGATCGTTTCGGAAAAAGGGCCGGAAAGAAGTTCCGAACAATAGGCAAGAAAACTTTGAAAGTCCTCCAGGCGTACGGTTGGCCGGGGAACGTCCGTGAACTGCAAAACGTGATCGAACGTGCCGTGATTCTGTCCGACGGTGACAATTTGGCTGTAGACGAGACTTGGTTGAGGCGTGAACTGCCCGCGGCCGCATCGCGGAGCGCGACGCTTGGCGGCACCCTGGTTCGGCACGAAAAAGAAATGATCGAAGCCGCACTGAAGGAAAGCCAGGGCCGAATCTCAGGACCCGGCGGTGCGGCCGCGAAACTGGGACTGCCGGCGAAGACTCTCGACTCGAAAATCAAACGCTTAAAAATTCACAAGTATCGATTCAAAGCACCGCCCGGCGACTGATCACCAGCCAACAACAGCGTTTCCCCTCCAAACAGGAATTCCTGAAAATTCAGGACCGGAATCGACAGTAACTTTACCCACCACAAGCAATTGTGGAATGGACTCGTTATTGCACTACTCCGAGTGCGCCTCACGGTAGAAGTCCATGACACTGAAGATCGACCGGATCTCTCGCAAGCGCATCACGCTGATTCGTTTGAGTGGGAATCTTCAATCTGAGGACCTCGACGAATTGAAGTCTGAGATCGAGCGTGGTGGACGACGCGTCACGTTGGATCTGGAGGAATTGGATCTTGTGGATGTCGAAGGTGTTCGTTTTCTCAACCTGTGCGAGTCGGCGGGGGTCTCGATCGTGCACTGTTCGCCCTACATCAGGGAATGGATGCAGCAGGAGAGAAGCCGACCGAAAGACCATCCGGAAGCGTTGCCAGCGGCCTCAGGTCGCACTAACGACGTCGGCTCCCGAGAGCCGATGCATGTGAAAAAAACTGAAAGAAAAAAAAGGAGAACAACAATGGCAATCAAGAACGTGGTGCTGGTGCATGGAGCTTTCGCCGACGGCTCCGGCTGGGAAGCCGTCGCTAACATCCTCAAGAAGGATGGGTACAAGGTGTCGGTGGCGCAGCCCCCCGAGACCTCCTACGCCGACGACCAGAAGTATACGAAGGCGGCAATCGACGCCATGGACGGGCCAGTGGTTCTCGTGGGCCACAGCTACGGCGGGTCCATCATCACCGAGGCCGGCAATCATCCGAAGGTGGCCGCGCTTGTCTATATCGCTGCATTTGCACTCGATGAAGGTGAGAGCTGTGCGTCGATCGAGCAGGCCCTGCCGCAAGCGTCCAAGGCGTTCAAGCCGGACAGCAACGGAAACTGGTGGATAGTCGAAGAGCAGTTCGCGGCCGACTTCGCAGCGGACATTCCGCCCGAAAAGGCGTGGTTCATGGCCATCTCGCAGGTGCCGATCTCCACCGACTCGTTCACCCATAAGGTTACGAATCCCGCCTGGAAGACCAAGCCCACCTGGTACATGGTGGCCGCCGCAGACCGATCGATCAATCCGGACCAGGAGCGGATGATGGCGAAGCGCGCACGCGCCAAGACCGTCGAAGTGAATTCAAGCCATGTGGCCTACATGTCGTATCCGAAGGAAGCAGCCAAGCTCATCGAAGAGGCTGCCACTTCCGCGCACGTCAAGGCGTAGCCATACGCTCGCAGACAAATGGATCTCCGCCGATCCGGTAAGGGTCGGCGGAGATTCTGTATGGATATAGCTATTTCGGGAGAAGCCAAATGGAAGACCGAATCACCATAAACGGACACGACGGCGCGTTTCGCGCTTACATCGCTAGGCCGGAGGCATTGCCGGCTCCCGCCGTCCTGGTTCTACAAGAGTTGTTCGGGGTGAACGCCGACATCCGCGAGAAATGCGACGAATTGGCCGAGCAAGGCTTTCTCGCGGTCGCGCCAGACCTATTCTGGCGTCAAGAGCCGGGCGTCGACCTCAGCGTTCGTTCAGAGCCAGACTGGCAGCACGGTCTTCGCCTCTATCAAGCCTATAACCGAGATGCCGGTGTCAGGGACATCAAGGACACCGCCGACACCGTGGCGAAGATGCCCGAGTGCACCGGCAAGATTGCCGTACTTGGCTACTGCCTCGGGGCGCTGATGACTTTCTTGACGGCAGTGCGCTACCGCGTTGACGCTGCGGTCGCCTACCACGGTGGAGATACAGAGAAGTATCTCGGCGAGCTCGAAGGTCTCCACGCGCCGGTGCTGATGCATCTCGGCGAGGACGACGAGTTCATTTCCAAGGCCGCTCAAGCTGAGATCAAGGCGGCACTCGCCAGCAAACCAAACGCGATCGTCTACAGCTATCCGGGTCAGTTTCACGCTTTCACGCGCCTAAACGGAGCGCACTACAACGCCGCGGCGGCAGCGCTCGCCAACCGGCGGACTAGCGAATTTCTAGATCAACAACTGCGGTGACCTTCGGTCGCTCCAGCCGTTTGGGCGACTAAAGCCGCAGCCACAGCGTAAAGCAGGTCGCGGTTATGTCCTCAACTCGCCTGGTTGGACAAAGAAGAAATGCGGACGCGGCCGTATCTTACCTCGCCCGTCATTTACGGGAGAGGCGGCCGGCCGCATCGCGGCCGGTAGGTGAGGGTTCCGGGCCACATCACAACTGCCCGACCGGCTACTTTTGCCTTCCGTCATTCAGAGCGAAGCGCCTCTTACCTCTCCCGAAGGGAGAGGTCGTGCGCGACACAAGTCGCGCACGGGTGAGGGCGCTCGCATCAAACTCAATGTTCGATCCTGTCCGCTTTTTTCTCTGCCCTTCTTTTGTGTCATTCTAGATTTCAGCCCTCTCGATGTGCCCAGAACCCTCACCCAACCTTTCCCATAACATAACGGTCGACGGATCGAGCCTTGACGCTCCTTTGAAAATCGCGATCGTTGCCGCAGAAGCCACGCCCCACGCCAAAGCCGGCGGCCTCGCAGACGTGATCGGTTCGTTGCCGGGCGCATTGAAAGCCGCGGGCGAACAACCGTCGCTGATCGTGCCCGGCTACCCTTCGATTGTTGAGAGCGTCGAGACCGCGCCTGTCCTGCGCAATATCCCTATGCGATTCGGTGCCGCGGTCGAGCGCTTCTCGGTGTTGCGTGCAACCGATCCGCACGGCGTGCCGATGTACCTGATTGATCATCCGGGATTTTTCGGGCGGCGCGGTATCTACGGCGATCACGGCATCGACTATCCCGACAACATGCGGCGCTTCATTTTCTTCGGCCGCGCCGCCGCAATCGCCTCCGCGGAAATAGTCGCGCCGGATATAGTACACGCGCACGATTGGCATTCGGCGACCGCAGTGATTGCGATGCGCGCCGACGGTGCACTGCGCCCGATGTTCAAGCAGGCGCTGTCGGTCTTCACGATTCACAATCTCGCCTTCCAGGGAATCGGCAAACGCGAAGACTTCGCGCTGTTGAATCTCGACGCGCCATATTTTTCCGTCGACTACCTGGAGTTTTACGGCCACCTGAACCTGATGAAAGGCGCAATCGTCCTGAGCGACGGCTCGTCGACCGTCAGCCCTGCCTACGCGCACGAAATTACCGCCGACCCCGAGCTTGGCTTTGGACTCGAGGGCGTAATCCGCGACAAGGGCGAAAATTTCGTCGGTATCCTCAACGGCGCCGACTACGACGAGTGGAATCCCGCCCACGACCGCGAAATCGCCGCGACCTTCACCCCCGCCAATCCCGACGGCAAGCGCAAGTGCGCGCGCGCGTTGCGCGATTCGCTCAAGCTGCCCAATCACGAACACTCGCCGATAGTCGGGATGGTTACGCGCATGACCGGGCAAAAAGGCGTCGACCTGCTGCGCGACGCGCTCGACGCCGTGATGCGCCTGGATTTGCAGCTGGTCATGCTGGCGAGCGGCGATGAAGTGCTCGAGAGATTTTTCAAAGACGCGGAGTCGCGCTACCCGGAAAAACTTCGCGCGATAATCCAGTTCAACAACACCATGGCGCATCGAATCCAGGCCGGCAGCGACAGCTTCCTGATGCCGTCGCGATTCGAACCGTGCGGGCTCACCCAGATGTACGCGATGCGCTATGGCACCGCCCCAGTCGTGCGCGCGACCGGCGGACTGCGCGACACCGTCAGCGAGTTCGATCCCGCGCGCGGCACTGGCAACGGCTTCCTGTTCGACCAGTTCGACGCGGCTGAGATGGTCGCAACGCTCGACCGGATGGTCGCGATGTTCCGTGACCGCGCGGCGTGGCGGACGCTGATGGCAAACTGCTTTGCGTCGGACTTCTCGTGGGAGCGCGCGGCCCGGCAATACGTCGAGTGGTTCGCGCGCCTGCGAAAAGCTCGCGGCCTCAGCTAGAATCCGGCCCGTGGCGCTTCAATCTCGCGAATATCTCGTTTACGCCGACGGCTCCTGCCTCGGCAATCCCGGCCCCGGCGGATGGGGCGTCGTGGTACGCGATCCCGATGACGTCGTGACGGAAGGCAATGGCCACGAAGATTCAACCACCAACAACCGGATGGAATTGATGGCCGCGATCGAGGGCCTGCGCATAACTCCCTCCGGCACTGAGGTTATCCTTCGCAGCGACAGCCGGTACGTCGTAAATTCGATGACGCTTAACTGGAAGCGCAACGCGAATCAGGACTTGTGGGCGCTGCTCGATGCCGAAACAAAGTCGAGGCGCGTGCGATTCGAATGGGTGCGCGGACACGGCGTCGACGCGACCAACAATCGCGCCGACGAACTAGCATTGATGGGATCGAACCGACAGCTCATCGCCGAGGGCGCATCAAACCCGAAGCGCAAATCGTCTACTGCCGAACTACTGAAAGAAATTGCGACGCGGCTCAAGCCGGGAGAATCGATTCGCGAGTGCAAGGCATGCGGCTCGAAATTTCTGACCAGCGGCGACGACGACTACTGCTCGCAGATCCGCTGTCAGCTCGACGCGCGCAGCCGTTGAAGCTACCAGATAGCCGGGATCAACGCGTCGGTCTCGCGCGCGTAGGCGTCGTACTCTTCGCCGAATCGCGCGCGTAGCATCGCCTCCTCCGACTTCATCCGGCGCTGCGCGAAAATCGCTCCGATAATCAACGTCAGAATCGCAGTGACCGGCGCCCCATAGATTAGCGTCCATCCGAACGTCACCAGGAATGTCCCCGCATAGATCGGATGCCGGAGGTAGCGATAGAAGCCGCGCTTCACGAGCACCGGATGCTCGGGGGTCCGGCCCGAAGTGAAAAATCCGAGTTGAATTCGCGCCCCCAGCGCGAGCCACATCCCGCACAGCTCGAGCAATAGTCCAAACGCCGCGACGAACGGGGACGCCGAACCTCCGTAAACATAGGTGCGCTCGAACGGCGCGGCGGCAAATGCCAGCAGCAGGGGCAGTTGCGCCGCGATGCGCCGGCTGAGCTCCTCGCGCGGCGGACTGTCCGCGGCGTCATCGCGCACAATCAAATCCGAAAAACGAAAGCCCGCGTACGCGACCAGGAACGCGACCACGTAGGGATGCTCGCCGAAGTAGGCCGTGATGCCGAGTCCCAGCGCAATCGCGCCGATGACGGCGACCAGGAAAATCGCGGTCTCCGCGAAACGCAGCGGGAGACTGTGGATGAAATGCGGCTGCTCGCCCGGCCCGGCGAGGGCGTTGGCGAGCAGCATCGCAGTCGTGGGCCTCAATCCTCCGGTCGCTTTGCCGTCGGATTGAGATTCGTCCCGATCGATTTCACTCGCCATAACGCCACTTTCGCAGATGCGACGAGGTGATCAAAGAGGAGCGCAGTGGAAGCAGTGCCGCAGTAGAATAGCTGCGGCCGATGCATTGCTCTGTTTCGCGAAAAAAGAAACTTAGCGCGAAAACAGAAGCTGACCCGATTTCATCTCGCATTCTGCGATTAGCCTTAACCTATTGATCTGCCTTACTTTTCTTTAAGATTCGACTATGACCGTCCGAGCGTCGGATTGAAAAGTCGTTGCTAAATCGAGAGATTCTCCTATGGCACATGGCTTGCTTTACCCAAGTCAGTCAATCAACTCGGGAGGATCTGAAAATGAACGCAACCACTAACGAAGCAACCCTCGGCGGAATCAACCACATCAACGAAGCGGCAGAAGCCACCGTTGGAACCCGGCTCGCACAGAACAGCCTGCTGAGCGAACTGCCCGGCATCGTGTTCGGCCTGATCACGCTCGGATACGTCATCAGCTCGCTGATCGCATTGGCCTAACGTCATCCAAAGAATTTTACGGGGAGAATTAAAATGAACGCATCAACCACAGAAGCAAGGTTCGCAGGAATCACGGCAATCAACGAAGCGGCGGAAGTCAGCGACGCGACCCGGCTCGCGCAGTACAATATGCTGAACGAAATTCCGGGCGCGCTGTTCGGCCTCATCACCGTCGCGTACATCGTCGGCTCGCTCGTAGCGCTGGCCCACTAAGTCATGACGCGCGCCGCCAGCATCGCAGAGGTCACCGGGTGCATCAGTACCCGCGATGCACGACCCGATGTGGCGCGCGCTGAGATGCGAGGCGCGGTGACGGGCTCGTCCGCTGCGCGCGCGACCATGGTGAGAGAGACCCAGATGACCGCGGCCGCCAGCACGATCGTTAACCACGCCATCGCGCGGATTCGTCGCAGCATCGAGTTGATCCGCTCGACGGTGAACGCCTCGCCGTCGCCGTGTGCGGCCACTTCTTCCTGGCGTCCGATCCTGAACGCCAGTCCAAACGTGATGTAGGTCTGGATGAAGATGAGAACGAAGGCCAGTGCCAGCTTCAGTTCCAGCGCCGATCCGATCCGCGCGAAGTAATCGAACTTCATCGACGCTTTCAGATCCGTCAGGCGCATCGCGCCGCTAATCACAATAATTCCCAGTACGCCGATCGTGAAGGGGTTGTAGAACTTGAAACCCGCGATCAGACTCGCGCGCCGCGACTGTTCGTTGGGCGCGGTCTCGGCGGCCGGGATCAGCATATAGATGACCGCGAACTGCGCACCGACGTACGACGCCATCGCGCACAGATGCAGCCACATCAGAAATTCGCCGCCACTCATCGCGCCACTCCGGCGAATCTCAACCAATGACTAACGACAATTCTATCCCCGATTCCCATCCCAACAACTGAATCGTGATCGCAGCGAGAGCGACAACGGAGCGGGCAGGTGCAGAAACCAAAAATACTGGGTGCAGGGGTCACCCCTGCCTCAGATAACTGGATCGAAATCGAGCGCGCCGCTGCGCGCGAGTCGCGCATACCAGTGCCCGCTTTCCTTGACGATTCGCTGCTGCGTCTTGAAGTCGCAGTGCACGATTCCGAAACGCTGCTTGAAGCCCTCGGCCCATTCGAAGTTGTCGGTGAACGTCCACAGAAAATAGCCGCGCACGTCGGCGCCGGCTTTCATCGCGCGCCCGACCTCGGCGATAAAGCGCCGCAGGAAGCTGACGCGCCGAATGTCGTTGACCTTGCCGTCAGCCCCCGGGCCGTCGCCGTATGAACATCCGTTCTCCGTCACATACATCGGGATCCCGGGGTAGTCCTTACTGACGTGCAGTATCATCTCCGACAACGCCAGCGGATAGACTTCCCAACCGAACTCGGTGACTTCTTCGCCGCCCGGCCTTACCTGCTTCACGCCCATGTGGCGATCGCTCGAATCGTGCGCGACCACCGCGCGCGTGTAGAGGTTGATTCCGATGAAGTCGAGCGGCGCCTTGATCAGGTCCATATCGCCGGCGCGAATCTCGACGTGATCTTCGACCGTACCGTGCAGGTAGGCCTCCGGATACTTGCCGCGCATCACCGGGTCGAGGAACCACATGTTGTAAAACCGATGCCACCGCTGGGCCGCCGTGCGATCCTCGAGCGATCCGGTTTCCGGATGTACCGGCGACATGCTGAACGCGGTGCCGACTGCGTCGGGATGGTTTTTCGATTCGCGCAGCGCCCTTACGGCCATGCCCTGCGCAAGATTGACGGTATGCGTCGCTTTGATCGCGCTGTCGGGTTCATGGCGTCCGGGAGCATGAATTCCGAGATGGTACCCGAGAATCGTAAAGATCCAGGGTTCGTTGAACGCCATCCAATGCTTGACGCGATCGCCCAGTGCGTCGGCGACGACGGCGGCGTAGTCGCGGAAATATTCGGCGAGGTCGCGATTCGGCCATCCGCCGGCGTCCTCGAGCGTCTGCGGCAGATCCCAATGATAGAGCGTCACCCACGGCTGGATGTTGCGCTTGAGCATCTCGTCCACGATGCGATTGTAGAAGTCGAGTCCCTTCTGATTAACCGGGCCTTTCCCGGTCGGCATGATCCGCGGCCATGAGAGCGAAATTCGCGCCGCGTTGAGCCCGAGCTCGGACATCAGCGCGATATCGTCGGCGTAGCGATGGTAGAAATCGCACGCAACGTCGCCGGTATCATTCTGCTTAATCTTGCCAGGCGTGTGCGAGAATCGATCCCAGATAGACTCGCCTTTGCCGTCTTCGTTCCACCCGCCCTCGATCTGATACGAGGCACTAGCAGTGCCCCACAGAAAGTCCTTAGGAAAAGAAATCGGTGCCATAGAGCATTTTGTTATCATAAAGATAACACCTTGGCGACCCCCCGTTCTTGCCTCAACGTCTCGCCGCGAGAAGAACAAACGCTGTTCTGATTCCCTCCTCCGTCCGTTGGAGGAGGGTTAGGGTGGAGGACTACTGCGGCGCGATTGCCTGTTGCGCCGCACACTCCGATGCCTGCACAAAATTTAAGAGCGACATGCCCCTCAACCCCACACTCGTAAGACTCAACCGCCACACTCGTAAGAAAGGGGAATCACTCTATTGAATGTGAAACCCGCGGTGGGTTTCACGCTTCCTTCGGCAGGGGTGACCCCTGCACCCAATGTCTTGTGTCATTCAGAGCGCAGCGAAGAATCCCGGTTTATTTTTTCTTCCCTTGACCTTTGAGGGATAGGGTAAAATAGGTTCCTGCTCGCTTCGAGGCGCTTGCGCGACAGAGATCGCGCGGCGCGAATTGTCCTCCAACCCTCCTCCCATGTTGGAGGAGGGAACTAAGAATTAGATGGGAGGATCCTCGTTGGTTACTCGTCGTTGGCTTCCAGCCAGCGCTCGGCGTCGATGGCGGCCATGCAGCCGGTGCCGGCGGCGGTGACCGCCTGGCGATAGACGCTGTCCACCACGTCGCCGCAGGCGAAGACGCCGTCGATGTTGGTGTAGGTCGAGCCCGGTTTCACTTTCAGGTAGCCGATCTCGTCCATCTCGAGTTGGCCTTTGAACAGCGCGCTGTTTGGGTTGTGGCCTATAGCGACGAACACGGCGTCGGTCTTCATGTCGCTGATTTTGCCGGTCTTGAGATTTTTCAGTTTGACGCCGCTGACGCCCTCCTTCTGCCCCCCAATTATTTCCTCGATCGCCGAATCCCAGATGAAACCGATCTTCGGATTCTTGCGCGCGCGATCCTGCATGATCTTCGACGCCCGCAGCGTATCGCGGCGATGCACGATGGTGGCTTTGTTGACGAACCGGGTCAGGAAATTCGCCTCCTCCATCGCAGTGTCGCCGCCGCCAACCACGATCGCATCCTTGTTTTTGAAGAATGCGCCGTCGCACGTGGCGCATGCGCTCACACCGTAACCCATCAGGCGTTTCTCAGACTCGATTCCGAGCAGTTTCGCGGTCGCGCCCGTCGCAATGATCACCGAATCGGCTTTGATCACTTTGTCGTCGGCGACCAGCTCCAACGGCCGTTTGTCGAAGTGCACCTCGGTCACCGCACCGCTCATGAAGCGCGTGCCGAAGCGCGTCACCTGGCGCCGGAACACGTCCATCATCTCGGGGCCCTGGATACCGTGCTCGAAGCCGGGATAGTTCTCGACCTCGGTGGTGATAGTGAGCTGGCCGCCGGGCTCGTGACCCTCGATAAGCAGCGGACTCAGATTGGCGCGCGCGGTGTAAAGCGCCGCGGTCAGTCCGGCGGGACCGGATCCGAGAATTACGACCTTGTTGATTTCGTCAGCCATATGAACCGTCTGCGCAGTGGTTTGAAAAGTTTGGTGGAACCGAGAATCAAGAGTTTATTGTATATGCGCGGTCGGTCAACATAAGGCAGGGGCGACCCCTGCACCCAGTGATTTTGATCGTGCTCTAGTGCCGCGCTCCTTCGTCGCGCTACGTTAGTTCGATTGATGGGAGCTTGCGAGCGAATTTCCTTTGATGGCGGGCAAAACAAAATCGCGAGCGCCGCGCGCGCGGCTGACGCATCTTGATGACCGCGGGCGAATCCGGATGGTCGATGTCGGCGAGAAGCCGGTCACGCGGCGCGAGGCGATCGCGCGCGGCGAGGTCAGGATGGCGCCGGCGACGTTGCAGGCGATAGTCGGCGGGAAACTCAAGAAGGGCGAGGCGCTGGCGGCGGCGCGGATCGCGGGAATCATGGCGGCGAAACGCACGCATGAGATGATTCCGCTGTGCCATCAGATCGCGCTCGAAGTGGTCGAAGTCGATTTCAGTCCCGATGCCGCCAACTCCGTGCTGCAAATCCAGGCTCGCGCTGTGACCGACGCGCGCACTGGCGTCGAGATGGAAGCGCTGGTCGCGGTGAGTGCTGCGGCGCTGACGATTTACGACATGGCGAAGGCAATCGATCGCGCGATGGAAATCGGCGCGATTCGGCTGGTCTCGAAACTTGGCGGCCGCACTGGGGATTGGCCACCGCAGTGAACGCGACGCTCGCGCGCGCGATCCTCAAGCGGGGCAGGGAAGGGCCGGTTCGCGGGGGGAATCCTTGGATCTTTTCGCAGGCAATCGAGCGGATTGAACCGTCGGTCGAGGCGGGCGCTCTCGTTACCGTGCATGACGCGTCGGGCGCGCTGCTCGGTACGGGTTACTGCAATCCCGCGACGACGATCGCAATCCGGATGATTGCGTGGGGCGAGACTCCCGCAATCGAAGAGCTGGTCGCGCGCCGGCTGAAGAGCGCGCTCGAACTTCGTCGGCGTTTCATTCGCGACGACACGAATTCGTACCGGCTCGTCAATGGCGACGGCGACGGGCTGTCGGGCGTGGTAGTCGATCGATTCGGCGAGGTGATCGTCGTGCAAATCCTGACTGCGGGCGCGGACCGGATGCGCGCGACGATTGTCGCCGCGCTGAACGATCTGCTTCATCCGCGCTCGATC
>DATNLS010000226.1:0-5011 GCA_035602775.1 Candidatus Acidiferrales bacterium | reverse complement strand
CGGCTCGTGCGCCGCATCAATCGAAGTCTGCAAATCCCCGGAGTCAGCCCGCCCCGGACTTGCAAACGCAATCCAGAGCAGCACCGCGGCCGCCACCGCGAAAACAGTAATTCGCTTCATTGCGCGTCCAATCTAGAGAGGCGCGACTCACCAAATCAATGGGATCAAACGGCGCTTCACCTTGCCTTGATACTCCGCGTAGCCCGCGAGGTTTTTCGCGAGGAATTTTTCTTCGTCGAGCAGCCTCGCGATCAGCACCAGGACCATCGGAATAATCGCGAGCAATCCCCACCACGAGCCAAGCGCAAGCGGTACACCTACCAGCATGACCAGCGCGCCGATGTACATTGGATGGCGAACGATGGCGTACGGGCCGGTCATTATAACTTTCTGATCGTCGCCGATTTCGATCGTCGCCGAGGCGAATGTGTTCTCCTTGAATACGAGAAATACGAAGTAGAGTGCGGATGCGACCAGAACGTCGCCGATCACGGATACATACGGCGGCACCGAGGACCATCCGAAGCGATGGTCGAGCGCGGACAAAACGAATATCGAGACGAATACTATCGCGGCGATCGCTTGTATGATCTGCTGGCTCTTGTCGTGCTCCGATCCCGGTCCCGCTTTGAGACGCCGCTCGAGGAGTTTCGGATCGTTCTTCAGAAGGTAGATGTCGATCGCCAACGTGCACGCAAAAAAAACGGCCAGCAGAATCCACGCCTGCCAGTAGTCGAAGGTCCAGGCTGGCAGGAAGGTCACCGCGGCCATAATCACGACGAGCGCGACCAGCCCCAGCGTCGCTTTTTTGTTCAGTTCCGTCATTTCGCTGCTCCCACCTGGACCCTTCTCGAGCGCGCCACCGCGGCAGGTCTCTTCGGATTGGTAAATCCAGCCTCGGCCTTCAGCGCGCGCCAGCGCTCGAGCATCGCTGGCAACTCGGTCTGGATGAACTCGAAGAATGCGAGCGTCTCGGCGATGCGCGCGCCGGCCGCCGTGTCGCGCCCGACCACGTCGATTCCCTCGCGCAGGCTGCGCTCGCATCGATCGAGCACCTGGTCCTTGCGCGCAAGCGCCTCGTACCAGGTCTCGCTATGCACGCGGTAATGCTCACGCCGCGAGCCCGGTTCCGCCTCGCGGCTGGCCAGATTGACCTGCACCAGATAGCTGACCGCGCCCGAAACCGCTGCCGCGCTCACGTGCAGCAAGCCGGCCAACTCAGCCGCAGTAAGCCTGCCCGAATCAGTAGCGAGCAGACTGGCGAACACCCGCGCCGGCATCCGCGGAAATCCCGACTCGGTCAGCACCGATGCAAAGCGTTCGATAAATCCGCCGCGGGCTTTGTTTCGATTCAATGATTTCACAATATCATGAAAATAGTGTGGATTAAGAATTCTGTCAAAACGAAAATAGTTCCTGACAGGGATGAAGTCCCGCATCTTTTCTTAATACCGGGCGCAGGGGTCACCCCTGCCCAAGGAAGCGTGAAACCCAGGCGGGTTTCACATTTAATGAAGTGACTTGCCCTTCCCTACGTATCCTGTGCGCGGCAAGATTGACGGTGCGGCACGGCCGCTCGCGATGAACCCCGAGAGCGAATCCAATTCACCAGACCTCACGCCCGCCTTCGGCGGACTGCGCGTCGTCGCGTTTGAGAGCCGGATGGCGGCTGAGGTGGCCACCATGATCGAGCGGCGCGGCGGGGTCGCGATAGTGGCGCCCGCGATGCGCGAGGTGCCGCTCGAGGACAATCACGCGGCGCTGGACTTCGCCGCGCGCCTGCTCGGCGCCGAATTCGACGCGGTCATCTTCATGACCGGCGTCGGCACGCGCGCGCTGTTCGCCGCGATGGAGACGCGGCATCAACGTGCTGAACTCGTGCAGGCGCTTACCGCTATCACGACCGTGGCGCGCGGGCCGAAGCCGATTCGCGCGATGCGCGATCTCGGTATCGAGCCGTCGATCGTCGTGCCGGAGCCGAATACCTGGCGCGAAGTGCTGAGCGCGCTTGCGTCGCGAGTTGAGCTCAAGGGCAAGCGCGTCGCGGTCCAGGAATATGGAGTCTCGAATCACGAGCTGACCGCGGGGCTCGAGGCGCGCGGCGCGCGCGTCACGATTGTTCCGGTCTATCGATGGACGCTGCCGGCAGACCGTGCGCCGCTGCGTGCGGCGCTGAATGCGATCGCGGGGGGCGCGGCCGACGTGGCGATCTTCACCAGCTCGAACCAGGTCACCAATGTTATCCAGCTCGCGGAGGCCGAGGGCATCGGCGACAGCGTCAAGCGCGGCTTCGCGCGCATGGCGGTCGGCTCGATCGGGCCGGTCTGCTCAGAGCAAATTCGCGCGTACGGACTCTGCGTGGACTTCGAGCCGGAGCATTCAAAGCTCGGCCACCTGATCAAAGAGGCGGCCGCGCAAGCGTCTTTGATTCTAATCGCCAAGCGCGCGGACGCGGATCGGATTGAAGCGGTCGCGTCGTCAAATCCGCGACGCCCGGTGATTTCGGACGCGCCTCGCTCTCCGCTGGCCGATCATCCGATGATGAAAGCGTGCCGCCGCGAGGCTGCGAGTTACACTCCGATCTGGCTGATGCGCCAGGCGGGGCGCTACATGCCGGAGTATCGGCGCGTTCGCGAGCAGCATGAGTTTCTCGAGATGTGCAAGCGGCCCGAGCTGTCGGCTGAAGTTACCGTCACGGCGGTCGAGCGGCTCAAGGTGGATGCGGCGATAATTTTCGCGGACATCCTGCTGCCGCTGATCCCGATGGAAGTCGGACTGCATTTCGAGAAAGGCGACGGCCCGGTAATCGATCGCCCGATTCGCACCGAAGCCGACCTCGAGCGGATACCCGAGGTCGACGTATCCGCGCTCGGTTTCGTCGGCGACGCGATCAAGCTGGTGCATCGCGCCCTCGGTGCGAAGACTCCGCTGATCGGATTTGCCGGCGCGCCGTTCACGCTCGCGTCGTATCTGATCGAAGGCGGATCGTCGCGGCAATACCAGGCGACCAAAACTTTCATGTACACGCAGCCCGAAACGTGGCATCGCCTGATGGAGCTGCTCGCGCGCGTCACCGCTGATTACCTGAAGATGCAAATCAGTGCGGGCGCCGACATCGTGCAGATTTTCGACAGTTGGGTCGGCAGCCTCGGCCCCGACGACTATCGACGCTTCGTGCTGCCGCACACGGCGTCGGTGATCGCGGCGATTCCCGCCGACGTGCCCGTTATCCACTTCGGGACCGTGACCGGCAATCTGCTCGAGCTGATGCGCGAGGCGGGCGGGGACGTGCTGGGCCTCGATTGGCGCGTCGATCTCGCCGACGCGTGGGCGCGGCTGAACTACAGCGTCGCGGTGCAGGGTAATCTCGATCCGATCGCGCTGTTCGCCGGCGTTGCCGAAATCCGCACCCGCGCGCGCGCGATTCTCGATCAGGCGGGCGGCCGTCCCGGACACATTTTCAATCTCGGCCACGGGATACTTCCGGAGACGCCGGTCGATCACGCGATCGCGCTGATCGATGCGGTGCACGAGATGAGCGCACGCTGACGCGATGGGCGCGAAGGCAAAGTGCGACGCGGTACTGATGATCGGATTCGGCGGACCGCCGCGCGCCGACGACGTGCGGCCGTTCCTCGACAACGTGCTGCGCGGACGGCCGATTCCGCGCGAGCGCTACGAGGAAGTCGTGCATCATTATGAGCTGCTGGGCGGGCGCTCGCCCTACAACGAACTCACGATGCGGCAGGCGGACGCACTGCGCGAAGAGCTTGAGAAAAGAGACGCGCGAATTCCGGTCGCGGTCGGGATGCGCAACTGGAAGCCATATGTCGCCGACGCGATGCGCGCGCTCGCCAACGGCGGAGCGCGGCGCGTGCTTGCGTTCATCATGGCGGCGCATCGCAGCGAAGCCAGCTTCGAGCGCTACCAGGCAACGGTCGATGACGCGCGCGATTCGTTGGGCGGGACTGCGCCGGAGGTCGTGTATCCGCAGGCTTGGCACGACCATCCGTTGTTCGTGACCGCGGTGGCGTCGCGCGCACGCGAGGCGCTCAGCAAACTGGATCCGCCGGAGCGATCGCGCGCGCGGCTGATTTTCACCGCGCATAGTATTCCGATCGCGATGGCGCAGGCGGGGCCGTACGTCGAGCAGCTCACGCAATCGGCGCGGATGGTCGCGGCCGACCTTGGAATCGTAACGTGGCAGTTCGCGTATCAGAGCCGCGGCGGCAGTCCGCGCGACGCGTGGCTCGAACCCGACATCAAGGACACGCTCCGCGGCCTCGACGCGAAGACCGCGGTCGTGGTGCCGATCGGTTTTTTGTGCGATCACGTCGAGGTGCTGTACGATCTGGATATCGAAGCGGCGCAAGTCGCTCGCGACGCGGGAATCAGGATGGAACGCGCGCCGACCGTCGGCGACCATCCGCTCTTCGTCGAGATGATGGCGTCGATCGTCGTGGCGCACACGCGCTGATCTATCGGACGGAATCTTGTCGGCGCATTTGGGAGAACCTCAACGGGCACCGACCCACAAATCAAACGGGTTGCGGTAATTGGTGGCGGAATCACCGGCCTTGCGGCGGCGTATCGCCTGCGCGAGCTGGCAGCGGCGCGCGAATTTCCGTTCGAGGTGCACTTGCTCGAACGCGGCGCGCGATGCGGCGGCGCGCTGGAGACGATTCGGCGCGACGGATTTGTGATCGAGACCGGCGCTGATTCGTTCCTGTCGGAGAAAGTGGCGGCAGCTGAGCTGGCGCGGCGGCTCGGCCTCGGCGCCGAACTGATTCCGACCCGCGAGATTTATCGCAAAACGTTCGTGGTACGCGCGGGGCGGCTGGTCGAGATTCCGGCGGGATTTTCGCTGCTTGCGCCGGCGCATCTCGGGCCGGTTCTTCGAAGCCCGCTTTTTTCGCCGCTCGGAAAAATCCGGATCGCGCTCGAGCCATACATCACGGCGCGTACCGGCGACGACGACGAGAGCCTGGATTCATTCGTGACGCGGCGCCTG
>DATNLS010000224.1:0-2564 GCA_035602775.1 Candidatus Acidiferrales bacterium | reverse complement strand
ATGATTTCGTTTTGCTCGATTCCGATCATCTTTCATTCGCGATCGCCGACGTGTCCGGCAAGGGTGTGCCCGCCGCTCTGTTCATGGCGATGACCAAAGAAGTGCTGCACACCGCGACGCTGCGTTATCGCAACGCGCTCGATCGGGTGTTCAGCGAGGCGAACGACAAGATCTCCGCTGCGAGCGAAGAGTTGGGCGCGGGCGGCAGCAATATGATGTTCGTGACGGTCTTTGCGGGAATCCTCGACCTCAAGACGGGCATGCTGGTTTACGTCAACGCCGGCCACGATTCGCCGTTCGTGCTGCGCGCAGGATCGAAGCCTGAGACTCTGCCGCTTGCGGGAGGCCCGCCGCTGGGCACGGTCGACGACTATCGCTACTCGATCGAACAGCGGCAGCTCGCGCCCGGAGAGACCGTGCTCGCCTACACGGACGGAGTCACCGAGGCTCAGGACACGAAGCAGGCACTGTATTCCGGCGCGCGGCTGGAGCGGTTGCTCGCGTCGGCGCTGGCGACGACTGCGAAGGCGTTGATCGATTTCGTGCGCGACGATGTCCGCCGCTTCGCAGCAGGCGCTGAGCAGGCCGACGACATTACGCTGCTTGCAGTGCGCTGGCTTGGTCCAGCTTTCTCCGGCTGATCAGCGGACCGTAATCTCGACGCGCCGATTTCGCGGTTCCGCGACCTGATCGGCCGTCTTCACCGCAAGATCCAATTGCCCGCGGCCCGCGACCGAAATCGACTTAGGACTGATTCCATCGCGCACCAGCCGGTCGCGAATCATCATGGCGCGGCTCATCGAAAGCTGCTGATTGTGCGGCGGATTGCCAAGCGTGTCGGTATGCCCGATGACCTCGACTTCGTACACTTGCCGGCGCTTGATGTCCGTGAACACGGCCTGGTACTGACGCGCCGATGGCGGCGTCAGAGTGTCGCTGTCCCTTTCGAAATAGAGCACGAAGTGGCTGGGCAGGACGGGCTGCGCGGCGAGCGCGTTGCCGAAAATCTGCTGGACCTGCGCCTGGTCAACCTGCACTGGCGCGGGGACGCCGCCGCGCACCTCGCCGGCCGCGTACGGATGATCGAGTAGCACCGACTTCTGGCCGTCCTCGATGGTGACCGCACCCGAGCTGCCGTCCGGATTCGGCAGGACCACGAAGAGCGACTGGCGGCTGGAGCATGACGCGAGGGTCAGAACTGCCAGCACGAGTGCGATGCGGCGCATGATCAACGATTGTCTTTGACCTGGATTACGAACCGGGTTCCGCGCACGCCGAGAATCGCCGAGGGCGTTTTGACTTTCATCGCGCCGGGCGAGCTGCGCGCGATGTCGCCGGAGATCATCGAGACCGTGCCGCGGTTCATGTCGGTCAGCATCGAGCCTTTGAAATCACTCGAGTTGAATTTGTAATCCTCAAGCACGATCTCACTGTTCGGGCCGCTCGACATGACGGTGTTGTCGATGAAGGTGATTCCGATCGAGCCGTCGCCGCCGGTATCGATGGTGTCTTTTTCGTAAAGCGGATCGCCGATCCTGGCGGCGACGCGGGCGCCGTTGCGGACGATCTCGGCTTGCCCGGACACGGTCTTTATCTGCGCGACCTGTGAATTGTCCGCGTTCGCGGCCGAGTGCGAGACGGCCAGCAGTGTCAGGATGAAGGTGATACTGGCGGCGGCACGCCAAGCCCGATTTACCGGATTCATTTGTCCTCCCTAACGAACGCTGGCACGATTCGGCGTGCAGATTATATCCGAGCAGCGCCAGATGCCAGCCGTGGCAACCGTGGCCAGAGGCCGATAATCTGGTCTGTGCCTGATTAGGCTGAGCAAGCGATGCGATCCTGTCTCACCGTCCGAGCCGATTCCAGCGCGATGCGCCAGGTGGACGATTTCGTCGCGGCATTTGTAAGCGAACAAGGAATCGCGGCTAACGAGGCGGCGCGGATTCTGATCTTGCTCGAAGAGCTGCTTACCAACGTGATGAAATATGGATATCCGGATCGAGCGGAGCCGGGACAGGCTGAGATCGTGCTCGAGCTCGAGGGCAGTCGGCTGGAAATCGAATTCGTCGACGACGGCTGCGCGTTCGATCCCTTCGCAGTCGCGGCGCCCAATCTCGACGAGCCGTTGGAAGCCAGGCCGGTCGGCGGCCTCGGTCTGCATATCCTGCGCTCGATGACCGACGAGGCACGCTACGAACGCCGCAACGAAACCAACGTGATTCGGCTGTCGCGGATGGTCGTCAAACTTTCCTGACGGCTCGTGCGGCGATGGTGCGCGGCCGCGGGCGCGCTGGTCGCATAGTCGCTGCGGCGTCTGCGGCTACCACTATCTCGCGGGGCTGGCTTGGATCGATTCGCTGCTCAACGCGTCGATGATCCTCGGGGGCATGGGCCCGGTCGATACGATCAAAGGCAATGCAGCGAAAATCTTCGCATCGATGTACGCGCTCTACAGCGGACTCGCGCTGATCGCGGTGGTCGGACTCATGCTCACGCCGGTCCTGCATCGCGTGCTGCACAAGTTACTACGATCGGAAACAGATCGAGGGCGGGCCGCTGCC
>DATNLS010000253.1:0-20622 GCA_035602775.1 Candidatus Acidiferrales bacterium | reverse complement strand
CCGCTTTCTCCACCCGGCGGCGCATAGTCGAAGTCGTTCCACGAGCGCTTCAGATGCGCGCGCCAATCGGGCAAATCGGTGGGCGACAACAGCCGTTCACGCAGATCCTCGATCGTCTCGATCGCGAGCCCGCGCGCTCGTGCCATCGGCTCGATCGTCTGTCGCGCGCGCAGGTACGGACTCGAGTAAGCGGCGTCGATACGCGTCGACGCGCACTCGTCGCTGAGTTGTGCCGCGTCGCGAATCCCCTTCGCCGTGAGCGGGCGTGTGTATTCATCGAACCCCGATATTCCGGGCGCCACCGACTCCGCATGCCGGATTAGCACGACGGTCAACGACCGGTTGTCGTCATTCATGGTCGACCATCAATTGCGCCGCGCCTCCCAAAAACCTGCTACTCTCAATACCGCCGGAGTGAGTCGGGCGCTCGCTTCCCTTCGATGGGAAGAGGAAAGTCCGGGCTCCACAGGGCAGGATGGCCGTTAACGGCGGCGCGGAGCGATCCGCGGAAAGTGGCACAGAAAATACACCGCCCGCAAGGGTAAGGGTGAAATGGCGGGGTAAGAGCCCGCCGGCGCGCGAGTGATCGTGCGCGCATGCCAAACCCCATCCGGAGCAAGACCAAATAGGAGGCTGAGCGGCCCGCTCTTAAGGCCTCGGGTATGGTCGCAAGAGCCATCGAGCAATCGACGGCCTAGAGGAATGATCGCCGCCCGCAAGGGACACAGAACCCGGCTTACAGACTCACTCCGGTTCTCTTTTCGGTGAACGATCCAGGCGTTCCCCTCGCGTCTCTAACAATTGCGCAGAGCACGTGGTCCTCCACCCTAACCCTCCTCCAATCCGAATAGAAGTCCTCTAGCGCAAGAGCATTGAGCTGAAGGGTCGATCCTCGAAAAGGCTGCCCACTCCGCATTGTCAATTGCGACTCAACCTCGCGCCGCGGAAATTTTAACTGCCCTTCGATTGCAATCGATCCGACCCGGTATAGTGGACCTTCATCGATTGCGATCATTGCGCGGTCGGCCGAGGCGATCTGTGGCTGGTCGATGTGAACGTTCAAAAATCCGTTGTCGTAGTAAAAGACCATCAGAAAGTCGGTCACTTCGTGAAGGGCGTCGGGCTTGATCCTTCCAGATGGCGCGAACCATCGCGGCCTTCCTATGGACAATGCCTGCAGTAACTTTTCGGAACGGAAGGCCTTGTTTCCTATGAAATCAATTTTGGGCGTCCTGGTTTCGCCGCTCGATGTGTCAGCATTGCTTCCCGTCGAGTCGCGTGCGACTGCGTTGGTCGTTAGGAATAAGGACAACGACAGGAACAGGAGAGAAGCGCAAAAAGTTGCGGCACGCGAGGATGGTGGTCCTTGATGGCAGGCACTGTGCGTTGCCTTTTCCCTCCCGACCTGTGATCGCGACCCCTATTACTGCTCCATCACGACGCGGGTTACGCCGTTCAAGAAGGGGTCGAAGCGGCGGACGAGGTAGCCAGCGAGGAAGGTTTTTGCGAAGGCGATCATTGGGGCGCTGACTATGATGCGGCTCTCGAGCGAATTCGATAGCAGGAAGCGCGGGCCGATTTGCTGCATGTCCTGGATCGTCACGACCTCGGGCCATCGCTCGGCCTGGATGTTGCGCGCGGCGAAATCGAGCGTGGCTTCGTCGGATCGCATCTTGAGCGCGCGACCGAGATGGTTCCCTGCGACGACCGCGTCGCGCAGTGCGAGGTTGATGCCCTGGCCGCCGACGGGAGACATCGGATGTGCCGCGTCGCCGATCAGCAGCAGGCCCGGCGCGGTCCATTCGCGCAGCCGATCGCAGACGACGTCGAGCAGGAACGGATGCGACAGGTCACTCTTGTTCGCGACCAGAAAATTTCGCAGGTCGGGCGAGACGTGCGGCGCGAGCTGGTTGATCCATCCGTCGGCGCCCATCTTTTTGATATCGCCGAAGGTCCCTTTGTCGATAACCCATCCGATTTGCAGGTGCCCTTCGGGCGACGGATACATGATGAGCAGGTGCCCGCTGCCGATGTAGCCGCGCGCGGTGCGGCCGTCGAGAAAGTGACCGGCGACGTGCCCCCACACGACGTCGAAGCCTTGCATCATGCGATCCTGGGGGAGCGCGGCGCGTTTGCGAATCACAGATGCGCGCCCGTCGCTTGCGATCACGAAGTCGGCGCGGTATTCGCGCGGACCGTCGCGCGTGTCGGCGTGAACGCCCATCACGCGATCTTTTTCGTAGATGAGATCCCGCACGGTGACGCCGCGCTCGAACTTGAACTCGGGGAATTTCGCGGCCTCGGCGACGATCATCTCGAGCATCGCGGGCTGCGGTACGACGCGCGGCGGCGGCTTGAGGCCGTCGAGCGGGAACGTCACGATTCGATCCTCGCCGCGGAAGAGATCGACCGTTGCAATCGATAGATTCGGCAAAGCGTCAAGCGGTTGGCGAAGTCCGGCCTCGTGGAGCGCCGAGATTCCCGACGGCATCAGGATCTCGCCGCGGAACTCGCGCGAAAAATCGGTCTGTCGTTCGAGCAATGTTACCGGAACGCCACGACGGGCGAGCATCGAGGCGAGGAGGGCGCCCGCGGGCCCGGCGCCGACGACAATTGCGCCCCACATCTTATACTTCGCGGGAGGTCTGGTCGTCGATCAACGTGGCGAGGCCGTCGCGATAGAGCGACGGTTCGAGCTGGCCGACGATCGCGCGTGCGATCGCGATCTGCTCCGCGGCGAGGCGGCGCGTGGCGGCGATGATTTCAGGATCGCGCAACAGGCCGAGCGCGCGTTCGAACGCCGCGCCTTCCATCTGCGTGCCGTTCTGAAAGAGCGCGCGCAGTTCGGCGCTGCGCTCGACGCCGAGCACGACCGGCAGCGACGGGATGCCGGCGCGCAAATCGGAGCCCACCGGTTTGCCGATTTTTTCTTCCGGCCCCAGGATGTCGAGCAGATCGTCGACCATCTGAAACGCCAGGCCCATCGTGGTTCCGAGTTTAGCCATCGCGTCGATGGTCCGCTTCGGCACGCCAGCCAGTTCCGCCGCGAGCCTGCCACCGGCGTGGAACAGCGACGCGGTCTTGCGATCGATCACCTTGATATAGTCGGCCAGGGTCGCCGCCGCGCTGTGACGGAACCTGCTTTCCATCACCTCGCCTTCGGTGAGCTGGATGCAGGCCTGCGCCGCGGTGTGGACCAGACGTTCCTCGAAGCGGCCGGAGACCTCGAACGCGCGGCAGAACAGGTAATCACCGGCGATCAGCGACGGGCCGAATCCGTAGCGGGCGAAGGCCGACGGCTTGCCGCGGCGCAGCATGCCGCGATCGATGATGTCGTCGTGGAGCAGTGTCGCAGAATGGATCAGTTCGATCGCGATTGACGCGTCGATCGGTTCGTCGACTCGCGCGTCGGGTCCGCCGCATGCGTGATACACCAGCATGATGAAGGTCGGACGCAGCCGCTTCCCGCCCGCATCGACCAGGTAGTGGCAAATTTCCGCGATGATCGATTCTTTCGAGTCGAGGAGCCGCGACAGTTTCACTTCGACGGCCGCGAGGTCGGCTTCGACGAGGCGCGCGGGATTCAGCGCCTCAGGCGTCGATGCGGCGGCGAGTTGAGTTGCCTTGGCTCTTTTCATCAGCGGAATAAATCGGCTTCGGCGGGGCGAATCAATATCTTCGCGCTGCCTTCGAACGGTTCGTAGTGATATCCGCGCACGACCACCGCGGGAATGGCGCCGGCTTTTTCCATCAGCAGGCCGGCGGCGGATGCAATCTCGTCGGCGATCGCAACCACAGTGTGATGCAGTTCGCGGCCACCCAGGTCCATGGTGCCGCGCAGATCGAGTATCGGATTCATGCCGGCGACGCCGAGGCAGATTTCGGTGAGGCCGTCGCGCCATGGACGGCCGAAGGTGTCGGTTACCAGCACGGCGGCGGTGACACCAAGGCGGCGGCGAATCTCGTCGCGCAGCCGGCGCGCGGATGCGTCGGGATCTTCGGGCAGCAGTATCGCGAGGTCGTCCGCGAGGCTGTTGGATTCGTCGACGCCGGCGTTGGCGCAGACCCATCCGGGGCCGGTCTCGACGATCATGACGCCGCGATCGTTGCGCACGATTCTGCTGGTTTGGCGCAGCACGATTTCGATCGCGCGCGGATCTTTCTCCCATCGCCTGGCGTAAGCCTTGGCGAATTCGGAGGGCTCGAAATCCTTTAAATTCACGACGCGACCTTCGGACTTCGAGACTATCTTCTGACACACAACAAGAATATCGCCGTCGGCGAGCTTGAAGCCGGTGTCGGCGAGTCCTTTGGCGATCAGCGCGGCGAGATCGTCGCCGGCCTTCACCATCGGGATGCCCTCGACCGCTGTGAGACTTATCGTGCGCATTCGCGGGACCAGAGTACTACACCTGAAGCTCTTGCAGAACCACTTTTGCCAACGCGGCGGCGCGCTCGGGATTGGTCATGATAGTGTCGGCCGCAATCGCGCGCATCCCCAGCCGCTCGATTGGTTCAAGGTAGCGCGCGTCAGCGTGGTCGAGAACGAACAGCCCGACGATGTCGCGATAGAGGCGCGCGACCCCGAGCGGCGAGACTTCCATCCCGAGGCCGCGCAGCATCTTGTCGGCGGGACCTTTGATGGTCTTGCCGCCGACGATCGGGCTGATAGCCGCGACGCGCGATTTTGCGTGACGCAGAGCCTCGCGCACGCCGGTCAGTTGCAGAATCGGGCCGAGCGAGACGAATGGATTCGACGGCGCCAGGATGACCGCGGCTGATTTGCGAATCGCGTCGAGGACCGCGGGAGTAGGACGTGCGTCGGCGATTCCGCGCAGCTCGATCTTCTCGACGGTGCCGCGTGCGCGCCCGCGTACGAAATATTCCTGGAACGGGATCGCACGACGCCCGCGCAGTTTCACGAAGGTCCGCACGCGATCGTCGCTCATGGGGATGATTTGCGACTCGACTTTGAACGCGCGCGCGATTTCCTGGGTGATTCGAGTGAGCGATATACCCTGACGCATCCGCTCGGTGCGATACAGATGAGTGGCGAGGTCGCGATCGCCGAGACCGAACCACGGCTTGCCGTAAAAGCGCTCGAGCGCCGGGAGCACGTTGAACGATTCGCCGTCGAGGCCCCAGCCCTGCGCGCGATTCACCGCGCCCGCGAGCGTGTAGGTGACGGTGTCGATATCGGGCGAGACGTGCAGCCCGTAAAAGGTTTCGTCGTCGCCGGTGTTGACGACGACCGTCAGCCGCGCGGGATCGATGCGCCGAACCAGTCCGCGAATGAACTTAGCCGCACCCACTCCCCCCGCTAGCGTGGTTATCTGCCGACGTGGGAGGGATCGCGATTGGCCGCGCGCCATTGGGTGCCTTTTTTCCGTAGAGCTTCTTGTAAAGGGTGGTACGTTCGACTGCGACGCGGCCCATCTCGCGCGCTTTGTCCTCGAACACGTCGACTGGCACGAACTCGCCCGAGTCGCCGCCGGCCTGCGCCGTGATGCTTTCTTCCATCAGCGTGCCCGACAGATCGTTGCATCCGGCCTTGAGCGTGAGCGCCGCGAGCTCGACGCCGCACTTCACCCACGAGGTTTGGATATTGTCGATCTGCCCGCGCAGGAACAGGCGCGAAACCGCGTACATCTGGAAATCGAGCTGCCCGCGATCGACCGGCGACACCAGGCCCTTGCGATAGAGCATCGTGTTCTGATGGATGAATCGCAGCGGCACGAATTCGGTGAAACCGTGCGTATCCTTCTGGATCGTGCGCAGCAAGTCGAGATGATTCACGACGTGCTGCGGACTCTCGACGTGGCCGTACATCACAGTTGAGGTCGTCGGCACGCCGACGGAGTGCGCCGTGGTGATTATCTCGACCCACGCGGCGACGTCGACTTTCTTGTGACTCAGAATCTCGCGCACGCCGTCGTCGAGGATTTCCGCGGCGGTGCCCGGAATCGAGCCGAGGCCGTGCTCCTTGAGCATCGTGATGTATTCCGGGTAGTCCATTCGCACGCGCTTGGCGCCGTACATTATTTCCATCGGCGAGAAGGCGTGAATGTGAATCTCGGGAAACGCGCGCTTCATCGCGTCGAGCAGGTCGCGATACTTGAACGGCGGCATGTCGGGGTTGATCCCGCCCTGCATGCAAATCTCGGTCGCACCGCGCGCGACCGCGTCGGCAACCTTGCGCACGATCGTTTCGTCGGAATGGTCGTAGGCGTCGGCCTCCCAGCGCTGACGCTTGAAGCCGCAGAACTGGCATCCCACGAAACAGATGTTGGTGAAGTTGATATTGCGATTGACGACGTAGGTGACTTCGTTGCCGATGTCCTCGGCGCGCGCGAGGTCGGCGCATTTCACCGTCGCGCGCAGGTCGTCGCCCTCCGACGTGTACAGCAGCAGCCCTTCTTCGGGCGTCAGCTCTTTTTTCAGGAGAGCATGTTCAAGCGCGGTGCGCACCGCAGGGGACGCCTTGCTGAGCAAAGCCTCGACCGGGGTCGCCTCGATTTCATCGACGTAAGTGCGCCAGTACTCCAGGTTCATGATTGGCCTCCGACAGGTCGATCCCATATCGCGCGCACTTTAGTCGCGACCGCCGGGTCGAGCCATTCATCATTGATGTATTCGTTATAAATTGCGAGCCTTTCACCGAGCGCGAATCCCGCGCGCGCGCATTGCTCGCCCAGCCGGTCGAGATGCGGCCACGGCGCCTCGGGATTCACGTAGTCCTTGCTGAGCGGCGAGATCCCGCCCCAGTCGTTGATTCCCGCATTCAGGAACAATTCGATCTGACGCGGCGACAAGTTGGGCGGCGCCTGCACGTTCATCGACGGGCCGAGCACGAGGCGCGCAGTCGCGATCGCGCGCGCCATGTCGTAAGCGTCGGGCTCCGGCGCGTCGGCCATCGCGATTTCAGGCTTGGCGCGAAAATTCTGGATGATCACTTCCTGGATATGGCCGTGGCGCTCATGGGTGTCGCGAATCGCCGTGAGGCTCAGCGCGCGCTCGGCCGGAGTCTCGCCGATACCGAGCAGGATTCCAGTCGTGAACGGAATCCGCAGCGGACCGGCGTCATCGATCATCTTGATACGCAGCGCGGGATCCTTGTCTGGCGCCGCCTGATGCACTCCGCCGCGCGCACGGAGTCGCGGCGAGATGTTCTCGAGCATCAGGCCCATGCTCACGTTGAGCGGACGCAGCGCGCGCATTTCGTCCACCGTCATCAGGCCGGCGTTGGTATGCGGCAGCAGTCCTTCGGCGATCGCGATCTCGCACGCGCGGCCGACGTACTCAATCGTAGTGCGGACGCCGAGCGTCGCCAGCACGTCGCGATACTCTTTGAAGGCGACCTCGGGCTTGTCGCCGAGGCACATCAGCGCCTCTTTGCATCCAAGCTCGGCGCCGCGCCGCGACCACAGCGCAATCTCGTCGGGCATCATCGTCCACGCGCCGGGGTCGCCCGGATCTTTGCGGAACGTGCAGTAGGTGCATCGATCCCGGCAAAGATTGGTGACGGGCAGAAAGACCTTGCGCGAATAGGTGACGTCGCGGCCCTTGCCACGATCGCGAAGCTCGGCGGCAGCGGAGATCATCGCGTCGAGGTCAGCGTCGGGACATTCGATGAGCGCGATCGCGTCGGCATCGCCAAGGCGCGCGCCCGCCAGCGCTCGATCGAGGATCTCGCGAATGGGCGCGCGGTCGCGCTGCTCGGAAGCGAGCGATGAATGAATCGACGCCATCAATCGCGTTTATAAGACATCAGGTACGGGGAGGCAACCTAGTTGCAAAAGAAAACTGTGATCGGCGGGAGGCACTGTCCTAAATGCAACTGAGTGTCCTAAGTGGGTAGTGATCTAATTTCCTTTTTCGTCTGGTCTGGTTCGGATTCACAAGACGCTACGTTGTACGCCGGCGATGGCTGCTGGTGTGTCGGATCGGCTATGGTCGGTCGAAGATTTGTTGGGAGCGATTCAACGACCGAGAGACAGGTATTTGGCCTGATCGTCCGCACGTTGGGGTTGATTTCGGTCCTATATGGCCTTTCGCAGCTTTTGGTCGCAGTAGCGCGATTGATTGGCCCGAACGTACCTCACTATTTTCCATTTCATGAGGATGTGATCTTCGGCTTATTCTGGTTGGCCTTCGGCGCGCTTCTCATGCGACGAGTTGGCTGGCTGGTACGATTCGCGTACGGACCAGAATCAAATTAGATCACTACCCCTAAGTGCTGGGTGCGAGTGTCCTAAGTTTGGCGGACCAGTGCGGACGAAGCCGGATGAGGGCGGAGGGCTACTTCAAGTTGGGATTGAGTTGCTTGACTCTCGAATTGATCCATCTCCAGTCTTCCTGAGAGAGCGGCTTGCATGTGATTATTTCTCCCGGAAAGTTCGCCCACCCTCGGGCGCAAGACGCGCCCACCTCCATTCGAGCTTCCACATCGTTGGCTCGGCGGACCGCGTCTGAGGCTACGTTCGCAGCCGCGTCTGCTTCATTGGCTGACTTGGCAGCCTGATTTGCGGCGCTTTCGGCTTTAGCAGCGGAGGTCTCTGCTCGCTTCGCGCTGGCTTCAGCTCTCTGAGCGGCCGTATTGACGATTGTCATGTCTGGCCCACAACCCGCGAGCATCACAAGGGCGAGCGCGGCTGCGTGGCAGAGCTTCATGTGTCTTCTTCCTCTTAAAGCGCAACGAAGCGTTCTTTGTGTCATCCCGATCACAGCGGAGCACTTAAGTTACAGAAAGATGAAACCAAAGTTACAAAAGATGAAACCAAATCGCGGAGCGAGCGTCCAATTAGGGAGCTTGGCTGCGACTCACTCCCCCCCGGGGTTATTCCAGTCGGCTTCGGGCCAGCGACTGGGACCCCTCCCTCGCTGGTCCGTCCTTTTTCACGCGAAGGTGGCGCTGCGTCACGAATCCTGTGCGCTCTAAATTCCGGAGAAGTAGATCAGAACGGCGGCCAGAACGAGGGCGATTACTATGATCGGCACGTAGTGGCTCTCTTCGACCTTCGGCCACCACGGGAACCACGGGAACGGGTTCGTCTTCACTCTTCAACCTTACTCTTCGCCCGTTTTGCGCGCGAATTTTCGGTGGCGATTTCGCAGGCGCAATATCACAATTGTTTCGAGTAGCAGGAGGACACGCATGACGCCGACCGCCGACCAACTGGTTCACACTTACTCGATCGTCGCGCGCGATTCCGATACCGGGCAGCTTGGGGTCGCTGTCCAGTCGCATTACTTCTCCGCCGGATCAGTCGTCACCTGGGCGGAGGCCGGGGTCGGTGCGGTCGCGACGCAAGCGTCCGCAGATCCCGCGTACGGAAAGCTCGGCCTCGACCTGATGCGCTCGCGAAAGAGCGCGCCCGACACGCTCGCGGGCCTGGTCGCGAGCGATCCGATGCAAGCCGTGCGGCAGGTCGCGATGGTTGATGCGCTGGGACGAGTTGCGGCGCACACCGGCTCGACGACGATTCCCGAAGCTGGACACATCGTCGGCGAGGGATTTTCCGTGCAGGCCAACATGATGCTCAAGAACACGGTCTGGCCCGCGATGGCCGAGGCGTATCGCGCCACCAAGGGGGATCTCGTCGATCGATTTCTCGCCGCGCTCGACGCTGCCGAGGCCGAGGGCGGCGACATCCGAGGGCGTCAATCTGCGGCCATCTTGATCGTCGAGGCGAAGAGCACTGGCCGCCCGTGGGTCGACACCATCTTCGATCTGCGGGTTGACGACGGGCCGGAGCCGCTGGTCGAGATTCGCCGCCTGGTCTCCGTCCGCCGCGCTTACATTCATATGCGGCTTGGCGACGAAGCGGCTCGGCGCGGCGATCTGGAAACGACCGAGCGCGAATTCACGGCTGCCGAGCGGCTGATCGGCGACAATCCTGAAATGCGCTACTGGCATGCGATTGCTTTGCTCGGGCTTGGCAAGGTCGATGACGGTCTCGCGATACTGCGCGAAGTCGGGCGCCGCGATCGCAACTGGATCGAGCTCACGCTGCGGTTGCCCAGCCTGCTGCTGCTCGGCGATGGATCATTGAAAGATCGCGTTGCGAAACTGCTGGAGTGACTGTCGCGATTGCGACAAAGAAGGGTTTTGCCCCGCTCGTCCGCCGGAGTTAATCTGAACAGGACAGGCGAAACCGGAGTACACGCAAGATGCCCGAAACCAATGTTGCGCACGGCGCGGTCGAGGCCGCTCCGCGCGTCGAGTACGAGCTTCAGCTCTATTACTGGATGAAATTGATTCGCGCGTTCGAGGAGCGCGTCTCGCGATTGCATCGCCAGAACAAAATCCTCGGCGGCGTTTACTCGGGCGCCGGGCAGGAGGCGATCGTCACCGGCATATGCGCGCCGCTGCACGACGGCGATTTCGTCGCGCCACTCCATCGCGACATGGGCGTCTTCATCATGCGCGGCGTCGACGCGGGCAGGCTGATGGCGCAGTTGATGGGCAAAGAAACCGGCTTGTCGCGCGGCAAGGATTCGTTTCTGCACGGCGGCGATTTGGAGCACGGCGTTTTCGGATCGACCTCGATGCTCGGCTCGTCGCTGCCGGTCGCGGTCGGCGCGGCGCTCAAATTCAAAATGAAAAAGAATCCCAACGTCGCGGTCGCCTTCTTCGGCGAGGGCGCGGCCTCGCGCGGCGACGTGCATGAAGCGATGAACTTCGCCGGCGTGCGCAAGCTCCCCGTGGTCTTCGTTTGCGAGAACAACCGCTACGCTTACTCGACTCCGCTCGAAAAGCAGATGGCGATCGAGGACGTCGCGGACAGGGCGGAGGCCTACGGCTTCAAGGGTCACGTGTGCTCGGGCAACGATCTGCTCGCGGTGCTCGAGCTGAGCGAGCGCATGATCGCGAAGACGCGCGCCGGCGAGGGTCCGGTGCTGATCGAATGCAAGACCTATCGCTACCGTGGGCATAGCGAGCACGATGCGGCGCTCTACCGCGACCAGGAAGAGCTGATCGAATGGCAGAGCCGCGATCCGATTCCGCGCTTCGAGTTCTATCTGGAAAAGAAGGGCCACGACATCAAGCGCATCCGCGAGCAGATCGACGAGCGGGTGAACAAGACGGTGCAGGCGGCGGTGGATTTCGGCGAAAGCAGCCCGCTGCCGGAACCTCAAGAAGCACTTGAAGATATTTACGCGCCGCCCGGCGCCCAGGTTTCGACCAACGCCCCCAACTCTTCGACCAACGGCAACCGCTAAGTCATGGAAGCTACCTACATCAAGGCGATTAACTCGGCGCTACACGAGGAGATGCGCCGCGACGAAAATGTGTTCGTTATGGGCGAGGACGTCGCGGAGCTGGGCGGCGCGTTCAAGGCGACCGAAGGACTGCTCGACGCGTTCGGCGAGGAGCGGGTCATCGACACGCCAATCTCGGAGGCGTTGATCGTCGGCGCGGGAATCGGCGCGGCAGTGCTCGGGATGCGTCCGGTGGTCGAGATGCAGTTCGCGGATTTTATTTCTTGCGGCTTCGATCAGATCGTCAACACCGCGGCGACGCTACGCTACCGCCATGGCGGCAAGGCGGCATGTCCGCTGGTGATTCGCGCGCCGTCGGGCGCGGGCGTTCATGGCGCGCTGTTCCATTCGCAGAATCCCGAGGCGTGGTTCACGCGCGTGCCGGGACTCAAAGTGGTCGCGCCGGCGACGCCTTACGATGCGAAAGGAATTCTGAAGAGCGCGATTCGTGACGGCAATCCGGTGGTGTACTTCGAGCACAAACGGCTCTATCGCAGTATCAAGGAGGACCTGCCCGAGGGCGACTTCACGGTGCCGATCGGCGTCGCCGAGGTTCGCAAAGAAGGCGGCGACCTATCGATAATCACCTACGGCGGCACGCTCGGACAGTCGCTCGACGCGGCGCGAATCGTCGAGAAAGAGGACGGCCTCGCGGTCGAGGTGCTCGACTTGCGCACGCTGCTGCCGCTGGATCGCGAGGCGATACTCGCTACCGCGCGCAAGACCGGCAAGGTGCTGGTGGTGCACGAGGATCGGCTGACCGGCGGAATCGGCGGCGAGGTCTCGGCGATCATAATGGAGAATGCGTTCGAGTATCTCGACGGTCCGGTGCGGCGCGTCGCGGCTGCTGACGCGCACGTCGCGTTCAGTTCGCCACTCGAGGACTTCATCCTGCCGAGCACCAACAAAATCGTGGACGCGATTCGCAACCTGGCGGCGTACTGAAATGGCCATCGACGTAACCATGCCGCAGATGGGCGAGAGTGTAGTCGAGGGCACGATCGAAAAGTGGCTGGTCAAGGAAGGCGACGTCGTCGTCGAAGATCAGCCGCTGGTCGCGATTTCAACTGACAAGGTGGACACCGAAATTCCGTCGCCCGGCGCGGGGCGAATCGCGAAGATCGTCGCCGCGGAAGGGGAGACGCTGCCAGTTGGCGCGACGCTCGCCGTAATCGAGCCGGCCGGCGCCGAGGCTCCGGCAAAGTTAAAGGTGGTCGCGCCGAAAGCCGCGACGAAGCCGGAGCCTGCGCCAATTCAGGCGAAGCCCGCACCGCCGCCCCAGCCCGCACCGCAGCCGCAACCGATGCAGGCAGCGGGCGCGGGCCTTCGTGAAGCGGAACCTGACGAGGTCGGTCCGCGGCGCTTCTCGCCCGTCGTTCTGAAGATCGCGGCCGAGGAAGGCATCGACCTGAGTCACGTGCCGGGAACCGGAATTGGCGGGCGCGTCAGCAAACGCGACCTGCAACGCTACCTCGACGCGCTGCGAAAAGGCGGAACGCCGAGTGTGGCCGCGCAGCCGCAGACCAACGGCAGTGCGCAGGCTAGTCCGCGTCCCGCAACGAGTCCTGCCGCGACGACGCCAGCGCCGACTCAATCAGGTCCCGGGTTCAAGCCTCCCGTCTATCAACCGATCGAGGGCGATATCGTCGAGCCGTTCACGCGGCGGCGTAAACTGATCGCCGAGCACATGGTGTACTCGAAGACGCATTCGCCGCACGTCGGCACGGTGGCGGAAGTGGATGTCACCAAGGCGATGCGGCTGCGCGAAAAGCATAAAGATGAGTTCGCGCAGCGCGAAGGATTCAACCTCACGTTCCTGCCGATTGCGGCCGCGGCGACGGTGCGAGCGCTCAAGGAATTTCCGCGGATGAATGCGTCGGTGGTCGGCGACTCGGTGGTGACGCGCCGCGGGATCAATCTGGGCATCGCGATGGACACCGACGAAGGCCTGCTGGTCCCGGTGATTAAGGCGGCGGAAGGAATGTCGGTGGTCGGAATCGCGCGTGCGATCGAGAGCCTGCGCCGCAAAGTCGCCGAGAAGAAGATCACCGCCGACGATCTAGCCGGCGGAAGCTTCACGCTCTCGAATCCCGGGCGCGAGGGCAATCTTTACGGCTTCGCGATCATCAATCAGCCGCAGGTCGGAATCCTGCGGATGGGCGAGGTGAAGAAGCGGCCGGTGGTGGTCGAGGTCGACGGCGCCGACGCGATCGCGATCCGCACCATGATGTACCTGGCGCTGTCGTACGACCATCGCGTCGTCGACGGCGTCCTGGGCAACAGCTTCCTGTTCCGCGCGGCAAGGATCCTGGAAGAAGCCGACTTCGAACTCTAAGCCATTCTATTTGACGGAGTGGTTCGTTTCCGGCGGGCCGCTACGCTGCGTGTGCACCCTGATGCGAACGTAACTGCTGCACCATGTTGGCGATCTGGCCGCTTAGGTCGCCGATGGTGCGGCTTAGGGCTGCTGCGGCGTCGGTTTGATCGCCGGGTTTCGAGGGCTGTGTCAGGTGGGCCTCCACCTTATAGAGGATGGTCTTGCCGGTGGAGTCCAGGATTGTCCATTTCGCTGACAGCGTTGCGGTGCCCTGGCTATCGGTCTCGAAGCGATAGACGTCTATCTGCACCTGCATGTCGATGTGCACGGTGTTGTACCATGGAAAATCGATCACTGCGGCGCCGGTTTGCGCGGCGAGGTTGCGATTCATCGCTATGGTGAAACCGTTCTGCACCGATTCGCCCCATCGATCCTCTTTCGACAGCTCGAGACGATTGGGCGCCGCGCGCGTGACTATTTCCGGGCGATCCAGGTAGGGCGGAAGTTTGATCGGTCCCAGTCCGATCGTGAAATCGGCGGTCGTGCTCTGCGCCGCCCCGGTCGCGGGCGCGGCAGTATCGGCGGTGGGCGTGAGCAGATAAAACTTCGAGATGTCTTTCTGCGGGGCGAGAATCGCTTTTGCCATGTATGAACATCCCGTCACCGACGCCGCAATTACGCCTGCCAGGAGGATTCTGAAAGCATTGGTCAAGGTCATCGCTTAGTCCTGGCTGAAGTCGCGGCCGCGGACGATCGCGCTCGGGTTACGCTGCAGGTAGTCCGCGAGCTCCTTAATCGAGTGCGCGGCGGCGGAGACGTCCTGCAGCGTCTGCAGTGCCTGGTAGTTGATGGGCGAGTTCGGCTCGATCGTTGTTTGCACGGTGCCGAGCGTCAGGGTTGCCTGCTTCGCCGCGGCGTCCGCCGAACCCGAAGTTTTCTGGATGGATACCGACAGCGGAGGCATCTGGCGGTTGACCGTGTTGAGGGCCGCCTGGGTGCTGGCTAGCGCGTGATCCAGTTGCTCGCGCGTCTGCTCGGAGTTGTTGATCGCCTCGCGGAGCGAAGGCGAGGTGGTGATTTGCCTGATCGAATCGAGCATCCCGGTCATCTGCGTGAACACGGCGCCGAAGTCGACCTTGTCGAGCCGTTCGAAAATTCGCACCGCGACGGCCTGGGCTTGCTCCAGCGTGTTCGGCACCGCGGGAATTTCCTGGAGCGGCGAGCCGGGCGGCGCGACCATCTGAATCGGCGTGTTGGGCTGGATGTCCAGCGCGACGTACATCAGGCCGGTGACGAAGCTGTCCGAGCCCAGCTGCGCGCGCAAGCCCTCGCGGATCAGGTTGGGAATCGTATGCGGGTCGCTCAAGTCGATAGCAGTGCCGCCGTGGGAAACGATCTTCTCTTCATCGAGCTCGATGATCACCGGGATGCGCACGTCGGCCCGCAGCTGGCCGTTGGTTCGATTCACGTCCTGCTCGAGGCGCAACTTGATCCGGCTGACCTGGCCGATCTCGACGCCCTTGAACTTGACCGGAGCGCCGACCCGCAGGCCGTTGATATCGCCGGCGAAGTAGATGACGAATTCGTGGCTCTTGCGGAACAGGTTGCCCGATCCGAAGACCACGACCGCCGCCAGGATCAAACCTACTGCGCCCAGAACGAACGCGCCCACCGTTGCCGGATTGATTCGCTTACCCATGGTCCCTCGCTGACTTTTCGTCTTTCTTGTCTTCGTCTCCGCGTGTAAGGAAAGCTCGCACGCGGTGATCCTTGCAATTCTTGAGCAAGTCCTTGGGGTCGCCGTTTGCGATCACGGTCTTGCTCTCCGCGTCGAGAAAAACGCTGTTGCTGCCGATTGCAAAAATACTTGCCAGCTCGTGCGTGACGACGACCACGGTCGCGCCGAGGTTGTCGCGCAGCTCGAGGATCAAGTCGTCGAGCAGGCGCGAGCTTATCGGATCGAGGCCGGCTGACGGCTCGTCGAAGAAAAGGATTTCCGGATCGAGCGCGATCGCGCGCGCCAGTCCCGCCCGCTTTTGCATGCCGCCGCTGATCTGGCTCGGATAGTAACCCTCGAAGCCCTTGAGCCCGACCAGCGCCAGCTTGAGCGCGGCGACGTCACGAATTTCCGAGGGCGACAGATTGGTAAATTCGCCGAGCGGCAGTCCGACGTTTTCCGCCAGCGTCATCGAGCTCCAGAGCGCGCCGCCTTGGTAGAGAACGCCGAACTGCCGCAGCATTTCCTCGCGCTGTTCGGGTTCGGCCTTGGTGAAATTAAAATCGCCGTACAAAACCTCGCCCTTGGCCGGCTCGATCAGGCCGAGCATGTGGCGCAGCAGGGTGCTTTTGCCGCTGCCGCTGCCGCCCATGATGATGAAGATATCGCCGTGATTGACGGTGAAGTTTATATCCTTCATCAGCACGAAGGTTCCGTAAGCCATCGTGAGATTCTTGACGGTGATCGGCGGCGGCCCCTCTTTCGGAAACTTGACCTCGGAAACCGGTTTCCCGTCCGAAGCCTTGAACGATGGATGCGTGATCGACATTTCAGAGCGTCGGGCTTTCCGGTTTGATGTGCATCAACTAGATCCCCAGCACGTTGAAGACGAACGCGAAGATTCCGCACGCGGCGATTACATAGACGATTCCGGTGACCACCGCCTCGGTCGCGGCGTCGCCGACCGCCGACGAACTGTTCCCGCACTGAAAGCCCCGCAGGCATCCGGCAACCGCGATGATTATGCCGTAAACTGCGGCCTTGAAGATGCCGCCAAAGATGTCGGTGAGCGTGACCGCCGCCTTGGTCTCGCGAAGATACATGCCGAGCGGAATATGCAGCATCGTCGCGCTGACGAATGCTCCGCCCGCCACTCCGAGGCAATCGGAGTAAACGCAGAGCAGTGGGATCATCAGGAACAGCGCGAGCACTCGCGGCAGCACCAGGAATTCGAGCGGCGACACTCCCATCGTGGTCAGTGCGTCGATTTCCTGCGTCACCTTCATCGAGCCGAGCTGGGCGGCGAACGCGGCGCCGGTGCGGCCGGCCATGATGATCGCGGTCATCATCGCGCCCATGTCGCGGCTCATCGCGATTCCAACCAGGTCCGCGACGTAGATCGAGGCGCCGAACTGTTGCAACTGCACCGCGCCCTCGAACGCGAGAATCACCCCGACGAGGAACGTGACCAGCGTGACGATACCGAACGCGCTTGCGCCGCATTCCTGGATGATGAGCATCAGATCAACTCGCCGAAAACGCGCTTTGCCGAAAGGCAACCTGGCGAACGCGATTGTCACTTCGCCGAGGAAGCGCAGAAAATCATCGACGGCCTGCGCGTACGAAATCGCTTCGTGGCCGATCTCCTCGAGAAACGAAGTATGCGAAACTTCCGCGCGCGCTCCGGTTTTCTCCGGCACCGTCTCCGCCAGTTGGATCAGGCTGCGCACGCCTTCGGGCAGCGGAGACCAATCGGCGGGCAATTTGCGCTTGTGGCAAAGCTCGCTTATGCCGATGAGGAAAGTGAGCAGGCCGCTGTCCCAGTCGCGAAGATCGGCGGCGTCGAAGGTGAGCTTCGTCGGCTTGGGCGCGGTGTCGAGTTGTTTCGCTACCAGGTCCGCGGAGGGCAGGCCATGACGCAGATGCCAATCGCCGGCGAGCCGCACGACCAGCGTGGAATTATCGGTGCGCGCGAACGAGAGTTCGTTGTTCGGCGGGGTTTGCTTGTGCGCCTCCATCGCTGCGGCTCAATAGCACGCGGCTAAACTTTAGCACAATTCTTCGCCGTTCTATGCGTTAACAGGCCTTTTTCGCGAGCCATCAGCGGGCGCATCGAATACAAAATTTTCCTACAATATTTTCAATGAAGGCGATGGTGGTGGAAAAGCCGGCGCCGATCGAGTCCGATCCGCTGCACACGATCGACGCGCCGATGCCCGAGCCCCGGCCGGGCGAGATCCTCGTGCGCGTGCGCACTTGCGGCGTTTGTCGCACCGATCTCCACGTCGCCGAAGGTGACCTGCCGCCGCGCCATCCACGAATTATTCCGGGTCATGAAGTTGTCGGCGTTGTGGACAAGCGGGGCGTCGGCGCGTCTCGCTTCAAGCAGGGCGACCGAGTCGGTATCGCATGGCTGCGCGAGACTTGCGGCATCTGCGTCTATTGCCGTCGCGGTCGCGAGAACCTTTGCGTCAACGCGCGCTTCACCGGCTACGATCACGATGGCGGCTATTGCGAGTATGCGGTCGTGCGCGAGGATTTTGCGTATGCGCTGCCCGATTCGCTGGGCGACGAAGAGGCGGCGCCACTGTTGTGCGCCGGAATAATCGGGTTTCGCGCAATCAAGCGCGCCGACGTCAAACCGGCCGCGACGGTCGGGCTCTATGGCTTCGGCGGCTCGGCTCATCTCGCGATCCAGGTGCTGAGGCATTGGGGATGCCGGGTGTTCGTCATGAGTCGCGGCGGACCGCATCGCGATTTGGCGAAAGATCTTGGCGCCGAGTGGATTGGCGACGCGGAAGACGCGCCACCAGCGCCGCTCGACGCGGCGATTCTGTTCGCGCCGGCCGGAAATCTCGTGCTGCCCGCGATGGCCGCGCTCGATCGCGGCGGGATTCTCGCCGTCGCGGGAATTTACCTAAGTCCGATTCCGACGCTCGACTACGAAAAACATCTGTTCTACGAAAAGGAACTTCGCAGCGTGACGGCCAACACTCGCGCCGACGGCGAAGAGTTCCTGAAGCTCGCGGCCGAGATTCCCATTCGCATCAGCACGATGGCCTTCGGCCTCGCCGAGGCCAACGTCGCGCTCAAGATGCTGAAGCACGATGAGATCAAGGGCGCGGGCGTGCTGAGGATTTCGTGAGGAACTTCATCTAAGTGAAACCCGCGGTGGGTTTCACGCTTCCTTCGGCAGGGCTGAGCCCTGCACCCAGCCTTAACGCTACGGCAGGATCGCGAATGCGCGAGCGGGGAAGCCGAGGCCGTGCTGAGGCTTCGGCCAGCTTACTACAATTAGCGCGCCGGTGGCCGGGACCTTATCAAGGTTAGCCATCACCTCGATTTGCCAGTGGCCGTGCTTGAGCAGCCAGCGCTCGGACTCGAGAGTGGGCGTCGGGTCGGTATCCATCGACTCGTGGCCGTTCGCGACGATGCCGCGCTGCTCGTACAGGAATCGGATCGCCGCTATAGACCACGCGGGGAATGGATTGCGCTCGAAGCGCGCAGGATTGTTGTCCCAGTCCTTGTACATGTCGGTGCGCAACGCCGCGAAAGAGCCCGCCGGGACGCGTCCGTGAATCCGCTCCCACGCCAGGATGTCGTCCACGGTGAGAAGGTGATTGGGATCGCTCTTGAGGATCGGAGTCAGGTCGAAAACCACCAGCGGCAGGATCATCTGCTTGACTGGAATCTGGTCCACGGTTGCGCCTGCGGGATCAAAGTGCGCGGGCGGATCGATATGCGTTCCGTACTGCCCGACCATCGCGAAGAATTGGGCGCGAAATCCGTCGCGGTCAATTGTGTACGGACGTCCGGTCGCGGGATCCGCGGCCGCCGAGAAAGCTGCTGGGCCGAATCCTCTCCACACCGGCGTCAAGGGACCGAACGAATGCGTCAGATCGACGAACTCCTTGGACTCAATGATCCGGTAGGCATCCGCGAGCGACCCCGTTTGCGGCGACGCAATCGCCGATGCGCCGATGATGCAAGATACGCTCAAGACGAGAGCGACGCCGAATATGAGTGATGCGGAGGTGACGAACCGGGCAGGCTCCTTGTGCATACGCGACCTCCCTTATCTACCACGGTTGCCAGAACCGAATTCCGAGTTGACCCCAATAGGCGAGATAGCTCGTGAGTCCTGCGCATGCGATCGCGACCAGGAATGAATGTATGCGCACGCCGCGATGGATTGGCGAGGGCGTCATCAGCACGAGTGCGAGTCCGACCAGCGCGAAGATCGCAAATGCGATCGTGCCGATGAAATATGCGAGCGACGCGACTCCTAAACGCGCGAGGTAGACGGGCTCCGAGCTGAGCGCCATCGCGAACGCGGCGATCAGTGAGACCGTCGCGAGCAGTGGAAGGATTCGAATCGCGAGATGCTCGACCTTGGCACCAAGGATCCTGCGCGGGATCCAGATGAAGGCAAACACGATCGACGACAGCATCACAATAAGCGCCCCGAGCACGAGCACCAGCCGCGTCATCGGCCAGATTGGATTTGTCTTGACGAAGTAGTCGGGTATCGGGATGTCCGGCGGCATGCTCGCGACCATCACGACGTTGCCTTTGCCGTCAGTGGTAAAGATTGCCGTCGCGGTTTCGCTCTTCGTGGTGCGGAACTGGTTGGCGCCGACTGGAACCAGCTCGCGCCGCGCGCCGAAGACCGGCCGGGCGTACATCGTGCCGTTCCTGATGCTGACGAATTCGCCGCCCAGCAAAAGGTCGAGGTACCGCAGTTTTTCCTGGCGCGGCGAGGCTGGCGCGTAGTAGCCGATCCACTCTGACGCCCCCTTTGGCATTTTCACCGCGGGTTCCTGGTGCGCCTTCGCGCCCGGCGTCATGTACGCGTAGAGCAACTGCTCGATCTCGTGTACCGCGCGCCCGCCGCCAAGCGATGAGTCGTTGATCGAGAAAAAGTAGCCACTGCCGGCCTCCGGGACGTAAACGTAGCGCGACAGGAAGCCGTCGATCCCGCCGTCGTGCCCGCGCTGAATCAGCGGCTCTTCTTCGTCCGCGTAGTTGCCCAGCCCGTAGCCGTCCTTCAAGCCGGCGCGCGCGGCGAGCGAGCTCTCCGGCGTCTCCATTCGCGTAATCGAATCCGGGCTGACGATCTTAGCGCCGTCGAGCTCGCCGCGATTCAGCATCATGCGGACGAATTGCGCCATCTCGTTCGCCGACGACTTCATCTCGCCAGCGGGCCGCAGATAAATCGGGAAGTAGGGCACCGGCTTTCCGTGTTGGTAACCCTGCGCGAGCTCCTCTTTTACAGCGGGCGTCAGCCGCATGTCCGAGTGCGCCATCATGAGCGGACGCAGAATAT
>DATNLS010000247.1:0-11945 GCA_035602775.1 Candidatus Acidiferrales bacterium | reverse complement strand
GTCCGCCTCGGGGCCGAGCGTGTCCATCTTGTGCGCCCTTGCCAGCAGCATCACGGCGCGGATGCCCTGCTCGTAGGTGACGATCGCGTCGGGGTACTTTTTGTCGGCCATCTGCTGGTCGCCGACTTTCTGGATGATCGGAATCGAGTCGGAGAGCGCGTTAACCGCCTTTTCACGAGCGGCCGGAATTCTGGTCGTCGTGATGATGTCCTTGAGCTGAGCGACGCCCTCGGTGACCTGGCCCGCCTTGATCTTGTCGAGCGCCTGGCCGGAGGAATTCGCCATATCCTCGAGCTGCTTGTAGAGACGCGCCTTGTTGAGCAGCTTCTCGTCGGTGGGATCGAGCGCGGAAGCGGCCATGTATTCCTTGGCGGCGCCGTCTTGATCGCCGAGGGCTTCATCGATGTTCGCGAGCGACTTGTGCGCGTCGAGGTCGTTGGGGTCGGCCTTTATCGACAGCTCGAGTTCTTTCTTGGCGCCGTCGAGGTCGCGCTTTTCGAACAGGTCTTCGGCCTTGTACAGATGCTTCTTGGCCTCGGACTGGCATCCGCTGACCATCGGGATTGCCAGCAGGATCACCAGTATCAGCACACGCGCGATAGCAGTTCGCATCGGAAGGTTCCTCTCACAGTTCGGCGAAATCCGGATGAGTCTGCAAGCAATGGCGCGGAATTGTCAAGGCGAAGGGCGGAGTGCGGGACGGATGAGAAGGAAAGGAATAATCGCCTGCGCGGCGGGCGGCAGGGGTGACCCCTGCACCCAGTATCAAGAAAAAGAAAAGATGCGGGACTTCGTCCCTGTTAGAACTCGTTCGGGGGAAGAACCGCGAATTTGTACTTGCGTCCCGCTCAGTCGGCTGGCATTGGGAGCGGGAAGTGGACGCGTTCCTTGGCGACGCTCAGCAGCTCGACCTCGGCGCCGGAGCGGGCGAAAGCGCCGATTATTTCCTCGACCAGCCATTCCGGCGACGACGCGCTCGCGGTCAGGCCGAGCGCGCGCACGCCCTCGAGCATCGCGGGCTCGACGTCGGCGATGGAATCGACCAGGAAGGCGCGCGCGCCGCGCATCCGCGCGACCTCGACCAGCCGGTTCGCGTTCGAGCTCTGCTTCGAGCCGACCACCAGCACCGCGTCGCTGACCTGTACGAGTTCCTTTACCGCGTTCTGGCGATTCTGGGTCGCGTAGCAGATGTCGTCGGTCTTCGGCGCCTGCATCGTGGGGAAACGCGTTTTGAGCGTCTCCATGATTTCGCGCGTGTCGTCGACGCTGAGCGTGGTCTGCGTGACGGCGGCGATGCGTTCGGGATTCTGAACTGCGACCGTGCGCGCCTCGGCGACGCTGCCGACCAGCAGCACCTTGCCGGGGGCGACGCCGAGCGTGCCCTTCACTTCTTCGTGGCCGGCGTGGCCGATCAGGATGACGGTGCGGTCCTCGTCGTCGTACTTCTTCACTTCGAGATGGACCTTGGTGACGAGCGGGCAGGTGGCGTCGATAACGCGCAGCTCACGGTCTTTGGCGCGGTCCCATTCGCTGGGCGCGACGCCATGCGCACTGAAAATGACGCGTTGGCCGGTGGGCACCTCGTCGAGGCTCTCGACAAAAATCGCGCCTTCCCGCTCCAGCGCCTCGAGCACGAAGCGGTTGTGCACGATCTGATGACGCACGTAGAGCGGGCGTCCGTAGGAGCGCAGCGCGCTGCGGACCGCCTCGACGGCACGATCGACGCCGGCGCAAAAGCCGCGCGGCTCAGCCAGGATGATCTTTTCAACCGAAGTTTCGCCCAACGCCATCCTTCATTTGTAACTGGTAACTGTCCGCGCGGTCAATGATGGGCGCCGAATTGCCTGCGAAGAAGCACTTCCTGAGAAATGGTCACGGATCTACACCAAACGTAGAAGGCTCGTCGAAGAGGGCCATTTCCTCGGGCGTGGGTACCTGAAACCTCTCGAACCATCGAAACACGGCGTCTCGTTCTATGGGCGGATTCTCCAGGCCCCTGCGTTGAATTCTGTCGAAGAGAACATCAGCTGGCGCAGAGAGGTAGTGCAGCTCAACGGCAGCGCCAAGGGCTCGGGCTCCCAGTCGCAAGGTGTCTCGCTCAGACCTTCTCCACGTGCCCCACTCAATGATTACTGTGAGGTCAACTGCGAGAAGGCCTTGAACGAGCTTCCACTGCAGAGCTTCGATCTTCTCGCGCCTTCCTTTATCGGAGAGGTCTAGAGTAAGGGCAGCCATCCATTCGTCGGGGGAAAACCGAATCGCGCGGAGCCTGCGTTCGAGCCGCTTGGCGACTGTGGTCTTTCCTGAACCTGGCAAGCCGCACACAATGATCAATCTCGGGCCACCGCCTGATTTCTCCATAAGGAATTATTCCTCAGAGAATCTTTGGTTGCCGAGGGTCTTTCGCATCGCAAAGCTGATCCATTGCTATTCAAGCGCAGGTGGGTGCGAGGTTTGGCAGCCGATCCAGATTTCGCCGCCTTCGAAGTGCTCCTTCTTCCAGATGGGCACCACTTCCTTCAGACGATCGATTGCGAAGCGGCAGGCCTCGAAGGCTTCCGCGCGATGCGGTGCCGAGGCTGCGATTGCCACCGAAGTTTCGCCGATCTCGACGACGCCTACGCGATGCGCGATCGCGATGCGCGTGATTTTCCATCGTGAGCCGGCTTCGACCGCGAGCTTGCGCATTTCGGATAGCGCCATCGGCTCGTAGGCTTCGTACTCGAGGCGAATGACGCGCCGGCCCGCGTTGTCGCGGCGAGTCGTGCCGGTGAACGACACGATTGCGCCGGCCGCGGGGTCGGCAACTTCGCGCTCGAGCGCGGCGACGTCGATTCGGTTGCGGCCGATCGTAATTTTGCCAACGTATGCCGGCGTCCCGGCTCCGCCGCTGACGGGCGGGATGAACGCGATCTCGTCGCCCATCCGCGGCTTGAAGTCGCCTTCGACATATTCCTGGTTGACGGCGAAGCCGACTGAATCGTGATGGCCCCCGAGTTCGGGAAATTCGACGACCATCTGCCGCCAGATTTCGCCGACTGTGGCGCCCTCGGGAAACTCACGCGTCAGCTCGGCCGCATGCGCTCGCTCACGCAGCGTCGCGAACATTTTGATCGTGAAGCGGTTCACGGGTTCATTTGCTCAGCAGGTAAGCGATGTGCCCGAGCTGTGGGATCAGCAGCTTCTCCATCGCAAGCCGGCACGCGTCGGGGGAGCCGGGAAGTGCGGCGACGAACTTGCCGTGACGGACACCGGCAATCGCACGGCTCATCATCGCGGCCGCGCCGATTTCCTGAAACGACAGCATCCGGAAGAGTTCGCCGAAGCCGTCGAGCTCCTTGTTGAGCACCGATTTCACGACGTCGGTAGTGGTGTCGCGAGCGGTAATCCCGGTGCCACCGTTGATGATGATCGCATCGAGATTTTCCAGGTTGCTGACCAGGGCGGCGGAAACCTTCTCGCCGTCGTCGGGTATGATCGCGTAGTAGTCGACACAATGGCCGGCCGCCTCGAGCAAGGTGCGTATGAGCTGGCCGCTCTCGTCAGTCTCCGGCGTGCGAGTGTCGCTGGCGGTGATGACGCCGACTTTGAGGTTCTTGCGCGCGTGTTTTTCGTGATCGTGGACCGACATGCGGATTAGGATTACACAATCCTCGATGGCATTATAAGCAGTCCGCATCGGCGATGCTCGCAGCGGAAACCGAACTGGCCGCCCGCGAGTTACCAATCCCGGAACCTCGAGATGACTACCGCCGCCAGCCGAGCCGCAACTTTTTTTCGCCCTAAAATTCTTCTGAGCGTCATCGCGGTAGTTGCGATCCTCTACCTTGCGCATCGCATCGGCGCGGGACCGTGGCTGACCAACGCGCTCGACTGGATTCGCGGGCTGGGTGCGCTGGCGCCGCTGGCGTTCATCGCAATTTACATCGCGGCGTGCGTCGCCTTTCTGCCGGGATCGATCCTCACGATCGGCGCGGGAGTGATCTTCGGAGTGGTGCGCGGATCGATCTACGTTTCGATCGCCTCGACGCTCGGCGCCACGGCGGCATTCCTGGTCGGCCGCTACCTCGCGCGCGATTGGGTCAGCGGGCGACTCGAAGGCAACGCGAAGTTCAAGGCGATCGACGAAGCAGTCGGCAAAGAGGGATGGAAAATCGTCATCCTGACGCGGCTGTCGCCGGTGTTTCCATTCAACCTGCTCAACTACGCGTACGGGCTGACGCGGGTGACGCTGCGCGATTACTTTTTCGCGTCGTGGGCCGGGATGATTCCCGGAACGATTCTCTACGTCTATATCGGATCGATTAGCGGCGACCTCGCGCGCGCGGCCGGCGGCAGCGCCAAACGCACGCCGGCCGGATGGGCGCTCACCGCGGTCGGATTCGTCGCGACCGTCGCGGTGGCGGTGTACGCAACGCGAATCGGCGCGCGGACGCTGCGCGAAAAAACTTGAAGGACACCAATCAATGTCATCGCACGCGCTGAAGCACGAGCCGCTCGACGCTTACAACCTCGCGCTGACGGAAAATCTGCATCCCAGTGGATGGGTCAACCCAACGCCCGCCGACCGCTACAACCTGGTGGTGATCGGCGCCGGCACCGCGGGCCTCGTGACGGCGGCAGGCGCGGCGATTCTCGGGGCAAAGGTCGCGCTGGTCGAGCGCGATTTGATGGGCGGCGATTGCCTCAACTTCGGATGCGTGCCGTCGAAGGCGCTGATTCGTTCGGCGCGCGCGGCCGCTGCGGTTCGCGATGCGGGCCGCTTCGGCGTCGAGGTGCCGTCCGGTGTGCGGGTGAATTTTCCAGCCGTGATGGAGCGGATGCGCAAGCTGCGCGCCGAGCTCAGCCCGACCGACTCGGCCAATCGGTTTCGCGGCCTGGGCGTGGACGTGTTCATCGGCGATGGGCGCTTCGTCGCGCCGGATTGTGTCGAGGTTGACGGCAAGCGGCTGAAATTCAAGAAGGCTGCGATTACGGCGGGAGCGCGCGCCGCATCGATCCCGATACCAGGCCTGGCCGAGGCCGGCTATCTGACCAACGAGACGGTATTTTCGCTGACCGAATTGCCTCGGCGAATCGCCGTGATTGGCGCCGGGCCGATTGGATGCGAGCTTGCGCAGACCTTCGCGCGGTTCGGTGCGCAGGTCGCCCTGCTCGAAGTCGCGCCGCAAATCCTGATTCGCGAGGATCGCGCCGCCGCGGAGCGGGTCGAGCGCGCGATCGTCGGCGACGGTGTCGAGATCCTTACCGGCTGCAAGATTTCCAGCGTCGAGTTGCGCGGCAATGAGAAAATAATCGCGACCGAACGCGACGGCGTCCGGCGCGAGCTTGCCTGCGACGAGATATTGATCGGCGTCGGGCGCGTGCCCGCGGTCGAGGGGCTTAATCTCGAAGCCGCGATGATCGAATACGACAAGCAGAGCGGCGTGAAGGTTGACGACCACCTGCGCACCACCAATCCGCTCGTGTACGCCGGCGGCGACGTCGCGTCGCCGTACAAATTTACCCACCTGGCCGACGCGCACGCGCGCATCATTCTGCGCAACGCACTATTCTTTGGACGCCAGCGCGCCAGCCAACTGACTATTCCATGGTGTACCTACACCGACCCCGAACTTGCGCACGTCGGACTCTACGAATCCGAGGCGAAGCAGCGCGGAATCGCAGTCGCAACGTACACGCAGGAACTGAAGGAGGTAGATCGCGCGGTGCTCGACGGAGAGACCGACGGCTTCGTGAAGGTGCTCGTGAAAGAAGGGAGCGATCAGATCGTCGGCGCGACGATCGTCGCGAGCCACGCCGGCGAGATCATCTCGGAGCTCACGACCGCGATTAAAGCCGGCGTAGGCCTGGGCAGTCTCGGTGATGTGATCCATCCGTACCCGACGCAGGCCGACGCGATCCGCCGCGCCGCCGGACTTTATACGCGCACGCGGCTGACGCCTTTCGTTGCGGGTCTGATGAAGCGCTGGTTCGCCTTCACCCGATGAGCTATCGCAATCGCAGGTTGAAAGCCTGGCGCCCCTTCTCGCCCGCGCGGACGTCGAACTGAACTTCGTTGCCGTCGCGCAGGTCGTCGAAATAGACCTTGGGCGACAGCGCCGAGCGGTGGAAGAAGACCTCGTCGCCGCCGTCGTCCGCGATGATGAAGCCGAAGCCCTTGTCCTTGACTACTTTCTTTATTGTTCCGAACACGCGATCCTCCCCCGAACAAGATTTTGCGCGCCTTGAGCTTACGACGCTGACAATTTAAGTAAAGACGTAACCGCGCGAGGCGTGCACATGCTGAAGGCCGTTACACTCAAAGAAATCGAAAGAATCTTCGCGGTGATCGATCCGATGGGAATCTCGCGCGAGGCGGTTGAGATTCCGCTGCGCACTGAGCATCCGGGGCGCGTCTCGATTTTGAAAAACGGCAAGCTGGAGATAGTAGTCGAGCGCGACGGTGACTTCGAGGAATGGATCACTCAGCTCGAGGGCCAGATTCGCGACCTGATGAAGCCGGCGGGGGACTAAGCTCGAGCAGCACCGCGCCGTGATCGACGGTCTGGCCCTCCTCGACGCGAACATGTTTCACGAGCGCGGCGCTCTCGGCGGCGAGCGTCGTTTCCATTTTCATCGCCTCGAGCACGATCAGCGGCTGCCCGGCTTCGACCAGATCGCCGTCGCGCACCAGTACCTTGAGCACCTTGCCCGGCATCGGCGCGGTGATTTCCGCCGCTGCCAGTCCGCGCGCGCGACGCCGCGCTGCCGTTTCGGCGGGCTTGAACTCGAACGACGCTGGCCCGACACAGACGAAGATGGCATCCTTTCGCCGCGCGACGAAAATCGGATAGCGCCGCCCGTCCATCGAAAGAATCCCGCCGCCGTCCGCATTCGGCGTGAATGTCGCCGCTATTTCCCGGTCTCCGATGCGGACGCGGATCGTGTTGCCGTCGCGCGAGATCACCTCGGCGTCGTATTCGTGCGAGTCACCCGTTCGTGTGAGTTTCATCGACGCGATCGCCACAGCTCGAAGTTGTTCAGGCCGTCCCACGGCGACCGACGCTCAGTATTCGGCTTCGGCGCATCGGCTTCCGCATGCGCATCACCCGCGGCGATGACTGCCGCAACGATTGCCGCATCTATCTCTGCAAAGCCGATCTTCCAATCCGCAAAAAATTCGTCGATGAAGCGGGTCGAAAGCTTCGCGTCGCGAAACTGTTCGCTCGCAATGATATCGCGCAGGTATGCGGCGTTGTTGGTCACGCCGAGCAAACTGAATTCGCCGAGCGCGTTGACCAGCCGGCCGCGCGCCTCCTCGCGATTCGCGCCGTAGCAAATCAGCTTGCCGAGCAGGCCGTCGTACCACGGAGTCACTTCAATTCCGCGAGCCAGGTGCGAATCGAAGCGCACGCCCGGGCCGCCGGGAATATTCAGGTGAAGCACAGTTCCGGTCGCGGGACGGAAGTCGTGCTCGGGATCCTCGGCATTGATGCGGCATTCGATCGCCACGCCGCGCGGCGCCGCCGGCTCGGGCACCGCGCCGCCTGACGCGATCCGCAATTGCTCGAATACCAGGTCGCAGCCGAAACGCATCTCGGTCACGGGATGCTCGACTTGCAGGCGCGCATTCACTTCCAGGAAGTAAAAGTTGTCGCCCTCGACTAGAAACTCCGCGGTGCCGGCGTTGGTGTAGTGCGCCGCGCGTGCGAGTTTGAGCGCCGCGTCGATCATCTTCGCGCGCATCGCGTTGGAGAGTCCGGGCGCCGGCGACTCCTCGATAACTTTCTGATGCCGCCGCTGGATCGAGCAATCGCGCTCGCCGAGCGCGACCACGCCGCCGTGATCGTCGCCAAGAATTTGTATTTCGATATGGCGCGGATGCGCCAGATATTTCTCGATGAAGATGCGCCCGTCGCCGAATGCCGCCGCTGCCTCGCGTGCGGCCGCTTCCAGCGCGCTCTCGAGCTGCGACGCTTCCGCGACGACGCGCATCCCGCGTCCGCCGCCGCCGGCGGCAGCCTTAATCAGAATCGGGTACTCGACCTGCGCGGCAAACTCGCGCGCCGCCACGATTTCGGCGGTCTCGATTCCCGGCACCACCGGAACGTTCGCTGCGACTGCGATTCGCCGCGCGGCGACCTTGTCGCCGAGCGCCGCCATCACGTCAGGCCGCGGTCCGACGAACACGATTCGCGCATCGGCGGCGGCCTGCGCGAATTCGGAACGCTCGGAAAGAAATCCGTAGCCGGGATGAATCGCGTCGGCGCCGGATTGTTTTGCCGCCGCGATTATCGCCGCGATATCGAGATAGCTCTTCGCCGCCTCGGCCGGTCCGATCGCAATCGCTTCGTCAGCCGCGCCGACGTGCGCGCTGTTGGCGTCCGCGGCCGAATAGATGGCGACCGTCTTGAGCCCGAACAGGCGCGCGCTGCGGATGATTCGAAGCGCAATCTCGCCGCGATTTGCGACCAATAATTTCGTGAGCCGCGCCATCGACTCGACGAAGCTAGCACAATCAATTGCAACCGGCGCGCCCGTCGTATAATTCCCGAAGACGCGGCGCGCCAGCCGCTACTGGCATGAATCGCTACTTCGAGGACTTTGCCGCCGGCCAGACTTTCAAGCATTGGCCCGGCCGGACTATCACCGAGTTCGACAACACCTGGTTCACGCTCATGACGATGAACACCAACCCGCTTCACTTCGACGCCGCCTATGCCGCGACGACGCAGCATGGCCGCCCGCTGGTCAATGGGCTGCTGGTGATGGCGACCGTCGTCGGGATGAGTGTGAAGGACGTGAGCGAGAATGCGATCGCGAACCTCGAATACGAATCGGTGCGACACACCGGCCCGACGTTCGCCGGCGATACGCTATACGCGGAAACGACGGTGCTCGAGACGACCGCGTCGAAGTCGAAGGCCGATCGCGGCGTCATTTACGTCGAGACGCGCGGGCTCAATCAACGCCGCGAGGAAATAATGATCCTGCGCCGCAAAATTCTCGTCCCGCGCCGTCCCGCCTGAGCCGTAACTTTATGGATCAACTATATTTCGTCGTTCATACGCATTGGGACCGCGAGTGGTATCAGCCGTTTCAGCAGATGCGCGCGCGGCTGGTCGCGATGGCGGATCGGATGATTCCGCTGGTCGAGCGAGGAACCATTCCATCGTTTCACTTCGACGGGCAGACGATCGTGCTCGACGACTATCTCGAGATGCGCCCGCGGACCGAGCCGCGGCTGCGCAACCTGATTCGCGCGGGCAAAATCCAGGTCGGGCCTTGGTACGTGCTCGCCGACAGTTTCCTGGTCAGCGGCGAGTCGCTGATTCGCAATCTTGAAATCGGCATGGCCATCGCGCGCCGCTTCGGCCAGCCACTCGACCTCGGCTACCTGCCCGATCAGTTCGGGCATATCGCGCAGATGCCGCAAATCCTCGCCGGCTTCGGCTACACGACCGCGGTGTTGTGGCGCGGCGTCGGCGCGGACGTCAATCGCAATCGCTTCACGTGGGAAGCGCTCGACGGCAGCTCGGTGCTGACGGTTTACCTGCCCAACGGTTATTCGAACGGCGCGAATCTGCCGCTCGAATCAGTCGAGAGCTTCATCGCGCGCGCCGAACAAATCGCGAGCCGCGAGCGCGACTTCGCCGACGGCACGCCGATCCTGGTGATGGCTGGAACCGATCACGCCGAGCCCGACCCGCGGCTCGCGGCGCGAATCAACGAGGCGCGCGAGGTTTCCGCGATGACCTTCGAGACCGGCTCACTCGAAAATTATGTGCGCCGGATCGCCGAGCTTCCGCTCGACGGCACTCCGCGCCATCGTGGAGAGCTGCGGTCGCCGATGCGATCGCATCTGTTGCCGGGCGTCACCTCTGCGCGCACCTGGATCAAGCAACGCGACTTTGAGAATTGCCGCGCGCTCGAGCGCTACGCCGATCCGATTGCGGCGCTGGCCAACGCGAGCGGACGCGGCGCGGGCCTCGACGCATTTCTCGAGATGGCGTGGCGCACCGAAATTCAGAATCATCCCCACGATTCGATTTGCGGGTGCTCGGTCGACCAGGTGCATATCGACATGCGCTATCGATTCGATCAGGCGGCGATGCTCACCGAGACGGCGGTGCGCCGCGCCGCCGCGTCATGCCTCAACGTCCGCAACGTCGACGCGTCTGAAATTGCGGTCTTCAACCCGTCGCTCGCGCGCGGCGCGCTCGTCAGCGGCGAGGCCGAAGTCGCCGACCCGGATGCGAGCTATGCGGTCGAGACAGTCGACGGGCGGCGCATCGCGGTCGCGCTCGACGCTGCCCGCGGAGGGCGAGCGTTCGATTCCGATATGCCGGCGGCCGAATTCAAATCGATCGTTGGCGGGTTGAGCCAGCCGTCCATCTTCGGCCGCACCGTGAATCGATTCCAGATTGCGACAACGGCCGATGGCCGCCCGCAGGTAAATCTTTTCATGAGCCGGGCCGCGTTCAGCGATCTGAATCTCGCAAAATTTCAGAACGCGATTAGGACCCTTCCCGATTCGGGCGCGGTGCGCATCCACGCCACCAGCGCCGCGCGATGCACCGTGAGCTTCGTCGCCGACGATCTTGCGCAGACGGGATTCAGCTTCTATCGTCTGGTTCGCGACGACTCCACTGCCGTTCGCGCGGCTAACGAGCCGGTCGCGTCGATTGGGAACGAATTTTTCCGCCTGACTCCCACGGCGCGCGGCCTGGAGATTCGCGATCTGACTCGCAACGCGGCGATGGAGCTCTATTTCGAGGACGATGGCGATCGCGGCGACGAGTACAACTACGATCCCGTCGGCGATGGCGCAGCAATCTCAAATCCCGTCGCGATTTCCGCGAGCGTTGTCGACAACGGCCCCGTGCGTAAGCGCCTCAAACTCGCGATGACTTTCGAAGTGCCGGCCGCGCTGATGGCAGATCGGCGCGAGCGCGCGACGCAATTGGAACAACTCGACATCGCGCTCACCGCGACGCTCTACCAGGGCCTCGACCGCGTTGACTTCGTCGCCGACGTGACGAATCGCGCTCGCGACCATCGCCTCCGCGCCGCGTTGCGCACTCCCGTCGTAGCCGCGGACGCGGTCCACGACACCAGTTTTGGCGTAGTGCGCCGGCAGCTCGCGCCGTCAGAACCGCGTGGCACCGAGGACATCTATCCCACCGTGCCGCATCGCTCGTTCAGCGCCGTCGAAGGCGCGGAGTTTTCTGCCGCGATCGCGAGCCGCGGCATCCTGGAGGTCGAGGCGCGGTCCGAGTCCGCGGGCTCGACGATTCTGCTGACGCTGCTGCGATGCGTCGGATGGTTGTCGCGCTCCGACCTCGCGACGCGCCGCGGCGGGGCCGGACCCGAGCTCGAGACGCCCGACGCCCAGGAACTCGGTGCGCATCGCTTCGAATTCGCGGTTGCGACCTATCGAGGCAGCTATCTCGACGCTGGCTTGTTGCAACGCGTCGAGGCGTACACGTCGCCGCCGCGCGTTTTTTCAGGCCGTCGTGACGGCGGCGACGCGGCCACGACCTCGCTCCTCGGATGCGACAATTCGCGCGTGATTTTTTCGACTGCCCGGCCGCTCGCCCGCGCAAGCGCCTACAAAGTCCGGGCTTACAGCGCGTCGCCGACGCCCGAGATCGCGCGTTTCACCTTCGCAGCCGGCGGCCGCGCGCGGCTGGTCGACCTCGGTGGGCGTGCGGTGAAGCGCGCGGGCCTCAAGCGCTCGCGCGACGGGGCGATCACGCTCGAACTCGGGCCGTTCGAGCTGATCACGTTCGAAGTGCGCGCCCGGTCCAAAATGTCATGAAGATTTTTCTGAAATTGATCGTCAAAAAGATTGATCGACGACGGCAATACAATATGGTGTTTAATCCGAGTTTCGATTCGGGTGCGGCGCCGGCGAGTTGAAACGAAAAAAGCAGCGTTGCGTATCAACTGGCGAGACCGCT